>NZ_SLXS01000003.1:33688-387945 GCF_004340785.1 Tumebacillus sp. BK434 | reverse complement strand
GGCGGCCCGCTTTGACCGTCTTCATGTGGCCGCGCATCAGCACGACCGGCTTCAGGCGCAGCGCGCGCCAGACGACGATCGCCGTCGCCGGCAGCAGAAACAGGAGCGGAAGGAAGACTGAGAGCACCAGATCTTGCAGATTCCAGTCTGTCTTCAGCATCGGCACGTTGAAGTACAGCCCGACATAGTCGAGGAGCGGCGGCAGAACCAAGAGACCGAGCAGCGTCCCCGTCACGCCGCCGCAGAGTCCGATCAGCAGGGGAAAGCACAGGTAGTGGCGCAGAATCTCGCCTTTTTTGTACCCCAGCGCATACAAGGTGCCGATCTGTGTAAACTCCATCTTCACCAGCCGCCACATCGCCGTCGCCAGGAGCAGGCAGGTCAGGAACAGCATCGCCGTCGGCACCTTGGCAGCGAGATCGGCCGTCTGCCGAATCTTGCTGTCGGCCAGCTGATAGCGCGGGTTCTCGGTGATCGGCTTCCAGAGCAAGAGCTTGTGGTGCTGCTCCAGGTACGCTTTCAGCTCGGGAGAATTCCCTTTGATGTTGTAGTAGAGAGTGCCCGTGCCAAGCTCCTGCATCTTCTCCTTCGTGATCACCGCCACGCCAAACGACTGCGGGTCCATCATGATGTCCGATTCGCTCTTCAAGGCATAGATATAGTCGGGCACCGCCATCAGCCCGCGCACCGTATACGTATCTCCGCCGAGCGTGATCACCGATCCGACCTGCACGCCCTGCGCCTGTGCAAACGAGGGGGAGAGCAGGATGTCGTCGTTCGCTTGCAGCGGCGACCCTGCGACCAGTGCGGGGACGTTCACTTTCTCGCTGGCATCGAACAGGCGCAAGGTCACCTCCGGCTTCCATTCCACATCGAGCTCATAGCGCGGCTCGATCTGCACGCCGAACGCTTTTTCCACGTCTGGGACGTTGGCAATCGGCAGTTGCACGACCGTCTTTACATCTTCCAGCTTGTAGTCCCGGACGAACCGCTCCGCATTGTCCTGCAGGTTGGCCGCCATCACCGACAGCAGGGTGAACAGCAGGCAGGAAAGCACGACCAGCACCATCGCGGAAACGTATTGCGCCTTGTTTTGCCTGATGATGCGCCAGATCCGTTTGTTGAGCACCATCACCATTCCACCTGTTCGGCCGGGAGTTTGTGCGGGTTGGCGACGTCTTCCACGATCTCGCCGCTGCGCAGGCGCAGGATGCGGTCGGACATCGCCTGCAAGGCCGGGTTGTGCGTGATGATCAGGATGGTGGTGTTGTACGTTTGGTTGATGTTCTCCAGCAGTTTCAAGATCTCTTTCGACGTCGCAAAATCGAGCGCGCCGGTCGGCTCGTCGCAGAGCAGCAGACCGGGGTTCTTGGCGACGGCGCGGGCGATCGAGACGCGCTGCTGCTCGCCGCCGGACAGCTCGGAAGGGAACTTATTGCGCTTGTCGTACATGCCGACCGCGCGCAGCACTTCGTCGACCGGCAGAGGAGCTTTCGCGATGTGGGTCGTCGCTTCGATGTTCTCCTGCACGGTCAGGTTGGCGATCAAATTATAAAATTGAAAGACGAATCCGATCTTCTCGCGGCGGTACATCGTCAGCTGTGCATCGCTGTGCGCCGAGATCTTCTGCCCGTCGACGAACAACTGCCCGCCGTCGGGGCGTTCGATCCCGCCGATGACGTTGAGCAGGGTGGATTTGCCGGAGCCGGACGGTCCGAGGATCGTCACGATCTCGCCTTGGTCCACGGCCAAGTTCACGCCTTGCAGCGCATAGAAGACAGACTCGCCCATCGGATATTTCTTGCTGAGGCCATGTGCGTTGATCAGCATGAATCATCGCTCCTCTCAGATTGACCACGTGGTCATTGACCATATGGTCAAAGCATACTGCCGGCCTGATCTCCTGTCAAGATCGAAGAAGGCATATCCAAATTTAGGCTCCTTCGTTTATAATAAGATTAAAAATTGAAGGAGTCATAAGCATGCTTGAGATCAGAAAGTTAGGCCTCGAAGACACCGCATCTTTTGCCAAGCTGTACCGCAACGCCTACCCGGGTTTTGGCGGGACAGAAGAGCAGGCTGTGGCGACGATGAACCGGATGTTCAGCTTCCCGGAGCGCGCCTTTTACGGCGTCTACCGCGATGACAAGATGGTGGGCGGGATGTGCCTGCTCCAATTTGAGATGAACCTGCGCGGCCAGGGCATGGTGCCGACCGGCGGCGTTGCTCTGGTGGCGGTGGATCTGCTCTACAAAAAAGAAAAGATCGCCAAAGAGATCATGACCTTCTCGCTGCACCATTTCCGCGAGCAGGGGATCGGCTTTGTGACGCTGTTCCCGTTCCGCATGTCCTTCTATAAGCAGATGGGCTTTGGCTCCGGTGTCGAGCAGCGCCGCTTCAGCATGGAGGCGGCGTCGATCCCGAACTTCGGCAGCAAGGCGAACCTCGAGATCCTCTCGGCCGATCACCTCGAAGATGTCATCGCCTGCTACAACCGCTACGCTTTGACCCGCAACGGGCTGACCCCGCTGGCTAAGCACCACCTCGAAGGCTTTTTCAAGGCGGACACCGCTCGCGTGATCGGCTTCCGCAAAGACGGTGAGCTGAAAGGGTACATGCTGATGCGCTTCATCAAAGACCACATGCTGGTCAATCAGCTGTACATCCCGCACATCGTCTATGAGACGGGCGAAGCGCTGCAGGAGATGCTGACCTTCCTGCACACCCAAGGCGACCAGTTCCACAAGGTCAACATCGCCACGCAGGACGAAAGCATCCATTATATGCTCAGCACCACGTCGACCAATATGCACGACGTGTTCGATTCGATCTTCCTTGAGACCAGCGTCACCGGCTGCGGCATGATGGTGCGCGTCGTCGATTTGCCAAAGCTGTTCACCGACCTGCAGGGTCACAACTTCAACGGCGAGACGCTGAAGCTGAAGCTGACCTTGGAAGACAATTTCCTCCCGGACAATACGGCCGCCTGCGTGATCGACTTCCGCGAAGGGCGCCCGCAGGTGATCAAAGGTGGCGACAGTTCTGCCGATGTCGAGTTGACGCTGGAAGTCTCCAACTTCTCCAGCCTGCTCGCCGGCACCACCACGTTCGACCGCCTGCACAAGCTTGGCCTGACCAAGCTGTCCGACGAGGCGCAAGTGGAGACGCTGACCCGCCTGTTCCGCACCAGTGAGCGGTTGATGTGCATGTTTGCGTTTTAATACCAGCAACGGGAAAGGGCCTGCGAATCACTTCGCAAGCCCTTTTTTGCTCAATCTGGCAGCGCAAGCTGCAAACGATCAAAAGCGAAGCACAAATTTCTGTGCTGCGCTTCTTTTGGCTAGAGCGTTTTCATAAACTTGCCTAACCGCTCCATCGCTTCCTGCAGCTGTTCCATCGAGGAGGCGTAAGAGATGCGGATAAATCCTTCGCCGAGCGGTGAAAACGCTTCGCCCGGCACGACGGCGACGCGCGCTTGTTCGAGCAGGCGTGTGGCGAAGTCGAAGGAGGACAGGCCGAATTTTTTGATCGACGGGAAGATGTAGAACGCCCCGCCCGGCACGACCACATCGAAGCCCATCTCCGCGAGGCGCGCGCAGACAAAATCGCGGCGCTTGCGGTATTCTTCGCGCATCGGCGCGGCGTCGTCGAGGCCGTGGGTCAGCGCTTCCATGGCGGCGTGCTGAGAGACCGACGAGGCGCAGGCGGCGTTGTACTGGTGGACTTTGACCATCTGCCGGGTGATGTACTCCGGCGCGAAGGTGAAGCCGATCCGCCAGCCGGTCATCGAATGCGACTTGGACAGGCCGTTGATGACGATCGTTTTCTCACGCATCTGCGGGAGCGAAGCGATCGAGGCGTGTTCGCTTTCATAGAGCAGTTCGCTGTAGATCTCGTCGGAGATGACAAACACGTCGCGGCCGTGGAGCGCATCGGCGATCTCCTGCAGGCTGGCCGCGTCCTGCACCACGCCGGTCGGGTTGGAGGGGCTGGGCAGGATCAGGCAGCGCGTCCGGTCGGTCAGCGCCTGGCGCACCATGTCGCCGGTGACGCGGAAGCCGGTCTCTGTCGTGTCGAGATAGACCGGTTGGGCACCGCACAGCGTGATCAGCGGTTCATAACCGGGGTAGATCGGGCCTGGGAGCAGCACTTCCGAGCCTTCCGCCAAGATCGTGCGCAAGGCGATGTCGAGCGCTTCCGAAGCGCCGTTGGTGACGATGATCTCCGTGTCCGGCGAGTAGGACAGGCCGTATTTTGTATGCAAAAACGCGCTGGCCGCCTGGCGCAGCGCGGGCAGCCCGGCGTTGGGCGTATAGGAGGTATGGTTGTTGGCGATGGCGGTCTGGCCCGCTGTCTTGATGTGCTCGGGGGTCGGGAAGTCGGGCTGGCCGAGGGTCAGCGAGATCGCGTCTGTGTATTCGGCGGCGATCATGGCGAATTTGCGAATCCCCGACATCTGAATGTCCCGTACGCGCGGGTTGAGCAGGTGTTCCATCATCGATCATTCCTTTTTGGCAGAAGTTTTCTCATTATCTTACCACCATTCCTTTATATACGGCTAACATTTGCTCGCTAAGATGATAGGATGAAAGGAGAAGCGACAGGAGGGGAGAAGCTGCGATGAAATGGATGACGGTGTGGGTGCGAAGCGGAGATCGGGCAACGTTTTTCTGGGTCAACGGGTGGCGAAACGGGGTAGCCGGCCGGGTGATGCCGCTGGTGACGCATTTGGGCGGAGCGGTCTGGTCGGTGGGGCTGTCGCTTGCGCTGCTGCTCAGCGGCGAGGGGCTGTGGCGGGAGACGGGCGTGCATCTGGCGCTGAGCTTGCTTTGCAGCCACGCGGTGGTGGCGGTCTGCAAAAAGGTCTTGCCGCGCCCGCGGCCGTATCGGGTGTTGGAAAATGTGCGGACCGGGCGGCATCTGCTGCAGGACGCTTCGTTCCCGTCCGGCCACTCCACAGCGGCGTTTTGCACGGCGGCAGTGCTGTCAGGGGCACTGCCCGCGTTTGCCGGCGTGTGGTATGGACTGGCCGCACTGGTGGCGTTGTCGCGGGTGTATCTCGGGCTGCATTATCCGTCCGACATCTTGACGGGTGCCGGGCTGGGCCTGGTGGCCGCCTGGTTGCTCGGAGCGTAGAAGGAGGCGGCGGAGGCGCTCACATTTGCTTGCGGTATTCGGCGGCCGTCCGCCCATAGCGCTTTTTGAACGCTTGCTCGAAGGCGCTCAGACTGCCGAACCCGGCGGCGAAGGCGATACTTGTGATGTCGTCCCGGGTCTGGCGCAGCAGCCGTTCCGCGCGGTCGAGGCGGGCCTGACGGATGTAGCGGCTCGGAGTCTGGCCGAGCAGCTCGCGAAACAGGCGGGCGAAGTGGTATTTGCTCAGGCCCGATGCGAGGCTCAAGCGGTCGAGCGTCAAGTCGCCCGCCAGGTCGTCATGGATCAGCGTGACCGCGCGCAGCAGGGCCGGGTGATCGAGCGGCGGGGTCTGCCGCTGCCAGAGTGCAGTGTGCGAGCCGGGCTGGGCTGTGAGCAGAAGCGCGGCCAGCTCCGCCTCGAACTCCACCGCGTCCGGTGCGGTCAGGGCGCTGCGCAGCTGGTGCTCGACCAGCCGCCGCAAGCGGTCTTGCGCCGCATCGCCCCACGGGGCAAATTCGATCGGCGGGCACGGCTTTTGCAGATGCGCTTCGGCCGCCTGCTGCACGAGCTCTTGTTGCAAGGTGATCAGCAACAGGCGTGCCGGGCTGTCGTCCGTCCGGTGCTGATGCAAATCTCCCGGCGAGACGACCAGCCGCTGACCGGCGTCGAGGTCCCGCGCCTTGCTGTTGTGGAGCAGGGAGGCGGTGCCTTTGATCGGGATCGAGATCTGATACGCCGCTTCATGCGCGTGCAGTTCATCCGCCGTCTGCGGGGCGAGCTGGAACATCACGATTTTGCTTTGGCCAAACACCATCCGCAGGTGCATGTTGTCACATCCGTTTCCTGTCTTGGTGACAGTAGTATACTACAAGCTGATTGGAAAGGGTTTCCTGATGCATCAAGATCGATATGAAGACCCTCCGGCCTGTGCAAAGAGAAAAGGGATTGGCTCCACTGCGGAGCCAATCCCTTTTCTGCGTGGAACGAATTAGTAGAGCGGAGTGAGCAGGATGAACAGCACGAAGATGATCAAGAAAACGACCGCCCAACGGGTGAATGGACCGAAACAGCCGTACATAGCAACGTCACCCCCTTCGGGTTTCCTTGTTACATACGATGCGTACGGGGGATTGGAAGAAACGGACAAGTATCTACCGCGCACAATATTTGGGCGATCTGTGCTACAATGATTGGAAATTTGCTACGATCGAGAGGGTGAACGAGATGTTGAAAGTAGAACTGTTTGCAGGCGCGGAACTGCGACTGCTGGAAGAGCATCACGCTGAGGAAGTCTATCGCCTGATCGACAGCAACCGCGAGCATCTGCGCGAATGGCTGCCTTTTGTGGACATGAACAAGTCGCCGGCCGATTCGCTGGCGTTTATCAAGATGGCCCGCGAACAGCTGGCGAAAAACGGCGGCACGCACTACGGCATTTTTTACAAAGGGCAGTTCGCCGGCGTGATCGGGAACCACATGATCAACTGGAGCAACCGCTGGACTTCGCTCGGCTACTGGCTGGGCAAAGAGTTCACCGGTCTCGGTCTGATGACGGCTGCGACTCAAGCGCTGGTCGAACAGGCGTTTTCCGAGTACAAGCTGAACCGCGTGGAAATCCGCGTCGCCACCGGCAACCTGCGAAGCCAAGGCGTGCCGGAGCGGCTCGGGTTTGTCAAAGAAGGCGTGCTGCGCCAGCACGAGTGGATGTATGACCGCTGGCTGGATCACATCGTGTACTCGATGCTCGCCTCCGAGTGGGATGGGCGGTAAGCGATGGCGGAGTTGCAGACGCTCGCCCGGTGGATCAAGGAGTCGAGCCGGACGGTCGCGCTGACCGGTGCGGGGATGTCGACGGAGAGCGGGATTCCCGACTTTCGTTCCAAGAGCGGGTGGTGGAACAACATCGATCCGGCGACCGTCGCGACGGTGGAGGCGCTGGAGGAGAACTACGAGCTGTTTCAATCGTTCTATGCGGCGCGGATCGGCGGTTTGCGCGGCTGCAAACCGCACCGGGGGCATCAGATCTTGGCGGAGTGGGAGCAGCGTGGCTTTTTGCACAGCATTGCGACGCAAAACGTGGACGGGTTCCACCAGCAGGCGGGCAGCAAGCAGGTCTGTGAACTGCACGGCTCGATCCGCACGGTCCGCTGCAGCACCTGCGAGCAGCGGACGGAGCTGGATGCCTTTTTGGCCGGGCAGTCTTGTCAGACCTGCAAAGGCCGTTTGCGCCCGGACGTGGTGTTGTTCGGGGAGATGCTGCCCCAAGAGCCGTGGCAGCGGGCACTGGCCGACATTCGCAGCGCCGAACTGGTGCTGGTGATCGGCACGAGCCTGCAGGTCTACCCGGTGGCGCAGCTGCCGCATATGACACAAGGCCGGGTGGCGATTCTCAACTACGAGCCGACGGCGCAGGATGAACATTTTGAGCTGGTGATTCACGGGAAAGCCGGTGAGTTGCTGCAGCAGCTGAATACGCAGATCTAGTTCGTTCAAGAAACAGAGAGAAGGCACTCGCAGGTCGAGTGCCTTTTTGCTGTATTGATATCTTAATTTTTATGGGACTTAGTAGGCGGTGCCGGAGATATAGCTGCCTTTGACGAATTTGTAGATGTTGTTGTACAGGTTGTCTCCACTGTTGTACAGGTTGTGGATCGCATCCGACTTCGTCAGCGGATTGCCGGCCGCATCGCGAGTCCAGACCCAGCCTCCCGGATACCAGCCGATCGCCGCCTGCGTCATGTACGGGCCATAGGAGTAGGTACCGGTGTTGCCCGTCGCGCCTTTGTTCAAATACTGGATGAAGCGGGAGCGCGCGGTGGAGTCGGAGGTGATGTTGTAGCCCAGTTCCATCTCGACGCCTGCGCCGTTTGTGGTCGCATCATACGCGCCTTTGTCCAGCGAGGTGGCGGCATCGAAATAATAATGCGGCTGCAAGATCGCGGCGTCAAACCCGAACGAACTCCACAGCGTCCAGTTGTTGGCCCCTTGATACGGAATCCACAGCGATTTCATGTATTTGCCGCCGACAGATTTGCTGTGCACGTAGGAGTTGACCGCCGTCATCACGTTGCCGTCGTCATTGCCGGCAGACCCGCCGTTGTAATACTCGCTCTCGCAGATCCAATAGAAGCCGCGCAGGTTCAAACGGCTCGAATAGTTGCCGTTGTTCCAGCGCGTGATGAATTTGTCGATCCATGCCTTGGAGTTCGCGATGCGGTTCGTGTCGCTGCCGATCACAGCCGGGTGCGGATACGGAATGCCGATCCAGACGTCAGGCGTGACGGCGAGTCCACGCTTGTTGTAAGCAGCCTCCGTATAGAGGGCGTTGATGTTCTTGGAAGCGGCGAACAGTTCGTCGAGGTACGTATCCCAGTCGGCCGCATTGGAGATCGTCGTACCTTGAGCCGTGTTGTTCGAAGCGTTGGTCAGCGTTTTCAGGTTGCCGGCGCTGTCCTTGACAGCGAGACCGAGGAACAGATAGTCGGTGAACATGAAGTCGTCCGCCGTCCCGCTGCTGGTCAGATGGGTCAGAACGCCTTCAAAGTCTGTTGTCGTCCAATACTGCTGGTTGGCATATTTTGCACCCGATGTGCTCGGCGACCATCCGACATAGGTGAGCCACAGATCATCGAGGCCCTGCGTCCCCGGCGTCAGATACGCCGCCTGCGTGACTGCCGGAACTGCCAGCGTCATCGCTACAGCGAGTGCGAGAGTCGTTGCTGTCTTTTTCATTGTCAATAAACACTCCATTCCTCTTATGAATTTTAACAATGGAAATAGTATACCATATTTCGATTCCAAAAAAGGAGATAATTGTTAAATGGAAAGAGTTCTATGGCGAACTTTAATATTGTCATTCGTTCGTAACGTCAAAAAGCCCCTACATGTGACATGTAAGGGACTCATTCAAGATAGAGACAGTTCCACTACCCCGTTACACGGGGCTGGGTCGGGTCGCAGGCCGGCTTTTTGACGCCTGCGACTTGAGACAACTTGGTCAGGTAGTAGCATTCTTCCCGGAACATGTGGTCGGGCATCAGCGGGGAGAGGATGCTGAGCAGCGAGTGGTCGAGCTCCAGCTCTTCCAGCTCGGTCAGGAACTCTTGGAACAGCAGCATCTCCAGCTCCGCCTCGCGGTTGAAGCGGGCGAGGGGCGGGAAGTCTTGCAGCCCGGTGCGCAGGAAACCGGCCATCTCGACCGCTTTCAGGTAGAGGTCGGTGAAGTGTTTGGAGAACGATTTTGCTTTCGCGATCACCATCTTTTCGCTCATGTCGGTAAAAGCGGCAAGGCCGTCCGCATGCCCGGTGGCGTCGGCGAGCCAGAGCAGGTGGTGGTGCACAGGATGATAGACAGGCGGCAGATTGCCTTGGAGCAGGCTGTTCAGGATGCGGGTGTATTCGTCGAGTTCGTTGACCATGTGGTTGATGAACGTCGGCGGCAGATTGACGGCGATCTCCCCGGTCAGCTGGCGGCGCTGCACGTGCAGTTTAAAGGCGCGGAACTGTTTGACCAGCTCGGCGGCCTGGTGGTTGAGCGTCATCAGCTCGGCGCGGGACAGATCGCAGCGCGCCGTTTCCATCAGCTGGTCGAACAGGACGATAAACCTGTTGATCTGCTGCACGTCCTGCATTTCTTTCGCTGACGTGGCGAGTTGGAAAAAGCGGGCATGGTCGCCGAGCACCTGCAGCCAGAAGCGATGTTCAAACAAGGCGGCGTGTTGGTAGTCGTGCAAGTCTTGTCTCCTCCTTCCGTTTCAAGACAACATATGAGCAGATGCCCAGCGGGGTGTCTTTTCGATTGCAAGAAAATTGTGTACTATTGGAAAAAGAGACAAGTCAAGCCAGAAAAGGAGACGGGACATGACGACACAAAAGAGCTTACCGAAAACGTGGAATCTGGACGTGATCTTTCAAGGGGGCAGCCGCTCCGAGGAACTGGCGGCGTTCTTTGCGCAATTGGATGCGGACATTCAGCAGTTCGAAGCAAAAGTCGGCGCGGCGCAGGCGCCGCAGTCGGAAGCGGAGCTTCGCGCTTGGGCGGAGCTGATCGGGCAGGCCGGCGATCTGAACGGCCGTCTGGAAGAGGTGTCGGAGTTCAGCATCTGCATCTCGTCCTGGGACACGTCGGACGAAGGCGCCCCGCTGGTCGCCGGACGCGTCGCGGCGCTCGGGGCGCGGCTGAAGGCGGCGATGATCCGCTTTGACGCGCTGCTGGCACAGACCGGCGATACAATGTGGGAGCGCTTGGTGGCGCAGGAAGGCGTGCGTGAAGTGGAGTTCGCTCTGCAGGAGCGCAGACGCAAGGTGCAAGTGATGCTGCCGACGGAGCAGGAGACGCTGATCAGCGCGCTGGCGGTAGATGGTTACGAGGCGTGGGAGCGCTTTTTTGAAAAGGTGATCGGCCGGGTGCGGATGAACATCGAGCTGGACGGCAAGGTGGAGGAGCACTCCATGTCGACGATCTACGGCCTGTATCAAAAACCGGATGCTGACATTCGCCGCTCCGCTTATCAGCAGGCGGTGGAAGCGCTGAAAGGCGAGGCCGAGCTGTGTGCGGCCGCCTTGAACTCGATCATCGGCTTCCGGCTGCAGACGTACAAAGCGCGGGGCTGGGAGTCGCCGCTGCAAGAATCGCTGCTGCAAAACGGGATGAGCGAAGCGACGCTGAACTCGATGTGGAGCGCGGTGGAGCAGGGACTGCCTCGCGTGGCCCGCTATCTGGAGCGCAGAAAACGGCTGCAGGGCGTGGACGAGCTGCATTTTGTCGACATCTATGCGCCGGCGGTAGCGAAAAGCTCGAAGCAGGTGACGTGGGAAGAGTGTGCGGAGATCATTCTGGAGCAGTTTGGCACCGTGTCCGGCCAAATGCAGGACTTGGCGCGCCGCGCCTTTGAAGAAGGCTGGATGGACTGCCAGAAGTCGCCGCAAAAAGCGCCGGTCGGCTTCTGCGCCTCGTTCCCGGTGACGGGGGAGTCGCGGATCCTCGGTACGTTCAGCGGCAACCTGTCATCGGTGTCGACCCTGATCGCCCATGAGCTCGGCCACGCGTTCCATTATTCGATGCTGAAGGACTTGCCGCGCTTCGCCCAGCTCTATTCGAAGAGCACGGCCGAGACGGCGTCGACGTTTGCGGAGCGGCTGGTGATGGACGCTCTGCTGCAAAAGGTGGAAGACCGCGAGGAGCGGATCGCGCTGCTCGCAAGCAAGCTCGACAATGCGGTGCTCTACTGCATGTTCACCTATCAGGCGTACCTGTTCGACCGCAGCCTCTATGCGGAGCGGGCGCACGGGCTGGTCAGCGCGGAGCGCATGGCCGAGCTGATGCTGCAGGCGCAGCAGACCGCGTATCACGGCGCGATGGATGAATGTTCGCCGTGGATGTGGATCTGGCACGGGCATTATTACGACACGGTCACGCCGTTTTACAACTATCCCTATGCGTTTGGCTCCCTGTTCTCCGCCGGCATCTACGCGATGGCGCAGCGGGAAGGGGCCGCGTTCGAGGCGAAGTACATCGCCCTGCTCCGCGATACCGGCCGCATGTCGGTCGAAGAGCTCGCTCACAAGCATCTCGGCGTCGATCTGACGCAGCAAGCGTTCTGGCTGGATGCGGTGGCGATCATGACGGGCGATTTGGAAGAGTTTTTGGAGTTGACGAAGTAGATTATTATGTCAAAAAAAGCCGCGCTGGCCAAGCGCGGCTTTTTTCGATCAGGCGGGAACACAAACCAATTCTGGCAACTTGAATATTCTAGAAGAAGAGAGGTGAAACGCATGAGAAAAAGAGGCACCGGCATCCGCACTCGCAACGTGCAGCTGATCTACCGCTCGATCGACGTGATCACCGTCGTGCTGTTGCTGTCCGGTCAGATCAACATCAGCGGTGTCTTCTTTTTTAAAGGGGGAGGTTTCTCGCTGTCGTTTGCCGGTCCGATCACCGGCGGTTTGAGGGCGCAGGGAGTGCCGGAGGTGCCGGCTTCAAATACAGGACTCGACTTGATTTCGGTAGCGGCTGCCCTGTTGTTGATCCTCGATCAGATCAATGTGACGGGAACGCTGCTGACGCAAGGGGGCTACACGATCGTGCTGAGCGGGCCGCTTTTTGGGGAGTCGAAGCGGGTGGCCTATGTTCCGCAGACCAGGCAGTTTGTCAATGATTTGAAAAGGCATGCGCTGCGCTCACTGCAAAACAGCTGAGCGATTCGCGGATGCAACAGCATTGAGAGGAGTGATCAGCGATGGCATTGAACAAAGTACCGCCGATCGTGCCGAAAAAAGGGACGATCTTTGTGTCGGCCGCGTTTTTGGCGACATTCTTGTTCTTTTTCACACGGCAGGAGCCAGCTCCGGAAGCGCAACAAGAACAAGCTTGACCGGTCGGCCGTTTGGAGCACACGCATGGGACAATGCGGTGCTTACATATAACCAACTACGAATGGAGGTATCAGGAAATCAAGGAGGGAGCTGCTGGAGGATGGAGATCGTCGGGAAGAGCATCCCCCGTAAAGAATCTCTTGCCAAAGTGACAGGAGCTGCGAAATACACAGATGATTTGCGAAGGCCGAAACTGCTGCATGCCTGGCTGTTGACCAGTCCGCATGCCCATGCGCGGATCGTTGGGATCGACACAACGGATGCGGCCGCCCTCGACGGTGTGCGGGCGATTCTGACGGGGGATATGTATCCGCAACCGCTCGGGGAGGCCCTCTCCGACCGCCCGTATCTCGCCGTTGAGAAAGTCCGCTATCACGGGGAGCCGGTCGCGGTGGCCGTCGCCGAAACGAAAGCGCTGGCCAAGCGGGCGGCCGAACTGGTGCGGGTGAGCTATGAGCTGCTGCCGGTCGTCAACTCCCCGAGCGAGGCGCTGCGTCCGAATGCGCCGCTGCTCCATGAGCGTCTGCACGAGTATGAGCATGTGGAGTCGGTGCATCCGATTCCGCGCACCAACATCGGCAATCACGTCAAGATTCGCAAAGGCGACATGGCGGCAGGGTGGGCGGAGAGCGAAGTGATCGTCGAAGGCAGCTACTCGTTTCACACGGCCGATCATGGCGCGATGGAGCCGCGCTGTGTGATCGTGGAGGCCCCGCCGGGCGGAACGGTGGTCATTCACGCCTCCACGCAAAATCCGTTCACGATCAAACAGCAATTCAATCGCTTTTTTCAGATCGACGAGTCGGACATCGTGGTGCATGCGCCATTTGTCGGCGGCGGGTTCGGCGGGAAGGGGGCGATCCAGTTGGAGTACATCGCCTACCACGCTTCCCGGGCATGCGGCGGCCGGCCGGTCAAACTCGCCAACTCCCGCGAGCAGGACCTGATCTCATCGGCCAGCCACATCGGGCTGGAAGCGCGGGTCAAGCTGGGGGCGACCCGCGACGGCAAACTGACGGCCGCCGAGTATACCCTGCTCTATGACACCGGTGGTTACACCGATCAAGGTGCTTTTGTTACCATCGCGGGCGCGATCAACTGCACGGGACCCTATCGCATCGACCATGTGTGGTGCGATGCCCTCTGCGTCTACACCAATCATCCGTATGCCACGTCGTTTCGGGGCTTTGGCCATCCGGAAGCGCATTTCTGCATGGAGCGCACCGTCGACTTGCTGGCGAGGCGGCTGGGGATCGATCCGCTGGAACTGCGGCGCCGGAATGCGATCCAGCCGGGCGATACGACGCCGACGCAAGCGCCGCTGAACAGCAGCAACCTCGGCGATCTGCCGGCGTGTCTTGACAAGTTGCAGCGGCTGATCGGGTGGGAGGAAGGGCAAGTGCGGCGGCTGGATGAACACCGTGTGCTCGCCAAAGGCATGGCCTGTGTCTGGAAGACGTCCAGTGCGCCGCTGACGTCCGGGTCCGGGGCGATTGTGACGTTCAACCACGACGGCACGGCCAACCTCAGCGTCGGGTCGGTGGAACTGGGTCAAGGCAATCGCACCGTTCTCACCCAGATCCTGGCGCAACGCTTGCAGATGGAGATGCATCGCATCCACATCAAGATGGATGTCGATACGGCCGTCTCGCCGGAGCATTGGAAAACGGTCGGGAGCACCAGCACGATGATGGTCGGCCGCGCCATCCTCGCTGCGGCGGACGATGCGATCGCCCAATTGAAGCAGACCGCGTCGATCCCCTTGCAGCGGCGGCCGGACGAATTGGAAGTCGCTTGGGAGCGGGTGTTTGTGCGCGACGATCCGGCGGTTTTTCTGTACGTCAAAGATGTGGCCCAGGCCTATATGTTTCCCAGCGGAAGCAGCATCGGCGGCCCGGTCATCGGGCGCGGCCGCTATGTTTCAGAGCTGCTGACCCACCTCGACCCGGAGACGGGAAAAGGCGTCCCCGGCCCGCAATGGACGGTCGGCGCCCAAGCGGTCGAAGTGGAGTTTCACATGCGCGACTGCACCTACAGGCTGCTGCGGGCAGCTTCTGTTTTTGATGCAGGCAAAGTGATCAACTGGGGCACGGCGACGGGGCAGATCATGGGCGGGATGAACATGGGCTTGAGCTGGGCGAGCCGGGAGACGTTTTATTTTGACGAAGCGGGCCATGTGCTGAATCCGCAGCTGCGCAACTTCAAAATCATTCGCTTCGGCGAGACGCCCCGCTACCTGGTCGATTTTGTGGAGACGCCCTATCTGGACGGACCGTACGGAGCGCGCGCGCTCGGGGAGTATGGCACGATCGGCATGGCCCCGGCGCTTGCAAACGCGCTCTCGGTCGCCGCCGGCACGGAGCTGAACCGCTTGCCGCTGACGCCTGAACGGATCTGGCGTCAGACGAGGGGGCTGGTGCCGTGATCTCCTTCGATTTTGAATATTGGCGTCCGGAGTCGATCGCAGACGCGATTCAGCTGTATCAAAAGCTGGCCGGGGCAGGCAAGCAGCCGATGTATTATGCGGGTGGCACGGAGATCATCTCCCTGGCGCGGATCGGGCAGCTCCGCACGGGCGCGGTCATCGATCTGAAAGGGATTCCCGAACTGAACGTCTGTCAATTCTACGGGGAGGTGCTGGTCATCGGGGCCAACGTCACCTTGACGCGGCTAGCTGAGGCGCGTCCGTTTCCGCTGCTCGGGGACACCGTGCGACACATCGCCGACCACAGCAACCGCAACAAGATCACCGTCGGCGGCAACATCTGCGGGCGCTTCGTGTACCGGGAAGCGGTGCTGCCGCTCTTGCTCACCGACACGCACGCAGTGCTGACCGGACCGTCCGGCACGCGCCAAGCTCCGCTCTTCCAGCTGTTCAACGGCACGCTGAACCTGCTGCCCGGCGAAATTCTCGTGCGGCTGCTCACCCCGCGCCGCGATGTGGAGTTGCCGTATGTGACGATCAAGAAGACGAAGCTGGAAGAGATCGATTATCCGCTGGTTCGTCTCGCCGCCGTGCAGACCGGCCCGTGGATCCGAGTGGCGTTCAGCGGCGTCAGCGAGGAGCCGTTTCGATCGCGGGAGATCGAAGCGGTGCTCAACAACGCCTCCCTGCCGCTCGACGTGCGCATCGAACAGGCGATCCGGCGCTGGCCGGCTCCGATCCTCGACGACATCCTCGGGTCGGCCGAATACCGGGCATTTGTGCTGCACAACGCCTTGCAGGACGCGTGGGCCGCTTTGAAAGGAGGAAGTGCATGATTTCCAACGGGACGGGCAAATGCGAAGTGGAATTGCGGGTCAACGGCGAGCATCACCGGGCGTTCATCCGCTCGGCCGACACGCTCTTGCAGGCGCTGCGGGAACAGCTGGAGCTGACAGGGGCGAAGGCGGGTTGTGAAAATGGCGACTGCGGCACCTGCACCGTGCAGATCAACGGCTGGCCGGTCAAATCCTGCATGATGCTGGCGATCGAAGCGGTCGGGCAATCGGTTACGACGATCGAAGGGCTGCAGGGCACGCCGATCCAGCAGGCTTTCGTCCATCATTTTGCTTTTCAATGCGGCTTCTGCACACCGGGATTTCTGATCGTGTGCCATGCGTTGGCCCAGATTCACCCTGACGCGGATGAAGACGTGATCCGGGAATGGCTGCAATCGAACATCTGCCGCTGCACGAGCTATCAGGAGATCCGCGGGGCGATGAAAGCGGCGCTGGCTCAAGCGCAGCAGGGAGGTGGGCGATGAAGGAGCTGGATCTCATCGCAGCAGCGCTGCAAAGCGCGCCGCGACAGGCCGTGTTGGCCACGGTGATCCGCGTCGAAGGGTCGGCATACCGCAAAGAAGGAGCGTGCCGGCTGCTGCTGCCGGGCTGCTGCGGCGTCGGCGTGATCAGCGCGGGATGTCTGGAATCGGACCTCGAAGCGCGATTCCCGCGTCTCTGGGAACAAGGCGAGGCGCGCACGCTGGTCTATGACATGAGCTCGGAAGACGATCTGTCCTGGGGGCAGGGCGCAGGCTGCAACGGGGTGATTCATGTGCTGGCCGAGCCGGTCGATGAGCGGATGCGGCGCGATTGGCTGCAGATGCAGGCGCTGGTGCAGTGCGGAATGCCGGTGCTGCTGGTCAAACAGCTGACGGCGGAAGGGTCGGTGGCGCGCACCTGTTATCTGACCCGGACGGGAGACGCTTTTGGCAACTGGGGAGCAGGGATCGAGAGGGTCGCGGAGGAGGCGTGGCGGCAGATCGGACAGAGCCGCAAGAGCGGCCTGTGCAGGCTGGAGGGGGCAGAGGGCGAGTGCTATCTGCAAGTGATGCTGCCCAAGCCGCGCCTGCTGCTGGTCGGCGCGGGGGAGGACGCGCGGCCCTTGGCTGCGTTTGCGGCGGAGGCGGGGTACGCGGTGACGGTGGCCGACTGGCGGGCAGACGCTTGCAGCCGGGTGCATTTTCCACAGGCGGATCGGCTGTTCGTCGGGCCATTGTCTGAAGTACTGGCAGCGCTGACTTGGTCTGCCGAGGACGCGGTGGTGATCATGACGCACAATTTTCGGCGCGATCAGGAGGCCCTGCACCTGCTCCTGCAGAACAAGCCGGGCTACCTCGGAGTGCTCGGCCCGCGACATCGGACGTCACGGCTGTTGAAGGGGGAAGAAATCCCTGAGGACGTGCGCTCACCGGTCGGCTTGCCGATCGGCGCAGAGGGGCCGGAAGAGATCGCGGTCAGCATCTTGGCCGAATTGATTCAGACCCGGAGGCGAAAATGAAGAGCGGCGGCGTCGTTGGGATCTATCTGTCGGCGGGAAGCGGCCGCCGCATGGGCGGTGACACGAACAAGATCGCGCTGCCGGTCGGCGAGCGGCACCTTGGCAGCTTCGCATTGGCAGCCGCGCTGCGCTCGACGCTCGATCACATTTTTGTGGTGACCCGGGCAGACGATGACCTGAACTGGGTGGACGATGCGCTGCGGCAAGGAGCCTGGAGCGCGAAGTGGACGCAGGCGGTCTGTGCGGATGCGGATCAGGGGCAGGCGGAATCGCTGCGATGCGGGCTGCGGGCGGCAATGGCGGTGGAGGCACGAGGGGCGATGGTGCTGCTGGCCGATCAGCCGCTCGTTCCGGTCGGGCTGATCGACCGCCTGCACAGCGCTTGGCTTGAGAGCTGGCCGGAACAGCCGGGCAAACCGAAGGTCGTCGCGGCAAGTTTCCAAGGCATCGTGCGGCCGCCCGTGCTGTTTGCAGCGGCTGTCTTCCCGGAACTCCTCAAATTGCAGGGGGATACCGGCGCGCGCGAACTGCTGCGCAGCCGGCCGTCCCATCTGGCGCTGCGCACGGTGGACGTGGCCGATGCAGCCTGCTTTTTTGATGTGGACACGCCGGATGATCTTTCGCGCTTGCTGCGTTTGCATCTGCATCTGCATCTGGAAATGGGTCGGGAAGCAGGGAGTCAATGAGAACAGCCTCCAATGGGAGTTCCCAATGGAGGCTTGTTTCTTCCGTCTACGAACATGATGCGTCAGAAGTGAGACCTAACCAAAGATTGTAATTTCCTTATGATTTATATCTAACACTTCAATCTTCACGGTACCACCAAGATTGCGTGACACTAAGTCAGACAATTCTTCAAGCGCCATAAGAAATTCATCGCTCCGCATTTCATCTATTGACTCAATACAAAGGAATGCGTTTTTCGTATATTCTGTTAGCATCGTCCTTTGAGCTTCACGCCAGTTCCAACATCTGCATATTGCACCAGCATCGTCTTTATAAACAATTTCACCTTCATATGGCGAAGAATTACTAGTATCCCCCAATGGAAGAAACGACTCGCCACCATTTGCCTGTGTGAGTCGAAGATCGCCTACAAAAGTGTCGATATCTTCTCCACCACACGGAAGCCCATAGCGCAATGAAATTGAATTATAGATGTCAACGAGCGGATTTATTGTTCCAATATGGCTGCCATTTTTGACTCTTTTTAATAAAGCTTCTATGGAACACCTTGCTCCTTTTTTTGTCTTGAATTTCTGAAAAGCTTCTCGCCAAACGAATACGACTGGATTACTACTGAATTCCTCCAGTTTGAGAAACTTATGCGCTTCTTGATGTGCCTTCTGCAGGAGATCCTCGTAGCTCTCAACGTCCCGTATTGAATTATCAATCCCTTGGCAAATCACGGTGCCTATTTTTGCGTGCGGGAATAACGACCAAAAATCATCTTCGACGATAAATCTAGGCATCAATCATTTCTCCATTTCGTTATAATTATCTGGCCCCTCCTTGCCGTGGGAAACCAAGGTTACACGTTCTGATCAAGGTTGGCTTTCATCAAAGAGGCAATTTGTTGCTCGTCTGTAAAAGGTATCTGTTCCAACTGTTTGATCACGAGCTCTTGCCTGTGTGAGGAATGGTTTTGACTAAGTTTTGCCTTCCCCTCAATCTTCTCGATCTTGATTTTGAATCCTTGAACACCTTTGCTCAACCCACTGAAATATTCAGCATCTACATCCTGCAATCTGTAAGAAGTGTCAGGAGCCTCATACTTCAAGACCATATCGTTCAAGGAACTCACGAGCTCTTGTTCGTCCTCGAGTAGCTCAACTTTTCCGTAAACATGAACGGTCACATAATTCCACGTTGGCACAGCTTTATTGGTCTCATACCAGGAGGGAGAGATGTAACAATGAGGACCGTGGAAAACGGTTAGGACCTGCTGATTTTGAATATCCTTCCACTGTGGGTTCGGACGGGCAAAATGACCGTACAAATGGGTCTTGTCCTTATTCAACGTCAAAGGTAAATGTGTAGCGAAGGGTACTCCATTATGCATGGAAAACAACGTTGCAAAACTGTTCTCCTGAATGACATTGTAGGCAGCCGTTACTTCTTTGATCACGAAATGCTCTGGGATATACATTTGAAACCTCCTCCTCCATCCTATTTTTTACATGCAGCAGCTATCCTTCCCCAGTATGATATAATCCAATCTGACATGAGAAAAGATACAGTATTGAAAAATAACACATGTCAGGGAGACGAAAATGAAAACCACTATCTTTGCTTTTACGGACAGCTCCCCTAAATACAAACAAATATACGAGCAATTCAAATTGCTGATTGAACAGGGTGACATAAAAGTGGATGAGCCGTTACCCTCCATTCGCCATCTTGCACAATCGCTCCAAGTAAGTCGCAATACAACATTAATGGCTTATGAGCAGCTGGTTGCTGAAGGGTATATTCGTGGGGAAGGGCGAGTGGGTTTTTTTGTGAATGAAGTAGAGCCCCTTTGCTTTCAAGAGGGTCGCAACTCTTCTCATCACGAGCCAATCGAGCCGCTATCACCTGTTCACATTGATTTCCGCGCAGACGTCGTCGATCAATCGCATTTCCCTTTACAAACATGGCGGAGGATTTCGAATCAAGTCTTAACGGGGAAGGACAGCTTTCGGTACGGGGAACCTTTTGGTGAATTGTGCCTGCGCGAACAAATCTCAGAATATCTACTCCAGTCGCGTGGGGTGAGAACAGATCCACATGCAATCATTATCGGAAGTAGTACCCAACAACTGCTCGTGTATCTCGGTCTTGTCCTGAAACATGATTTTTCTGGCATGATTGTGGAGGACCCTGGTTATGATGGGGCTCGGGAAGCGTTTCAATTAAATAGTTTTACGCTTGAAACTTTGCCGGTGTATGAGACGGGCGCAGATTTTTCACATTTAGAACATCTGAAATCACGGCTCATCTACGTGGCACCGTCCCATCACAGTCCATACGGAGTAAGCATGCCCATTCAACAAAGGCATGCACTGATCCATTGGGCAAACAAGATGCAAGGATATATTATTGAAGACGATTATGATAGTGAATTTCGCTATACCCAACAACCATTTCCCGCTCTCGCTTCTATCGATGCAACGAGAGTTATCTATCTGGGAAATTTCTCAAAGTGCTTTCTTCCGGGAATTCGTCTCAGTTATATGGTGTTGCCGCAGTCCCTGATCGACCGTTATAAAAATCAATTCGCACATTTCGAAAGTACCACTTCACTACTTAGCCAATTTGCAATGGCGAAATTTATGGAAGCAGGGGAATGGAACCGCCATATTAAACGCATGCGTCTTGTATATAAGCGAAAAATGCAGTGCCTAGTTTCTGAATTGAGAAGATACTTCGAGCGAGATGTATCGATAATTGGTGAACAGTCTGGTTTGTACTTATTAGTCAAAGTACACTTGGATCGTTCCGAAGAATGGCTGATTGAACAAGCGTCCATTCAGGGGGTCAGAGTCTATCCTACTTCACGTTTCTTCATGAAAAACAGGACCGATCAACCAATTATTAAAATCGGGTTCAGCAATTTATCGATCGAGGAAATCCAATTTGGCGTGAAGCTTTTAAAAGAGGCATGGTCATAAAAAAAACCTCGAATGGCGTACCATCGAGGGTCATGACCGAAACAAACAAGTCGTACGGCCTGTGTATCTTCAAACCGAGTTGGCGATCTTCGGGATGACACGCCCAACCTCTTACAGAAGCCTTCTGCATCCAAGATATTGCCGACAAGGTAGTTGCCGAACTTCCCGCAGCGGTCGAACTCTTCGGCGAAATTAAACACCAGTATTCGTACTAGAGTCAATAACGTCGGAATCATTGACCAATGTCGAGTTGGCACTCGTTCCAGTGATCGCGACATTCCCAACCAAGTATGATCCTGCCCCGTTAAAAAATTTTGACGTCGCTTTTGGTGAAATCAAGAATGTATCGCCAACTTCTATGATCCCACCCGATGAGTTGTTGTTGATAACGAAGCTTCCGACGATCGCAGGCACCACCACCACCTCCATTTTTTGACCACGAACCATGCTTATTTCCTATCTTCTTATGTATTCTGCGCGCATGAGGATTGATCCAGGTCGCTCCTATTGCAGGCCAGCTGTGTCGTGTCTGGATATGAAAAAACCCCTCATGGCGATCCAATGAGGGGTTCATCAAAGCGGTTCTTCAGTTTACCTACAGCTTCAACAGCTTCTCGATGCCTTCCGCATCGAGAATGTTACCGACCATGAAGTTGCCGAACTCGCCGAAGCGGGCGGACACTTCGTCGAATCTCATTTCATACACGATGTGCTTGAACTGCAGCGAATCGTCGGAGAAGAGGGTCACGCCCCACTCCCAGTCGTCGAAGCCGACAGAACCGGTGATGATCTGCTTGATCTTGCCCGCGTATTTGCGGCCGATCATGCCGTGGGCGCGCATCATTTCGCGGCGCTGCTCCATGGACAGCATGTACCAGTTGTCGTTGCCTTCGCGCTTTTTGTTCATCGGGTAGAAGCAGATGTGCTTCGCCTTCGGCAGAGCCGGGTACAGGCGCGCGCGGACTTGCGGGTCTTCGTACGGGTTGGCGTCCGGGTTGTTCACATAGTTGGAAAGCTCGACGACCGACACATAGGAGTAGTCCTGGTAGGTGAAGTCGGCGAAGCTCGTTTTGTTAAATTCATTCTCGATCTCGTTCAGCTCTTCCAGCGACGGACGCAGGAACATGAACACCATGTCCGCCTTGTGGCCGACGATCGAGTACGTGGCGGTGCTGCCTTGCTGCGCCGCTTCGTTGTCGTTCCACTTGCTGATCAGACCGTGCAGCTCGTCCAGCGCTTTCTGGCGAACTTCTTCGGAAGCTGCCTTCCAGGCTTCCCAGTCGATCTTGCGGAAATCGTGCAGGGCAAACCAGCCCTCCAGCGTGAGCAATGCTTCGTTTTGGCTCATTTCAAAACAACTCCTTCAATATGTACATACGAACCCTTGATTTCCCCGTTAGTATACCACAACCGCTTTTTCTCAAAACAATCCGCGCCGCCAGATTTTTTACAAATTCATGTAGATTTCTTGTTCGGAATATTGTTTCGAATCGATTCATCATGTATGGTAGAGTAGTAGAAAGGTATACTGATCTCGAAGGGGGTCTTCACATTGAGCAACAATCCAGTTACTACTCATAAACTGCTATCGGTTCCGCCGCACCTCAAGCCCTTCTGCGTGGAACAAACCTATGAAAAATATACGCCGATCGACCATGCTGTTTGGCGCTATGTGCTTCGTCAAAACTGCGCGTTCCTCGCCGAGAAGGGCTATGGCTCCTATCAGGACGGGTTGCGCGTAACCGGCATGTCCACCGAGTCGGTTCCGAATATCGAAGAGATGAACGTTGAACTGAGCAAGATGGGCTGGGGCGCTGTGGCGATCGACGGCTTTATTCCGCCGGTTGCGTTTTTTGACTTTCAGGCGCATCGGCTGCTCCCGATCGCCGGCGACATCCGCACGCTCGATCACATCGCCTACACCCCGGCGCCCGACATCATCCATGAATCGGCCGGTCACGCGCCGATGCTGCATGATCCGGGCTATGCGGAATTCCTGCAGTTCTTCGGCGAAATAGGCGCCAAGGCGCTCGCTTCCAAAGAAGACCACGACCTCTACGAAGCGATCCGCCTGCTCTCCATCGTCAAGGAAGATCCGCGCGCGACGGCGGAGCAGGTGCAGGCGGCAGAGGATAAACTGGCGCAGGCCGAAGCTGCCGTCACCGAGTCGTCCGAGGCGGGCGACATCTCCAAGCTGTACTGGTGGACGGTGGAATACGGGCTGATCGGCTCGGTTCAAGACCCGAAGATCTACGGTGCCGGCCTGCTCTCCTCGATGGGGGAAAGCCGTGCGCTGTACCGTCCGCACGTGCAAAAGGTGCCGTTCAGCCTCGAAGCGTGCTCGACGAAAGACTACAACATCACCGAGCCGCAGCCGCAGCTGTATGTCTGCGAGAACTTTGAGCAGCTGACCGAAGCGGTCAAAGCGTTCGCCAAAACGATGGCCTACCAAGTCGGCGGCACGGCGTCGCTGAAAAAAGCGGTGCGCTCCGACAACCTCGCCACCGCGGTCTACTCGTCCGGCCTGCAGGTGAGCGGCACGTTCACGCATCTCGAATACGATGGCGCGGGTGAAGCGGTCTACCTGAAGACGACCGGTCCGACCATGCTGTCGGTGGACAACAAGATGCTCGACGGCCACGACCTCGAATACCACGGCGAAGGATTCGGCTCGCCGATCGGCCGGGTGCAGGGTTTTGCAACCCCGCTGGAAGACTTCTCCGATGCACAGCTGGATGAGGCAGGCCTGAAGGTCGGCGCTCACGCTGAGCTGGTCTTTGCTTCGGGCGTGCAAGTGGCAGGCGAAGTGAAATACGTGCAGCGCGAAGCTGGCAAGATCGTGCTGATCGGCTTTGACAACTGCACCGTCACCCATGGCGACACCGTTCTGTTCCAAGCGGAGTGGGGCACGTTCGACATGGCGGTCGGCGCGGCGATCACTTCCGTCTATGCCGGTGCGGCCGACCGCGCAGCTTGGGCGGCTTCCACGTTCAGCAAGTCGGCGCTGAACACCAAGCGCCATGACGTGACGGCAGAAGAGCAGAAGCTGTATGACCTCTACCAGACGATCCGCGACCTGCGCGAATCGCAGGCGGCAGACAGCGAAGTGCGCGATGTGACGGCGAGCGTCTTGAGCGACCTCGACCAGTCCTACCCGAACGACTGGCTCCTGCGCGTGGAGATCCTCGAACTGCTCGCTCCGAAGGCGCTGGCGCCGGAGCGGGAAGCGCAGATCGCAGCGCATCTGGAGCAACTGGCTGCGACCGGTGCAGGGCTCCAAGAATTGATCGAGAACGGGGTCCAGCTCGCCCGCTAGATGCAAGTTTTCGCAAAAAGACCAGCCGACAGGCTGGTCTTTTTCTTGGGATTGGGCAATACTAGCAGAGAGACTATCGACTATTAGATGTAAGGAGCAGCACCAATGGCCCATTTTCTGCGTGTGATGACCAAGCAGCAAACAGCGCCCGGGCTCGAAGAACTGACCAAGAGCCTGGCGCAGGAAGGCTTTTCGTTTGAGACCTTCCCCGACAAGGAAGAGGAGCGCTTTGCCGATCCGAACTGGCAGACGCTGCACCTCGCGTACGACCCGAACAAGATGTCCCTGATGCTCGACCGCTCGCGGTCCGGGGAGGAAAGCGGCGATCTGGCCGAAGAGATCGCCGAATTTCAAGAGAACCTGCAAGCGCTCGAAGGCGCGGGCAAAGCGGCCGTCGCCGAGATTTTGTCGGGCACCGAGCAGATTTTTGCCTGCCTGATCCCTGACGACATCACCGAGCAGGGCTGGGAGCTCGCCGAGAAGCTGCTCGAGCATCTGCTCGACGCGACCGACGGCCACCTGCAGGTGGATGGCGAAGGCTTTTATGACAAAGAAGGGGAACTGCTCTTCGAGATGGACTAGCGATCCATCGCCTGCCTGCAGCTTGTCAGGTTCCTGCATCAGGTTGCGTTGATTCACAACACTCTCAGAACGGATGAGGATTACATATGTCAAAATTTACCCTGATTGCCACCGCTCCGATGGGACTTGAAGCGATCGTGGCCCGCGAAGTGAAAAACCTCGGCTACACCGACGTGCGCACCGAAAACGGCCGCGTCGAGTGGGAAGGCGACGCGTCGGCGATCGCCCGCGCCAACATTTGGCTGCGTAGCGCCGACCGCGTGCAGATCAAGATGGCCGAGTTCAAAGCCACCTCGTTTGAAGAGCTGTTCCAAGGCGTCAAAGCGGTGGCGTGGCAGGATTGGCTCCCGAAAAACGCCGAGTTCCCGGTGGACGGCAAGTCGCAAAAATCGCAGCTTTCCTCCGTCCCGGCCTGCCAGAGCATCGTCAAAAAAGCGGTCGTCGAGAAGATGAAAGAAGCGTACGGCATCGAATGGTTCGATGAAAACGGCCCGCTCTACCGCATTCAGGTCGCCTTAAACAAAGACATTGCGACGATCACGCTCGACACTTCGGGCGCCGGGCTGCACAAGCGCGGCTACCGTCAGCTGACCGCACAGGCGCCGCTGAAAGAGACGCTGGCCGCAGCGATCGTCGACCTGACGCGCTGGAAGCCGGACCGCCCGCTGATCGACCCGTTCTGCGGTTCGGGCACGATCCCGATCGAGGCGGCGCTGATCGGCCGCAACATCGCGCCGGGCCTGTTCCGCGACTTCACCGCCTCGAATTGGCCGGTCGTGCCGCAGCGGATCTGGGACCAGGCGCGCGCAGAGGCGAAAGATCTTGCCCAGATGGACCGGCCGTTGGAGATCATCGGCTCGGACATCGATCCGGAAGTGCTGTCGCTCGCCAACTACCACATCCGGCAGGCGAAAGTGTCCGATGCGATCCGCCTGAAGAACCTGCCTGTCAAAGCGCTGAAGACGGAAGCGCAATACGGCGTGATGATCGGCAACCCGCCATACGGCGAGCGCCTCGGCGAGCGCCGTGAAGTCGAAGCGATGTACCAGGAGCTCGGCGTCGTCGCCAAGCAACTCGACACGTGGTCGGTGTTCATGCTGACGTCGAACAAGAGCTTCGAGAAGTTCTACGGCAAACGCGCCGATAAAAAACGCAAGCTGTTCAACGGCCGCATCGAGTGTGACCTGTACCAGTACTTAGGTCCGCTGCCTCCGCGCAAAAGAGACCAAGACTAGCAAAAAAAGGCCCCTTGTTTGCAAGGGGTCTTTTTGGTGTACAATGGGAGGCGAGTCTGTGGAATCTGCGTTCTCTGTCAGTAGATTTACGGTTGGTTTTTCCTGCGCGGGCAAGGCTTTTTCTCCTCTGAGAATCACACTGTGTCGTCAAAAAACGAAGATTCAGTGTGGTCAGTCACATTTTTGTCAAGAAAATGACCAAAATGGACATAAAAAAGAAAACATGAACGCGGGAAGAACTAGTATAATCGAGAAGTAGAATGCTGTCTGAACACGTCGAACGGCATGTCTTTGGCGTGAAAACAGGGAGAATGCACAGCTTCTTCCGCAGCACTTATCGAAATTTCACAGATAGGAGGAGGACAAGTGGGACTGAGTAACTTTTATCTTCCAGAGGCCATAACGCAGACGGCGAAAGACATCGACGGTCTGTTTGGGATGATCTTCTGGATTTCCCTCGTTGCGTTCATCTTGGTAGAAGCGCTCCTGGTTATCTTCCTTATTCGGTACAAGAGAAAGCATCCGGATAAGCAAGGTCTGGCGATTCACGGCAATACCAAGGCTGAAGTCATCTGGACAATGATTCCCGCGCTGATCCTGGTCGGTATCGGTATCTACTCGAGTGGTATGGTCTATACCATTCAAGAGCCGCCGACCGACGTGTACGAAATTAAGGTCACGGGCATGAAGTGGGCATGGGAGTTTGAGTACCCGAACGGTGCAAAAACTTACGGCGAACTTCGCATCCCGGAAAACGAGAACGTCCTGTTTAAGATCTACTCCAAGGACGTCATCCACTCGTTCTGGATTCCGGAATTCCGCGTCAAGCAAGACGCGGTGCCTGGCCGCGAGACCCGTTTCTGGGTAAAAGCGGAAACGTTTAACAACGCGGAGAACAAATACGAAAAGCGCATCATCTGCGCGGAATACTGCGGCAACCAGCACTCCAACATGCTCGCAGACCTGCAGATCATGCCGGCTGACGAGTTCACCGCATGGGTGGATAAAGAGCTGACCCGTCCGAAGACTGATGCGCAATACGTCATTCAATCGAACGGCTGCACCTCTTGCCACACCATCGACGGCGGCAAGTCCGCAGGTCCGACCTGGAAAGGTCTTTTCGGCAAAAAACAAATCGTAAACGGCCAAGAAGTCACGGTCGACGAAAAATACCTGGAAGAAGCGATCATGACTCCGGACGCAAAAACTCCGGAAGGTTTCAACTCCGGTATGATGCCGGCGTTCCAATTGGAGCCGGATGCAATGAAGAACGTTGTAGAGTATATCAAATCTCTGAAGTAACACTATCTGACTTACGATGGGGGTGGAAACGTTGGCAGCGACGGGAGATGTAAAGCGCAAGTCTTTCTTCCGCGATTGGATTCTAACCGTTGACCACAAGAAGATCGGGATTATGTACGCCCTCACCTCGATTATCTTCTTCTTCTTTGGCGGTCTGGCGGCGATCCTGATCCGTACGCAGCTCGCGATGCCTGACACTCAGGTACTCGAGCCGCAGCAATTTAACCAAGCGTTCACCGTGCACGGTACCATCATGATCTTCCTGTGGATCATTCCGATGCTCACCGGTGCTTTTGGTAACTATCTCGTGCCGATTATGATCGGTGCACACGACATGGCGTTCCCGCGTATGAACGCACTGTCCTACTGGCTGTTCCTGCTGGGCGGCCTGGTTCTGTTCGCTTCCTTCTTTGTGGGAGCAGTTCCGGATGTAGGCTGGACGGCGTATCCGCCGTACTCGATCGAATCTCAAGGTGCCGGTCTGGACTTCTGGGTCACGGCGGTCCACATTTTGGGTCTCTCTTCGATCCTCGCAGCGATCAACTTTATCGTCACCACTTGGAACATGCGCACGGAAGGCATGACCTTCAACCGCATGCCGCTCTTCGTGTGGGCGAACCTTGTCACTTCTTTCATCCAGCTGTTCGGTACTCCGGCGCTGGCGGGCGCAGTCACCACGCTGCTGCTCGACCGTCACTTTGGCACGGTCTTCTATAACGTAGCTGAGGGCGGGGACCCGATGATGTATCAGCATCTGTTCTGGTTCTACTCGCACCCGGCTGTATACGTTATGATCATCCCGGCGATGGGTATCGTTTCCGAGATCCTGCCGGTCTTCGCTCGCAAGCCGATCTTCGGTTATAAAGCGATCGCTTACTCTTCGATCATGATCGGTTTCCTTGGCTTCATGGTATGGGCTCACCACATGTTCGTAGCAGGTATGCAAATGTCGGAAGGTATCCCGTTCATGATCACCTCCATGATCATCGCGGTGCCGACCTCGATCAAGATCTTTAACTGGCTCGCGACCCTCTGGGGCGGCCAGATCAAGTTCACCACCCCGATGCTGTTCGTGTCCTTGGGCTTCCTCGGCCTGTTCACCATCGGCGGTCTGGGCGGTATCATGCTGGGTGCGGTTCCGGTTGACCTTCACCTGCACGACACCTACTTTGTTATCGCTCACTTCCACTACGTAATCTTAGGTGGATCCATGACGGCGATCCTTGCGGGTATGTTCTACTGGTTCCCGAAAGTAACCGGCCGCATGTACAATGAAAAATTTGGCCAAGTCGGATTCTGGCTGTACTTCATCGCGACCAACCTGACCTTCTTCCCGATGCACTTCATCGGTATGGCAGGTATGCCGCGCCGCGTATTCTTCTACCAGCCTGAGCTGACAACGCTGAACCAGTTGGCAACCCTTGGTTCCTACCTCATGGGTGTCGCTGCGCTCCTGCTGTTCATTAACCTTGCCTACTCGCTCTTCAAGGGTGAAAAAGCTTCGCAAAACCCGTTCGGCGCTCAAACGCTCGAGTGGACGCATGCTTCTTCGCCGCCGACCGAATTCAACTTCGAAGCGATGCCGGTCGTTACTGCCGACCCGTACCAATTCGGTGAGCAAAAAGACGGCAAATCGCTCGACGATGACGGTGTAACCGCATAATCGTCGCAACGATTTCGAGGTCACAAGCGGTGGAATACTGGCAACTCGCGGAAGGAGTAGTCATGGTGGTCAACTGTCGTTTCGTTCAGTCGCACTTGTCGATGATGACTCCTGATGGAGCACGGCCGGTTGGTCCCGCTTGCTGACACTCAAGCAGTACGAGCGTCACATCGTTTCCTGTTCGGCATTCAAGATCAGGGAGTGGGTCCTGGTCGTTCCGGCTCCTTCTGGTCATCTGTAACAGAGAGAGATCTCTAGAATCTTGCTGGGAGGGGTATTACTTTGGAACAGACTGTACAATCTTCTTCGACCGCTTCTCGCGTCTCGAATCCGGTCATGGAACCGGGACCGCTGTCGGAAACTCCGACCGGCACCTGGCGTGACTTTGTGACGGTAACAAAAATCGGGATCACCCTTGCGAACATGATGACCGTCTTTGCCGGCCTTTGGCTGGCTTCGGACGGCCAAGCCGCAGGCGACCTGATTTTCTACACGCTGATCGGTACAGCGTTGGTGATCATGGCCGGCACTTGCTTGAACAACTATATCGACCGTGACTTGGATAAAAACATGGAGCGCACGCAAAAGCGCGCGTTGCCGAGCGGTCGCCTGAACGCTACTCACGTTCTCTGGCTGGGCGTGGGGTTCGCGCTGGTCGGCACGCTGATCTTGACGTTCCTCGTCAATGCACTGACGGCGTTCCTGGGTCTGATCGGTCTGTTCGTATATGTTGTCATGTACACGATGTGGCTGAAGCGCTCGTCCACCACATCCACCGTCTGGGGCGGCATCTCCGGTGCCGTGCCGATCGTGATGGGCTGGACCGCGTTCAGCGGGACGATGGACTTTGGCGCTTGGATGCTCTTCCTGTGGATGTTCCTCTGGCAGCCGCCGCACTTCCTGGCGCTGGCGATCCGCCGTGCGGAAGATTACGGGAAAGCGGGCATTCCGCTGCTTCCGGTCGTCAAAGGCTTCGATGTGACCAAGCGTCACATGATCCGCTATGTTTCGGCGATGGTGCCGGTATCGTTCCTGATGTACCTGATCCCGAACATGGGCTACACCTACCTGATCGCTTCGCTGATTCTCGGCTTCGGCTGGTTGGGGCTGTCGATCGCTGGTTTTGTTGCAAAAGACACGATCAAATGGTCGCGCATTTCGTTTGTATATTCTCTGATCTATCTCACGGTGCTGAGCATCGTGATGATCGTAGAACCGTATCTGTAATCTCGAAGAAAAGGAGGAACGAAGATGTCTGCACATCACGCTCCCGATTGGGTGCCGCATCGCGAAGGCACAGGCATTAAAGACAACGGCGTATTTGCGACTTGGCTGTCCCTGATCGCATTCACGTTCTTCATCGGCACTTTCGTTGCTGCGAACGTGTACCTGCGCGGCTGGGCACCGGATAAGTTCAATGTGGACTTCGGTGCAAACGCGAACCTTCCGGCGTTTACGACCATCTTCCTGCTGGTTGCAGGTTTCCTGGTCCTGTTGGCGGCTAACTTCTTCCGCACGAAAGCGATGGGCAAGTTCAACGCCATGATGGTGTTGGCGACCCTGGCGATCACCGGCTATGCTGCGATGCAGCTCTGGCTGATGTCGTATGTACACGGGCTGGGCGCGCATGCATGGACGACGCACATGTCGATCTACTTCCTGCAATTCGCGCTGGCGCTCGTCTGCATCGGCTTCATGATGGCGATCGGCAAGTTCTACAGCGAGCGCAACACCAAAGCGCTGAACCGTCTGGTTCCGGCTGCACTGTCTGTGTTCCTGTACACCGTAATGGCCGGCGTTCTGACGCTGGTGATCACCGACATGATGTCCGTTGGCGAGTTCGCAAATTGGTGCGGTACTCGTATCATGGAACTTGTTAAATAACAAGGAGGTATAACAGTAATGGCTCTGCTCGGATTTGCTGCTGGTGCTTTCGTATTCGTAGCGTTGATCTGCGGTATGTTTTATTACACTGCCTCCTTTACGCAAAAGAAGTAGCACCACCTGGACGAAGATCTCTCCCCGCATGGGGAGAGATTTTTTTATGTTGAATGTAAACGTTTTCTAATCCATCTATAAAAACTGAATAATCGAACTTTTGGAAAAGAGCTTCCAATCCCATCAGGTCAGAAGTATATTTGAGAGAAATCTTTTTTGAAGGGGGAACTGGAAGTGGGCTTATTTCGGCAGACGATCGCGCTGTTTGGACCGTATAAGGGCAGGATGTTGCTAGTGCTCTTGTATGCGGTGTTAGGGGGCGCGTTTGCGACGGTTCCACCGCTTTTGTTAGGCAAATTGGTCGATCAGGTCTTGCCTTTGCAGCTGACAAATATGATCGGCTGGCTGGTCGCAGCCGTCTTTTTCGCCTTTTTAGGCAAAGTAATGTTTGAATCTTTGCAAGAGTTTGTGCAGGTTAAAATCGGTCTCGACATCATCACCGACATGCAGTTGACCGCATTTCGCAAGCTGCATCGCGCACCGATGTCGATGTTCGCCACCACGCCGCGCGGGGACATTCTGTTTCGCCTGACCCATGACGTGGAAGCGATTCAGAACCTGAACTCGACGGTCATCCCGCGCTTTTTGCAGCAGTTGTTAGGGGCGATCGCCGCGTTTATCGCGGTCATCGCGATCTATTGGCCGGCGGCGGTGGTGATGCTCGCGGTGTTTGTGATCTACCTTGGCCCGTCTTATCTGCTCGGGCGCAAGGTGCGCAAGCTGAGCGAGGTGCAGCGCAACATGCTCGCCGACCTCTATGCACACATGCAGGAGAGCATCGAGTCGATCCGCCTCGTGCGCACGTTTGTCACCGAGGAGCGCGAGACACAGACGCAGTCGGTCAAGCTCGACGCATGGAAGAAGTTTGCGATCTACGCCGCGCTGATCTCGAAAGTGAACTGGCGCCTCGGCAACATGATGCAAGTCGCGTCGCCCGGCGTGGTGATGCTGATCGGCGGGATGGCCGTCTGGCAACAGGAGATCACGATCGGGACGCTGGTCGCCTGCATCGGATTTATTCCGGCGATGTTTTTGCCGATTCGCTCTTTGGCGGAAAACGCTTTGATGATTCAGCAGGCGATTCCGGCGCTGCAGCGCATTTTTGAATACTTTCATCTGCCGGAAGAGCAGGCGGAAGGCTTGCCGGCTGTCGGCACCGTACAAGGCGACTTGGAGATGGAGGACATCTGGTTCACCTATCCGGGCGCGGAAGAGCCGGTGCTGCGCGGGGTCTCGCTGCATGTGCGAGCCGGGCAGCACATCGGCATCGTCGGCGCGTCCGGCGGCGGGAAATCGACGCTGATCCAACTGCTGCTCGGTCTGTACACGCCGGAGCAGGGCACGGTGCGCGTCGACGGCAAGGACCTGAACACGCACGACCGCAACTCGTTCCGTCAGCAGGTCGGCGTCGTGTCGCAGGAGACGTTCCTGTTGAACAGCACTTTGCGGCACAACCTGCTCTATGCGCGCCCGGATGCGTCGCAGGCAGAACTGGACGCGGCGGTGACGGCATCGGGGCTCGGCGAGTTTCTCGACAGTCTGGAAGATGGCTACGAAACGGTCGTCGGCGAGCGCGGCTTGAAGCTGTCCGGCGGGCAGCGTCAGCGCGTGGCGCTGGCCAGGGCGATCTTGCGCCGACCGCCGGTGCTGATCTTCGACGAAGCGACCTCGTCGCTCGACGGCGAGACGGAAGAGCGGGTGCAGGAAGCGCTGGAACAGCTGATGCCAGGGCGCACGACGATCACGATCGCGCACCGCCTCGTCACCGTGCGCGACGCCGATGAGATCCTCGTGCTCGACCACGGCGTCGTCGCTGAGCGCGGCACACATGAAGAGCTGTTGAAAATGCAAGGGCAGTACTGCCGCCTGTATGCGGCGCAGTACAGCGAACTGGAGAAGGAGGGGGTCGTATGAGTCAGGCAACGGTGAAAAAACCAAGCGACGGCAAGCGCGTGCTCGCGTTTTTGCGGCCCTACCTGAAGTGGGTCGGGGCGGATTCGCTGGTCATCGCGCTGAGCCAGGTCTGCGGCGATTTGATTCCGGCGCTGGCGATGACGTGGCTGGTCGATTCGATTTTGCCCGATACCGGGAACAGCAGCCTGCTGTGGGGCTTGGCGATTCTGCTCGTCGTGGCGGCGGTGCTCGACCTGGTGTTTATGGTGATCGACGAGTACTTCTGCCACGCGGTCGCCAAAGGGGTGACGATTCAGCAGAAGCTGCGCCTGTTCCGCCACCTGCAGGTGCTGCCGTTCAGCTTCTACCACCGCAACCAGTCCGGGGAACTGCTCGCCCGCGTGTCGGATGACCCGGATACGCTGCACAACTTCCTCGCCTGGGAAGGGTCGTCGCTGATGGCGTCGGTGCAGGGCGTGGTGATCTACTCGGCGGTGCTGGCGTGGATCGATCCGCTGCTGATGGTGACCTCACTGGTGCTGGGCGTGATCTTCTACTACGGCTCCAATCTCGTCGGGGCGCGGACGCGGACCGCCTCCGCAAACGCCAGACGGGAAGCGTCGCGCTATCTGGAGCGGCTGCGCGAGTCGGTGACCGGCATTCACCTGTCGCGCGTGCTCGGCGTGGCGGAGTCGGAGATCGAGACGGTGGCGGCGATTCGCAAAGACTTCATCCGCGAGAGCCACCGCGAGCTGAAAGCGCGCATGCAGTCTTTTGTGGTGATCGGCTCGTTTAACGGCGTGGCGATGGGTGCCGTCTATGCGATCTCCGCTTGGCTGATCTGGGACCAGAAACTGACCCAAGGCGAGATGCTCGCCGCCGCTACCCTCGTCGGCGTCGCGGCGAACCAATTGCAGCGCATGCTGCGCCACTGGCTGTCGGTGCGCCGCACCGGACCTGCGCTCGACCGCTCGGAGATCCTGCTGTCCGAACCGGCATCCCCGGCAGAAATCAGCAATGGTCTGACCTTTAATGAGGTCAAAGGTGACGTAGTTCTCGACGGTGTGGCATTTGGCTATCCGGGCAAAGCGGACCGCGTGATTCAGGAGCTGTCCTTCGCGATCTCGCGCGGCGAAGCGGTGGCGCTGGTCGGACCGAGCGGCTCGGGCAAGTCGACCGTGGTCGATCTGCTCTTGCGGCTGTATGAGCCGGACGCGGGGCAGATCTTCCTCGATGGCAAGCTGCTGTCCGACCTCGACGCCCGCTGGCTGCGCAAACAGGTCGCCGTGGTGTCGCAGGATGTGCAGCTGCGCAACGGGACGCTGGCCGACAACTTGCGCCTCGGAAACGTAAGCGCCAGCGACGAAGTGTTGCTGCAGGCGATCGCTGACAGCGGGCTGCAGGAGTTTTACGACAGCTTGCCAAACGGGCTGAACTCCCCGGTCGGCGAGCGGGGCAACCTGTTGTCCGGCGGGCAGAAACAGCGCCTGTCGCTGGCCCGCGCCCTGGTCGCCGACACGCCGATCCTCGTGCTCGACGAAGCGAGCTCGGCGCTGGACCCGATCACCGAAGTGCTGGTCAATGCGGCGATCACCAAGCGCCGCCGTCAGCAGACGGTGCTGGTCATCGCGCACCGCCTGTCCACCGTGCTGACTGCAGACCGCATCGTCGTGCTGGAGCACGGCCGCGTCGTCGAGCAAGGCACGCATGATGAGCTGTTGCAGCAGGAAGGGGTCTATGCCCGCCTGTTCAAGCGGGAAGCGGACATCGGAGAGAATCTGGCAGGATAAGCACAGAAAAAGGCCGCCCGGCATCGGGCGGCCTTTTCTATGCGCAGAATGGCAGGAATTTGGTGGTCAGTTATCATTTGTCTTCTGTTATACTGAAAGTCTAGTATGTTGAGTATTTGCAATGCTTGAAAGAGGTGGTCTGACAGATGACCGATTGGGTGGCAATCTGGAAGGCGCTTTTCATCGCAGGCGTTCTGGGCTATCTGGCTGGCACGGCAGCTTATGGCTGGCTGCCGCTCCAGCGCAGAAGGCAGAAGCGGCAGATCGGCGCACGCGAGCGCGTGGTGTATGCTTCCGACGTCAACACGGAGCTGCACGGCTACCGCATCGGCTCCAACCACTGGGGTGCGGTGCTGTGGACAGCTGCGTTTGTGCTGCTCTGGATCTTGCAGGTGGAAAGCGCGCTTTTGGTAATCGGCTGTTTTGTATATATCGGGGCGTTGACCTGCCAGTATCATCGCAGCCGCCCGTATCAGAAGCTGCAGCAGTATGTACTGAGCGAGCAGGGCGTCTACCTGTTCCCGGAAAATCTGGGCCGGCCGATGTGGAACAAGGCGGAGCTGCTGTCCGCGTCGTGGGACGTCATCACCGGCTACAAGATCGACGGGAGCTTCCTGCAGTTTGCAGGTCAGGACGGCGGGATCGCCTTGCAGGTCGAATATCGGGCGCTCGACTACGAGCGGGTGAAAGCGGTGCTGTTCGAGCTTGGCGTGCCGCGCCTGGAGTTGAGCGACCGCCTGTGGGTGGCGCAGGTCGATGAAGAGAAGTTTTACGCGCTGGAAGATGAGATCAACGATCTGGGCTGGGATCTGCTCGACCTGTTCCATGAGGAGCTGCGGAGCATGAACCTGCGTCCGGAGTTTGGCGTGATGCGCAACATGCCGGGCGACCGGCTGTTCGAAGAGCAGGCGCGCTCGTGGCTGCAACTGAACCTCGTCGATGCCGACTCCTCCGAAAAGGTCGCCGGCGGATCGTTCCCGCTCTGGCATTCGACCGGCAGCGTCGGCTATCTGCTCGGCACCGGCGGGCAGGAACTGGTCGACCGGCTGCAGGAGTGGCTGAAGATGACGCTGCGCGATGCGGAGAAGGCGAGAGAGGTGGTCGTATCATGATGGCCGGATTTTGGCTCGTCTTTGGCATCTGGATGGCTTTGTACGGCTTGAACGTGCCGGTCCGGGCGTATCTGATCCGCCGCCACTGCCGGCAGCATGAAGTGCTGCAGCGGGTCGATGTGCAGACCGGGGCTGAGGAGAAGATGACGTTTTACAAATACATGGTGCCGCTGGCGATCTCACTGCTCGTCATCTCCGCTGTGCGGGTGATCACGCGGGAGAAACTGCTCGAGATCAGCGATGTCGAAGCGTTGTTCGCCGGGATGCTGATCGGGCTGGTGACCGTCTGCGTGTTGTGGCCGTTCTACTTCAAGAGCCGCACGCGGCGCGAGGAAGCGGTCCTGTTCGACCGCGACGGCGTGACAATGTTTGCACCGCGTGTCGGTCTGCTCACGCAAGGGCCGTTCCAGACGCGCATCGACTGGAAGGACTGTTTCGGTTATTCTGTCTTTCGCGGGCATGTGATGCTCGCGCTGCGCCCGATCGGACATGTCGAGCAATTGTACGGGGCGCACCGCGAAATGATCGAGAAGACGCTGAACCAGCTCGGCATCCCCAAGTTGAACGCCTATGACGTGATCCGGCAAGGCGAAGTGCCGGAAGCAACGCTTCGGGCGGCCGAGGAGCATGTGTTTGCGATCGCGCAGGACGTGGCGGCAGGCTTTAGCACCGAGCTGGCAGGCGAAGGCCTCGCCGTGTCGGTCGAGCTGTCCGACACGATCGAAGGCGAGCCGGAGCATGTTCCGGATGCCCATTGCCTGGTGCGCTTCCGGCTGCTCGAAGGCGACAAGGTGCTGCAGCAGCTGGATTGGCTGATCTGGGCGCTGTACGACGACACGCTGGAACTGCTGTCGCTGCCGGCGCATCAGTATTATGAAGAGCTGGACGGACGGGTGCAGTCGCTGGTCGACAGCCGTATGCGCGAGCTTGGCGTGGCGCAGAAGCCGGTCGTGTTGCAATAAGTCGAAACTTATCTCTGGTTCAAACTGCCCCTCCTATGTTAAGATATTCATAACATTATGAATTTACCTAAGGAGGTAGTGGTCGTGGTAGAGGGGATCGGGGGTTCTTCTTCGCAACATCAACAGATGTCGATGCAACGGCAGCCTGTCAAGTACGTGCAACATGATTTTGCGTTTCACACGACGCTGTCCAATGGCTCGAGAGTGGTGCAGCATGAGACTAAAGAGACGATCGTCGCTGCTTCTGCCACGGAGCAGCGCAGCCATACGGCGGTCGGGCAGCGGATTGACGTGTACTGCTAAAAAAGGCACCTCCTAACATGGAGGTGCCTTTTTTTGCACATACTAGAGGGACAGCGAATCGCAAGGGTGGTGAAGACGATCTTCTGGATGATTCTGCTTTGCATCGGGCTCTTGCAGGTGCTTTTCATCGGGACGGTCATCATTCTGGAGAACCGCAACCCCGGGAAAACGGTGGCCTGGCTGATCGTACTCACGTTACTTCCGATTCTCGGCTTCCTGATCTATCTGGCGGGGGGCCGCAATGCGCGCCAAGAGAAACTGTTTCGCCACAAGCACATGGCAGGCGGCAGGCTGGAGTCGATCGTGGACAAGCAGCTCCGGCAACTGAGCGAAGATCATGTGCTGTTCGGCTACGGCGTCGAGCAGAAAAAGCGGCTCGTGCGCCTGTCGCTGCAGAACTCGCTGTCGCCGCTGACCAGCAACAACAGCTTCGAAGTGCTGACCGACGGCAAATTGAAATTTCAGGTGCTGTTCGAAGAGTTGGAAAAGGCGCAGGATCACATCCACCTGATGTACTACATCTTTCGGGATGATCAGATCGGGCGGGACACGCAGCAGCTCTTGCTGCGCAAAAAGCGGCAAGGCGTCGAGGTGCGGGTGATGGTGGACGGTCTGGGCTCGCACAAGACGTCAAAGCGGTTTTTTCAGGAGATGCGCGATGCGGGAATCGACGTGGCGGTGTTTTTTCCGGTGCGCTTTCCATTTCTGAGCAGCCGCCTGAACTTCCGCAATCATCGCAAAATCGTCGTCGTTGACGGCCAGGTCGGGCTGCTCGGCGGGATGAACATCGGCGATGAGTATCTGTCGCGCGACCCTAAACTCGGCTTCTGGCGCGATACGCACCTCCTGGTGCGCGGCGACAGCGTGCAATTGATGCAGAAGACGTTTCTGAACGACTGGTATTTTGTGACGAGACAAAAGATCACCGCCGACAAGTATTATCCGCAGCCGGAGCCGGTCGGGAACATGCTGGTGCAGATCGTGCCGAGCGGCCCCGATGCGGAGTTCGATTCGATCCGGCAGATGTTCTTTACGGCCTGTGCGACGGCCGAGAAGCGGATCTATCTGCAGACCGCGTATTTTATCCCGGATGACAGCCTGATCATGGCGCTCAAGATGGCGGCGCTGAGCGGTGTGGATGTGCGCCTGCTCTTGCAGGGGGTGTCGGAGTACCAGGTCACCTACTGGGCGTCGCGGTCGTATTTTTCGGAGCTGCTCGAAGCCGGGGTGAAGATCTATCAGTACCAAAAGGGCATCTTGCACACGAAGGTGCTGATCATCGACGACGAAGTGGCGTCGCTGGGCTCGGCAAATTTTGATATCCGCAGTTTCCTGCTGAACTTTGAGATCGGTGCGTTTCTCTACAACAAGGAGTTCGCCGAGCGGCTGGAACGGGATTTCCAGCAGGATCTGCAGGACAGCGTGCGGGTGGATCGCGAGGTCTACAAGAAACGTCCGCTGAAGGATAAATTGCGGGAGTCGGGGGCGCGGCTGTTGTCTCCGCTGTTGTAAAAGCCCAAATTGCAAAGTTGATGAACCATTGCCTAGACCCTGTAATACCTTGGAATGGGAGTCGTGGAGAATCGACAACAACCTTCCCGAGGAGGTCTAGGGGTTTGAACAGAGAGGAACGACAACTTGTTGCGTTTGAGCAATTGGCTCGCGAGGTCGAGAAGTTGGTCGATTTGGTGCAGGAGAGCCAGCAGAATCAGTATGACTTTATGCAGGAAGCGTGCCGTTTGCTTCAGGAGCAGCATCAGGATGTCAACTCGCTGGTCGAGCGTGAGAACACGCAGGATCAGTTGAAAGGGATGCTTGATGAAGTATTGAAGCAAATGAACGTCCAATTCGCCAACCAGATGGGAGCGCCGGCCGGGATGGGGGCCGGCGATGTCGATATGCTTGCCGGGCAGAGCGGAACGATGCCGATGCCGGCAGCCGGGCCGGGCCAGACGCCGGTGCAACCGGGCTACCTGAGCCCGCAGGCGACATCGGGATGGGGGCAGCAGGTGCAGCCGACCGTACCGTTTCAGCCCGGTGTCCTGCCGGAGACGTCGCACACCTACACGCCCGGAGAGACCTTCCCGTTCCCGCTGTCGGGCAGCGTGCCCGTACAGCAGGACGGGATGGGGCAAGCGGTCGGCTTGATGACAGACAGTGCGTATGAAGCGGTGGAGAACGTGCCGCAGGAAGGCGTGATCACCGACATCGGCCTGCTGCCCGACGCTGGCACAGCGGTGCTGCCGATCTCCGAGCTGGTCGAGCCGGAAGCAATCCCGGTCGTGAAGCCGGTCGGCCAGCCTGCGACTGGCGCACGCATTCGTTTCTTCCATGCCTCGCCGGACACACCGGGCGTCGACATCTACATCGACGGGAAAAAGGCGGCGGAAGACGTGGATTTTGAAGGCATCAGCGACTACTTCCCGCTGACGCCGGGCCGGCATCGCGTGCAGGTCTTTCGCTATGGGAAACAGGTCGGCGCGCTGATCGACACCACGTTCAACGCCAAGCCGAACCAATCCTACACCGTCGCGATCGGCGGTTCGTTTAAAGACGTCCGCCCGATCATGATCGAGGATGAGCCGAAGAAAGCGCGGCCCGGTTTCTCCCGCGTCAAGATCGTCCATCTCTCGCCAAACGCACCGGCGGTAGACGTCACGCTGCCTTCAGGCAAAGTGCTGATCAGCCACCTGACCTTCAAAGAAAAGTCGCCGTACCTGCAAGTCACTCCCGGCCGCCGCGACCTTGAACTGCGTCTGGCCGGCAAAAAGGACGTCCTGCTGCGCCTGCCGAAGATGCGCTTCGACCCGGACGTGACCTACACGCTGTACGTGGTCGGTCTTGCCGGCGGTCAGCCCCCGCTGGCCAGCGAACTGATCCCGGAAGGCTAAGCGGTCTTTGCAACAAGCAGCCCTTTCGAATTTTGCGGAAAGGGCTGCTTTTTTGCTTAGAAAAAGGGTATCCTGCATAAAGTAGAGAAATGCTCTCTTGCAGCTTACCGCCGGAAACAGAAAGGATGTATAGATGATGATCCAACAACCGTTTGGCCGTACCGGCTGGCAGGTACCTCTGCTCAGCTTTGGCGCACAGCGCATCGTGGATGAACATAACTGCACAGAAGACGAAGCGATCCAGATCGTCAACACCGCGATCGACCGCGGCATTACATACTTTGACACCGCCCCCAGCTACTCAGAAGGGCAGTCGGAACACCGCCTCGGCCTCGCGCTGCAGGGCCGCCGCCACGAGGTGAAGATCGCCACGAAAACGCACGACCGCACGCGCGACGGCTCGCTGCGCCTGCTCGAAGCGAGCCTGGAGCGCCTGCAGACCGACCATGTTGACGAGTGGCGGCTGCACAACATGGTGACGATCGAACAGCTCGACCGCTGTTTTGCCGAAGACGGCGCGATCAAAGCGCTGCTCGAAGCGCAGGAGCAGGGCCTCGTCAAAAAGCTCTCCATCTCCGGCCACACCAACCCGCAGGTGCTGGTCGAAGCGATCCGCCGCTTTGACTTCGACAGCGCTTTGGTCGCCCTGTCGGCGCTCGATCACCACATCTATTCTTTCGCGCATGAGTTTGTGCCGTTGGCGCGCGAGAAGGGCATGGGGATCGTCGGGATGAAGGTGCTGGCGCTCGGCAAGCTCGGCAACTGGTATGAGCAGGCGCTGCGCTACACCCTGTCCCTGCCGATCTCCACGTCGATCGTCGGCATGGAGTCGATGGAGCAGTTGGAGAAAAACCTTGCCATCGCGGAGAACTTCCAGCCGATGACCGAGCAGGAGCGGCTCGACTTCTGGAAAGAGATCATGCATCTCGCCACCCCGCAGACCTTGCCGTGGAAAGCGTCGGTCTGGGGCTCCGACACCTGGTACCCGCGCGCGCAATAAAAAAGCCAGCAGAGCGATCTGCTGGCTTTCTTCCCATTTTGCCGATCAGTGGCGTCCGCAGCCGCCCGAGGAGCAGCTGCCGCAGCCGCCGCTGGCCCCGTCGCCGGGCTCTTCGCCTTTTTCGACGGGCAGCATGTTGTGAACGGACGACACGAGCGTATGCAGGATGCCTTGAATGACATCGTTCAAGTCTTCCTGTGCCGTCTGCAGTTCGTCGATCAGCGGGATCTGCGCGATGCGGTCAAGCACCTCATCATACTCCTGCTTGGCCTTGGTCACCGCCGGGTGATCGTACCCGTGGCGCAGGGAGAGCTGCGAGTACTGGTTGCGCTTGGCCTTGACGACAAACAGGAGCGCTTGGGCGTCGCCGTGGCGGGCGATCTTGTCTTCCGCCTGGCGGAAGCGTTTCATTTCTTCGGACGAGCGGAGCAGGCTGGCGATCTCGTCCGCCTTGGTCAAAACGTCGGCAATCGATGTATGTTGAACAGCGTTCACTGTGAAAACCTCCTTCACCATAGTTACATTGTACTCCAAAACGAAGATTTCTACATGGAAATATGCAAATAAAGGAAGGGAAAAATATTGGAACGATTACAAGCTGAACTCCGGCAATACGCCGACGAACTGGCCGTCCATCTGCCGGGCGACTATACGGCGCAGGACTATTATGATTTTCTGCAGAACCTCTGTGCCGCGACCGTTCGTCATCACGGCGAGGAGACGGTGGCACAGATGAGCGACGAGACGATCCTGAAAGTGATCAAGTCGCAGGTGCGCGAGCTGATCCAGCTCAAACGGATCCAAAAATTGCTGAAGAAGCGCGACCGCGTGTAAGGCGTCTGGCGCAAAAAGACCCTTTCCGCCACTGGAAAGGGTCTTGCCGTTGTCTGCTTATACCCAGCCGAAGAAGCGAACGGTCTGCGCCACGAGGAAGCAGACCCCAAGCGCGATGCCGGTCGGCAGCAGGATCGCCACCAGCGTCCATTTCGTGCTCTTCGTCTCTTTGGCGATCGTCCACATCGTGGTGCCGCACGGGTAGTGCAGGAGCGAGAAGAGCATCATGCACAGCGCGGTCAGCCAAGTCCAGCCGTAGGAGAGGAACAGGTTCTTCAGCTCCGCCAGCGAGTCCATCTCGGTCATCGCACCGGTAGACAGATAGCTCATGATCAGGATCGGCAGCACGATCTCGTTCGCCGGCAGCCCGAGGATGAACGCCATCAGGATGTAGCCGTCCAGCCCGATCGCCCGGGCAAACGGGTCGAGGAACAGGGCGGCATGCTGCAGGATGCTCAGATCGCCCACGAATATGTTGGCGAGGATCCACGTCGCCACCCCGGCCGGGGCGGCGACGATGACCGCACGCTTCAGCACGAAGATCGTGCGGTCGTACACCGAGCGGATCATCAGGCGGCCGAACTGCGGTTTGCGGTACGGCGGCAGCTCCAAGGTGAAATTGGACGGGATGCCGCGCAAGAGCGTCTTGGACAGCAGCCACGACACCGACAAGGTCGCCGAGATGCCGATCAACACCAGCCCGACCACCACGCCTGTCGCGACCAGACTGCCGTACGCCAGCCCGACCGCGCCGCCCATGAACAGGGTGGCCAAGGTGATCAGCGTCGGAAAGCGCCCGTTGCACGGCACGAAGTTGTTCGTGATGATCGCGATGATCCGCTCGCGGGGCGACTCGATGATCCGGCAGGCGGTGACCCCGGCCGCGTTGCAGCCAAAGCCCATGCTCATCGTCAACGCCTGCTTGCCGTGTGCCCCCGCCTTTTTGAAAAAGCGGTCGAGGTTAAACGCCACCCGTGGCAGATAGCCAAAGTCCTCGAGGATCGCGAACACCGGGAAGAAGATCGCCATCGGCGGCAGCATCACCGACACCACCCAGGCGGTGCCGCGGTACAGGCCTTCGATCAGCACGCCATGCACCCAAGCCGGGGTGCCGAGCCACGTGAACACAGCGGTCAGATAGCCCTCGATCCAGAAAAAGAAGTCGGCCAACAGTCCGGACGGGACGTTCGCTCCGGCGATCGTCACGTAAAACACGGTGCCGAGCATCAGCAGCATGATCGGATAGCCGAGCCAGCGCGACGTCAACACGTTGTCGAGCCGACGGTCAAAATCGAGCTGGGTCTTGTTCTCCGGCAGCGTCACCGTCTGCGAGACGATCGCTTCCGTCCGGGCGTAGATGTCGCTGACCATCTGGTCGCGCAAAGCGGAGGTGTCCGCTTGCTGGACGTTTTGCATCAGATTTTTTAACTGCTGGAATTGTCCTTGGTTCATTGCGGTATCACCACCTCGCCGGAGCGGATCTGGCGCGGAGGCTCCAGCGTGTATTGTTCAAGCGCGGCCAGCACCGATTCATCGCCGTCGAGCAGGCGGAGCGCCACCCAGCGCGGGCGGAGCACGCCGCCGACCAGCGGTTCGACCTGCGGGAGCAAGTCGGCCACCGCCCGTTCCACTTCTTCCGAATAAGGGAGCAGTTTCGGGGCGGGCTGCACCTCGCCCAGAGCGACTTTCAGCAGCATGTCTTTCAGTTCCGGCAAGCCTTCGCCTTTGCGGGCCGACAGCGGGATCACCGGGACGCCGAGCTGCTCCTGCAGGCCGGCGAGGTCGATGGTGATGCCTTTGCGCTTCGCTTCGTCCATCAGGTTGACCGCGACCACGACACGATCGGTCACCTCCATCACTTGCAGCGCGAGGTTCAAGTTGCGCTCCAGATTGGTCGCATCGGTCACTACGAGCGTTGCGTGCGGGTTGCCGAAGCAAATGAAGTCACGGGCGACTTGTTCGTCTGCCGATTGGGACAAAAGAGAGTAGGTGCCCGGCAGATCGACCAGCGTGAAGCTGTGCTCCCGATGGCGGAAGCGGCCGATCGCGCTGCCGACCGTCTTGCCGGCCCAGTTGCCGGTGTGCTGATTCATCCCGGTCAAAGCGTTAAATACGGTGCTCTTGCCTGTGTTGGGGTTGCCGGCCAGCGCGATGACGAGGTCATCGGGACTCTGCAGCTCGATCTCGAACCGCTCCGTACAAGCGGCATGAGTTCCTTGACAACATGAAGTTTGCGACATATTTATCCCCTCCTTTGCACAACATGCGAAATTAGATGCGCGTGACCATCACGAGCGACGCTTCTTCCCGGCGCAGCGCGATCACCGCGCCGCGGATGCGATAGGCGACCGGGTCTCCGGCCGGGCTCTTGCGCAGGGCTTCGATGACCGCCTGCGGAACCAATCCGAGGTCGAGCATGCGGCGCCGCTGCGGGCCTGCCGCGTTCAAAGACACCACTCGCGCCCGTTCGCCGATCTGAAGCTCAGGCAATGGAATGATCTCCATGAACAAAACCTCCCATCCGTTCATCTCCTGTATAGTTATCTGGAACCAACTCTTTTGCACGAGGGAAACTTTTGCGCCTAAAAAAAGATGGCACTGTCATCTTATTGCCAAGAGCTGCCGTTGGTGACAGCTCTAGTTAGACGGGCTCAACAAAGTTGGTTGTGGGAAACTTTTTTCTCTTCTCTAAATAATATTACGAACTCCCAGCTTTGTGCAACATTTGTCGAGGAAATTTTGTTGACAGAGCTGTTACAGTCTTACATACTACTATAAGAACGCAGTAAATTTTGCACTAGGGGCATTTAGAGATGACTGGATTGCAACGCAACTTCTGGCTGATGTTGACCGGCCGCTCAGTTTCCAAGCTGGGCGATACGTTTCATTTTTTGGCGCTTGCTCTGATGATCTATGCGAAGACCGGCTCGGCGCTCAGCGTGGGCCAGGTGATGGTCGCTTCGTACTTGCCCATGCTGTTGCTCGGCCCGTTTTTGGGCGTCTGGATCGACCGGCTGGACAAGCGCCGGCTGGCGATCGTATGTGAGCTGATCCGGGCTGGCGTCGTGCTGTCGATTCCGTTTTTGCCGCATGTGTATTGGATTTATACGCTGACCTTTGTGGTGGCGGTGGTCGGCTTCGCGTCCTCCAGTTCGCAGAGCGCGCTGATCGCGCAGCTGTTTCCGAAGCAAGAGCTGCTCGGGTATAACGCCAAGATTCAGACCTCGATGCAGGTGATGGCGATCGCAGGCCCGATTCTGGCCGGGATGGTGATCGGCTTTTGGTCGTATACGGCCGCATTTGTGGTCGATGCGCTGACGTTTTTGTTTTCGGCGACGACGCTGTCGCTGCTGGCGGTGGCGGCGAAGAGTGCGACTGCGCGGGGGGCGGGCGCCAAGAAGAAGCAATTTTGGGCGGAGTTCTCCGCTGGTGCACACTATATGTGGAAACTCCCGCGCGTGTTGAACGCGACGGCGGTGATGTTTACGGCGATGATCGTCTCCGGAATGTTCAACGTGCTGCTCGTCGTCTTTTCCAAAGACATCATCGGCGTGACCGACACGCAGTTCGGCTGGCTGGAAGCGGGGATCGGACTGGGGCTGGCGCTCGGTGCGGTCACGCTGACACAAGTGAAAAAAGTTGACCTGCTGCTGATCGTGCGCTTCGGGATTCTGGTCGATGCGCTGCTGATCGCCTTGCTCGGGACGACCGAGTCGTTTTATACGGAATGGCTGGTGCTGGTCGGGACAGGGATGTTCTCGGTGATGGCGATGATCGCGTCGGCGACGCTGATCCAGACCGAAGCGGAGCAGCCATACATCGGGCGCGTGCTCGGCTTTTACAACACGGTTTTCATGGCGGGCACAGTCGGCTCGATGGCGCTGGCCGGCGTGGTCGAGGCCTATTTTTCGGTGCGCGAGATCTTCGTGTACGGAGGGCTGCTGACGGCAGGCGCCACACTGCTGTTGTCGCTGAAGCGGCTGCGCAAAACGAACGTGTCGACCGGGCAGTCCAGGCAGTCCGGGCAGGCAGAGGCATAGAAAACGGGCAGTCCCGATCAGCGGGAAGGCCCGTTTTTTCGTGCCCGTGCCGTTGTCAGCAGCAGGCGGTACAAGGCGTAGACGCCAAGGTAGCCGGAGGAAGCGAGGAAGAGCAAGTTGTTGAAGATCTCGTGGATGTGCGTGGTGAACTCTGTGTTCATCCGCTTGATCTCCAGCACCGCGAGCCCCGAGGTGATCAGAAACAGCAGCACGGCCAGCGCACCGAGCAGGTCGAAGAGCCAGGCATAACTGCGCTCGCGCAGGAAAAACAGCAGCAGCGGGATGAGTATGGTCGCGGCGATGAGCAGGATGTTCATGCGTACGTCCTTTCCGAAGCGTTGTCTTGGTAGCGTGTGCTTTTGTGTGGTAAAGTATTCCTGAGATTGTGGGGAGGAGTCTGACTTGCATGAAGCCTTTTCAACTGACGCTGTTCACAAAAGACGGATGTACGCTGTGCGACAAAGTGAAGCCGATCTTGGCGCGGGTAGGGCAGACCTATCCGCTCGAGGTGGCGGAGTTTGATATTACGACCGATGAGGAGATCTATACAAAATACTGGGACAAGATCCCGGTGCTGCACGTGGACGGGGAAGAGGCGTTCGTCTCGAAGATCGCCGAACACTGGCTGCGGCGCTATTTGGAGGAAAAACGGCAAACACGAGCAGACTAAGCCTGTGAGGTGGTCATGATGCAGGTGAGAATCGGCTATGTTTCGATCGCGCTGGCGATCTATCAGAACACGCCGAGCTCGACGTTTACCTACAAACGGTTCCAGCAGCACCCGCGCGAGGAAGCGATCGCCCGCGCCATCGAAGTCGGGCGCAAGAATCTGCAGGCGACGCAGCGCATCTTGTATTTCAACGCCGCGCACGGCATCCGGCTGTACCGGATGAGTTCGTCGCTCGTGCCGCTGGCGACCCATCCCGAGGTCGGGATCGACGTGCGCGAAGTGTACGCTGAGGAGTTGAAACGCCTCGGCGCGTTCGCCCGGCAGGAGGACATCCGCGTCACGATGCACCCCAACCAGTTCACGTTGCTCAACGGCGCTGACAACGTCGTGGCGGCCGCCTTGGTCGACCTCGACTATCACACGGCGCTGCTCGACGGGATGGGCCTGGACGAAACGAACAAAGTGAACATCCACATCGGCGGCGTCTACGGGGACAAGGAGCGCGCCATGCAGCGGCTCTACGACAATTTTGCCAAAGTGCCTGCGCGGGTGCGCAACCGGCTGACGTTTGAAAATGACGACAAGACCTACACGGCGGAAGAGACGCTCACAGCCTGCGAGACGCTCGGGCAGCCGATGATGCTCGACATCCACCACGACTGGTGCAACCCCGGCACACAGCCCCCGCTGGAGCTCTTGCCGCGCATCGCAGCGACGTGGAAAGGGCAGCCGTTCAAGATGCATGTGTCGTCGCCGAAGGATGAGCATGACTTTCGTGCGCACAGCGACTATATCGACCCGGAGCGGCTGCTCGCGTTTTTAAAAGGGTGCAAGGCGCTGGGGCTGGAGCGGGTCGACGTGATGGTGGAGGCGAAGCAGAAGGATCTTGCCTGCTTGAAGCTCGCCGAGGACCTCGGGAACGTGCGGGGGATCAAGCGGGTGGACGGGGCGGTGCTTACGATGTAGCAAGTTGTAGCGGGGCGTGACAGAATGTCCTTTACAAACGGATTGTCCTGAGTCTACAATGGGTGAGGAAAGTCAAAACAGAATAGCGCGCAGTTGCTAGGGGTGCCAACTTTGGCTGAGAAGCATGATCCGTGCTAACCCTTTCACTCGATCCTGGGTAATACCGGCGTGAGGAAGTGACGGCATCAGACATCTTTGTCTTGTGTATACATCTTCTGCCGGATTTCGGGAGAAGATTTTTTTATGCGGCCGGCGGTTATTCGAGGAGGAAAATGGGACATGAAGAATAGTTATGTCGTCAATTTCAGAGAAATCATGATTACTGTCATTCTGGCGGTGCTGTGCGGGTTCATCTACATCGCATGGGCGCCGCTCTACGGCGTGATGGACGGGATCTATCCGGGTCTCGGCGAGATCGTATACGGCACGTGGTTCATCGCCGGTGTGCTCGCTGCGTACATCGTGCAGAAGCCGGGCGTGGCGTTCATCGCCGAAGTGGCGGCGGCGTCTGGCGAGTTTATCATGGGCGGGCCGTACGGGCTGTCCACCCTGCTCTACGGCGTGGCGCAAGGCGCGGCGACCGAGCTGGTCTTTGCCCTGTTCCGCTACCGCAACTTCCATGTCAGCACGCTAATGATTGGTGCAGCAGCAGCGGCGCTGGCGAGCTTGGGCTATGATGCGCTGACCGGCGGTCTGGCCGAGCTGTCGACCGCACCGATGCTGATGAAGATCATCATCCGCACCGTCTCCGGCGCGATCCTGGGCGGTCTGCTGGCGAAGATCATCGTGGATGCACTGGCCAAAACGGGGGCCTTGAACAACTATGCCATCATTCGCAAGAAGATGGAGAAGCCCTTTTAAATGAATGATGTGAAAAAGACACCCTTTCTCGGCTGTGAAAGGGTGTCTGTGCAATTTTTTGACCGTGAGACCCCCGTATTGAAAGAGATGACTGTGAGCATTGCAAAGAAGGAAGCGGTGCTGCTGCTCGGCCCGAGCGGCAGCGGCAAAAGCACGCTGGCGCAGGTGCTGTCGGGCATCATTCCGCGTTCGATCGAAGCGTGGATGAAAGGGGACGTGTACCGCCCGGACCGCGTCGGGGTGATGTTTCAGGACCCGGATGCGCAGTTTTGCATGCTGACGGTGGAAGACGAGATCGCCTTCTCGCTGGAAAACCGCCAAGTTCCACCCGCGCAGATGAGAAGCGAGATCGAGCGGCTGATGCGGGAGGTGCGGCTCGACCTGCCTTTGCAGAAACCGATCTCCGAGCTGTCGGGCGGCTTGAAGCAGCGCTTGGCGCTGGCCTGCCTGCTCGCGCTGGAGCCGGAGGTGCTGTTCTTCGACGAGCCGACCGCGCAGCTCGACCCGGAGAACACCCGGCTCGTGCTGCAGGACATCGCCCGTCTGCGCGGTGAGAAGACACTCGTCGTCATCGAACACAAGCTGGAAAGCGTCATGGAGTGGATCGATCGGGTGCTGCTCTTTGCGCCGGACGGCTCCCTGCAAGGGGAGGGCCGGCCGGAGGACGTGCTGCGCGACCATGCGCAGGCGATCCGCGACTACGGCATCTGGACGCCGCGCATGTGGCCGGTGACGTGGGAAGAGCTGCTGCGCGACCCGGCACATCAGCTGGCACAGCGGCTGCAGGCGTCCCCTCCTGTTCCACAGCAGATGGATAAAACGGAACCGCTCCTCGAAGTCCGCGACCTGCGGATGAGCTACCGGGGCGGAGCGGACGTTTGGTCAGACGTCAATGTCAGCGTGCAGCCCGGCGAGTGGATCGCCGTGATGGGGCCGAACGGGGCCGGGAAGAGCACGTTTTTGAAAGCGGTGGGCGGACTGCTGCCGGTGAGCGGCGGGCAGGTGCTGCTGAAGGGCAAGGAACTCGGGAAGTACAAGCCGGAAGCGCTGTATGACACGGTGGGATTCGTCTTTCAGAATCCGGAGCACCAGTTTATCGCCGACACCGTCTATGAGGAAGTCGCGTTTGGCGGGAAGCTGGCCCGCTGGCCGCAGGAGCAGGTGGAGCGGGAAGCGACGCAGCTGTTGGCCGATTTCCATCTGGAAGCGCTGGCTGCGAAGAACCCGTTTACGCTGTCCCAAGGGCAGAAGCGCCGCTTGAGCGTGGCCGGGATGCTGCTCAAGAATCAGGAGCTGCTGCTGCTCGACGAGCCGACGTTTGGCCAGGACGCCGCCACGACGCGGGAACTGGTCGACCGCATCCGTGAGCGCAACGCAGCGGGCACGACGGTGATGATGGCGACGCACGACGTGGAACTGGTCGCCGAAACGGCCTCGCGCGTGCTGGTGTTCGCCGAGCGCGGTCTGCTGTTTGACGGGACGCCGCAGGAGCTGTTTGCACAGCCCCAACTGCTCGCCCGCGCCGCGCTGATCGAGCCGCTCGCCTACGAGTATCAGCGCCGCAAAGCCGCTTTCGAGGAGGGAAGTGTCTATGCATGAGACGAACAGCTTTGTCGGGCAGGTCAACCCGTCGGTGAAACTGCTGCTGCACCTCGTGTGCATGATCCTGCTCGTCTTCTCGCGCGACCCGCTGACCACCTTGTACCTGCTGGCGATCCCGGTGCTCATCACACTGACGCTGGCCAAGATCTCGCTGAAAACGTTTCTGGTCCGCGTGTCGCCCTTCCTGCTCTTGTTCCTGACCACGACCTGGGTGCTCGCCGCGTACGGCAAAGGCGAGACGGTCTGGTGGGAGTGGGCGTGGATTCGCATCACCGAAGAAGGCTTGTACAACGGCTTGAACATCGGCCTGCGGATGATGGCGTTCGTCTGCTACGGCTTCTTGTTCACGGCGACGACCGACGTGACGAAGCTGATCATGAGCCTGATGCAGCAGTTGAAAGTCTCGCCAAAGTTCGCCTATGCGCTGCTGGCCGGGTTCCGCTTCCTGCCTTTGTTCAAGGAGGAGTACGCGCAGATCAAAGCGGCGCACCGCGTGCGCGGCGTGGCGCGCGTGCCCGGGCTGCGCGGCAAGATTCAAGGCGTGATGCGCTACACGATCCCGCTGCTCGCCCAAGGCATCCGCAAGGCGGAGCGCGTCGCGGTGGCGCTGGAAGCGCGCGGCTTCGACGGCACGCTGAACCGCACGTTTTATCATCAGCTGACGGTCGGACGCCGCGACGGGCTGTATCTGGCGCTGCTGCTGGCGGCCAATCTGGCCGTGCTGTTATTGCTGTAACCTGCAGACATTAAAAACGCTCTTCCCGATTCTCACTCGGGAAGAGCGTTTGTTTCGAGTTGGGGAAAGGTCAGCGTGAACTGCGTGCCTTTGCCCTTTTCGCTTGTCACTTGCACATGTCCGTACATCGAGTGGATGATCTGGTAGGTGACCATCAGGCCCAGTCCCGTGCCATTCTCTTTCGTCGAGTAGTAGGGATTGCCGAGGCGGGCCAGTTCGGCTGCGGTCATGCCGACACCGTTGTCGATGATGTCGAGGCAGATCTGGCGCGCCCGCATGTAGGCGCGGACCTGCAGCGTGCCGCCTTGGGGCATCGCTTCGATGCCGTTTTTGAACAGGTTCATCAGCACTTGCGAGAACTGCTCCGGGTTGCCGGTGATCTGCAGGCCGTCCTCGATCCGGCTCTCGACGGTGACGCTGCGCAGCGTGGCGTAGGAACTGATGACGCCGGTCACTGAGCGGACGCGCTCGCTGACGTCGATGCCTTCGTGCTTGTCGATCTGCGGCTTGGCATAGGCGAGGTAGTTGGAGATGATCGACTCGGAGCGGTCGAGCTCGGCGATGCTCAGCTCCAAATACATTAGCTGCTTGTCAGGCGGGACGCTCTGCTGCTGCAAGAGCTGCAGAAAGCCGCGCACGACGGTCATCGGATTGCGGATCTCATGGGCGATCGCTGCGGCGAGCTCGCCTAAGACGTACAGCTTCTCATTGCGCAGCACTTCGACGCGCAAGTGCGCCTTCTCGCGGATGTTTTCGATCAGGTAGACGGCCAGCCAGACGGCGAGCAGGTTGATCAGCGTGAAGAAGGCCAGAAACGGCAGGTAGGGACTCGCCCACGGCGTGGCCTGCGAGCTGTACATGATGATCAGGTTGGTCGGAATCAACAAGAGGAGCAGGAGCAGATTCGCGAAGATCAGCTTCTGACGGCGCCCAATTTTCAAATAGCGCTTGGCGAGCAGAACGGCCATCGCCATCACGACCGGGAAGGAGATCGACATCAAGAGAAAGCCAATCCCGAGCTGCCCGATCAGGACGCGATAGCCGAACAGGGCGATGGCGATGCAGACGGCCACGCGCCAGCCGCCGTATAAGATGCCGATCAGCATCGGCACGAGCCGCAAGTCGAGCACGAAGCCGGGGATGACCGAAACTGGGAACGTCATGCAAAGCAGAAGGGATGCAATGGACAGCGAGCCGATGGCGATGCCGTTGCGCTGCGGCATGGCGGTGCCCATCTTATCGACCCAGAAGTTCTGGTAAATAAAGATCGGCAGCAAAATAAAAAGCAGGTTGAGCAAGACTTCTTGTATGCCGGCCAACGTAGTTCACCTCACTCGGAATGAACGAATTGTTTCGACAAAGTAAGTCTATTTCCTGCCTGCTAGTAAGTCAGATTTACGGGGGAGCGTGATGATAAATCGCGTCCCGGCGCCTTTTGCGCTTTCGACCTCGATCTTGCCGTTCATGCTCTGGATGATCTGGTAGGTGACCATGATGCCAAGCCCGGTCCCGTCTTGTTTGGTCGAGAAAAACGGGTTGCCAAGGCGTGACGTCTCGTCGGGCGTCATGCCGACGCCGGTGTCAGCGACTTCGATCCGGGCGTTCTCTGCATCATCCGGCACAGCGATGATCGTGAGCACGCCGCCATGCTGCATCGCTTCGATGCCGTTTTTGATCAAGTTCATCAGCACTTGTGAGAGATGCTCGGGATCGGCTTCGATGAACAGGCCGGGGGTGGTGCGGGTGTTGATCTCGACGTTGCGCAAGGTGGCGTATGACGAGATGATCCCGGCGGCGTGTTCGACCCGCTCCGCGGCGTCGACCGCTTCGATGCGCGAGACTTGCGGGCGGGCAAAGGCCAGGTAGTTGGAGATGATCGACTCGGAGCGGTCGAGTTCGTCGATGCCGAGCTTGAGGAACATCTGGCGCTTGTCGGACGGGATCTGGTCCGATTGGAGCAGTTGCAGGAAGCCGCGCACGACGGTCATCGGATTGCGCACTTCGTGGGCGATCGAGGCGGCGAGCTGGCCCATGATGCGCATCTTTTCCGCCTGCTGGATCTCGAAGCGCAAGGCGGCTTTTTCCCGCATGTTTTCGATCAGGTAGACGGAGATCCACATCGTGAAGCCGTGCAGCACGACATATGCGGCAAAGACGGGCAGATGCGGATTGGTCAGCAGCGGTTCATCTAAGAACAGCAGCACCACCGTGTTGACGAGCAGCGCGGCCAGGAAGGCGAGCAAGGAAGCGGTGGTGAGCTTGCGGCGGCGCTCCCAGAGGCGGAAGCGGGCGGCGAGCAGGAAGGCGGTGATGATCGCCGGCGGATAGGTCATGGCCATGACGAGGAAGCCGGGCACGCCGAGATGCCAACTGTACAGATAGACGCCGGCGATGATCATCAGCGCGGCGCGGAAGCCGCCGTAGAGGATGCCGATCAACAGCGGGACGAGCCGCAGGTCCAAGACGTAGCCAGGGTACGGGTGCACGGGAAACATCATACAGCAAAGAGCCGCAATGGCGGCCAGCAGAGAGATGGCGGAGCGGTTGCGGGAAGAAACCATCGGCAGGCTCGCTTTGTCGATCCAGAAAGTCTGGTAGACAAAGATCGGCAGGAGGATGATGAGCATATTGAGCATGAGATCTTTCACTTCGTTCACTTCTCTCACCCCAGGACGGCATCGTCAGTGTACTTGCAGACATGTGAATCTTTGTCGTCAAATTTCGACATAAAGCTACAGGAAACCTCTTTTGATTTTATAAAAGTTTTTGGGTGATTATTTAATCGGGAATATGAAAGTTTATGTGATGAGCCGCATGGACGAGGGGTGAAGTTTTCGGTTAAAATATGGAAACGAAAAGGAGGTCGAGCGCGATGCAAGCGATTGTGCAGCGGGCGAAAGAAGTGGCGGCGGAGGCGGCTGTGGCGGCCGGGAAGCTGGCGAAGGAGCGGTTTGACGGAGCGTTTCTGGTGGAGGAGAAAGATGAGCACGGCGATCTCGTCACCGAGGTGGACGGGCTGGCCGAGGCGGTGATTCTGGAGAAGATCCGCGCGGCGTTTCCCGATCATGGGATTCGCAGCGAAGAGACGGGCTGGTCGGGCGTGGAAGGCGACTTTTTGTGGCTGGTCGATCCGCTGGACGGGACGAACAACTACGCGATCGGACTGCCGGTGTATGCGGTGGCGATCACGTTCTTTTACCGCAAGGAAGCGGTGCTGGGCGTGATCTATGACTCGGTGCTGGACAAGCTGTACATCGCCGAGCGCGGTCAAGGCGCGACCTGCAACGGGCAGCCGCTGCGCATCAAGGAGCCGAAGCAGGGGAACAGGCTGACCGTGGGCTGGATTCAAGGCCATGCCGTGCAAAAAGACCCCCGGGCGATGCGGTTGAAACACCACCTCGACGCAGTCGCCAAGCGCGTGCTGCGCGTCTGGGCACCGACTCTCGTCTGGTGCCTGATGGCCCGCGGCGAGCTCGACGGCGTGGTGCTGTACAACTCCGAAGGCGATGACCTGTACGCCGGACTGCTGCTGCTGAAAGAGGCCGGCGGCCTGGTGATCGATTTTGACGGTGAGGAGTTTGCAGGGATGCAGGAGGAGCCGTACATCATCGGCTGTCATCCGGCGAAGCAGGAGGAGCTGCTGCAGGTCGTCAAGGCAGGATTGATGAAATGAAGATCAAAAAAACGCCTCTCCATTGCGGAGAGGCGTTTTTGCTGGCGCTGCTCTTACTTCGCGGCTGCGAAGCGCTTGTTGACTTCATCCCAGTTGATCAGGTTGAAGAACGCTGCGATGTAGTCCGGGCGCTTGTTTTGGAACTTCAGGTAGTACGCGTGCTCCCAAACGTCGAGGCCGAGGACCGGAGTCTTGCCTTGCATCAGCGGGCTGTCTTGGTATTCGGAAGTGGTGATTGCCACTTTGCCGCCGTCAACGATCAGCCAAGCCCAGCCGGAGCCGAAACGGGTGGTCGCAGCTTTGGTGAACTCCGCTTTGAAGTTGTCGTAGGAACCGAACACTTCGGTGATCGCGTCTGCGATTGCGCCGGTCGGAGCGCCGCCGCCGTTCGGGGAAAGGATTTCCCAGAACAGGGAGTGGTTCGCATGGCCGCCGCCGTTGTTGCGGACTGCGGTGCGGATGTTTTCCGGAACTGCATCCAGGTTGGAGATCAGCTCTTCGATCGACTTGGAAGCCAGGTCGTCGTGTCCTTCGAGAGCTGCGTTTACGTTGTTTACGTAAGTCGCATGGTGACGGTCATGGTGGATCTCCATGGTCAGTGCGTCAAAATGCGGTTCGAGAGCGTCGTTCGCGTACGGAAGTGCCGGCAGTTGGTATGCCATTTGGTATTACCTCCTATGTAGAAAGAGTTTTTATACATACATATATCTTATCTTAATTAGGTCGGAAAGCCAAGACAAAATTTGGTGACCTGCCTTACTTTCCCCAGACTAGGATACTCGCTCCGCAGGCGGTTCATACATCACGGGCTATTTTATTGATTGAGCCCGTTGAACAGGTAGTGGATCTTCGTCGTCAAGATCTCTTCGACCGGCCAGTTGCCTTCCGACAACACCCAGTCCTGCATCGCGTGCAGGTAGATGTTCTCCAGCATGTCACCGGCGATGATCGGGTCGATGTTCTGCTTGAGGCGCCCTTCCTCCTGCTCCGTTTCCAGAATGTCTGACATCAGGTTGCGCAGTGCGACCGGGCTCTGCCGCTCGTGGATCATCGCGGTGGGGTTGGCCAGCGTTGACTTGACCCAGATCTTGACGAGGTCGAAGCTCTCCTGGTTGGCGGTGAGCGCGATCTTGAACAGGCGCATCACCTTTTCTTCGGCCGACAGCTCCGGCAGGTCCCACTCCTCGCGGCGCTCGGTGATCTCCTCCAAGCTGTCCTGCCCCCAGTGGGCTAAGATCGCTTCTTTAGAAGGAAAATGCAAAAAGACGGTGCCGCGCGCCACATCGGCGTGCTCGGCGATCATGTCGATCGTCGTGGCATCGTAGCCGCCTTCTTGAAACAGTTTCATGGCGCTGGTGAAAATTTTGTTGCGCGTCTCTTGTTTTTTGCGCTCTCTGCGGCTGGACATCGGTTCTCCCCCTTATGAATTCTTTTGTTTGGTTCTATTTTACACCAACGAAAAAAAGACTGCCGAGATTCCGGGCAGCCTTAGCTGATCATGAAGGCATCTTTTGATCATTTTCGAGAAGCAGTTCACCCGTTTTAAAGTCAAACACAAAGGAGTGCTGGTCGGGACCATGAAGGGTGACTCGCCAGACGATTTGCTTTCCGCTGTTATCAAGAGGGGCAACGAAGATCTGATCGACGCTGTGCCGATCGTGCCCTTTCTCTTGAAGCAGTGCGAGAACCTGTTCTTGGCTGATTCCATCTTTCAGCAGAACTGAGCCAACGACATCGATCTTCCCGCTCTTGTCACCGCGAAGCCAGACGATCTTGTCTCTGCCCTGTTCGTCCGTTCCCGTGAGCTGCGTTACGACGGGGCCAGGAGGAGTATGACTCACGTCATCGACCGTGGAAAGCAGAGCTTTTTCGAGGACATACTCTTTGGCCGGTTGTGCAGCTGGAGCAAAGGATTGACCCGTGAGTGATTCGTCTTCGCTGCATCCGCCGGCGGTAATTGCCAGACATGTGATCATGATGCTCACCAACAATCGCTTGATTGAAACCACACTCCTTCGTAAGTAGTTGTGTTAGTGCTCATCGATGTAAACACATCCAAATTTAGGAATGACGAACAGATTATAAAGAGGCAAGCCACATCCTCCTTGAAAATGTAAAGAATATAAAATATTTCTGGGGCTGGACACCTCTTGCGTAGACCTGTAATATAATTGTACTAGGTAAATTTTAGACTGAGTTCATTAAAAGTATGGATATATAAATAGTTTAGGTCTCTACTTAGAGGGGGATTTGATTATGAAAAAGCGGACGGTAGTGGTGGGCGGCGGTTTGGCAGGTTTGAGCGTGGCGGCGAGGCTGGCGAAGGCGGGGCAGGATGTGACGCTGCTGGAGAAAGCGCCGAAGCTTGGCGGGCGCGCGGTGACGATTCCGCTGAAGGGCTTTGATTTCAACTTTGGCGCGCATGCGATCTACAGCCGGGACTCGTCCTACATTCGCAAGCTGCAAAAGGAACTGCAGCTGAACATCGGCTGGGTCGATTTTGACCCGAAGAAAGCGCGCTATGACCTCGGCGATGAGATGACCGAGATGCCGGCGACTCTGGAAGGCTTGTACAAGACGAAGGTCTTGCTGAACGGGACGACCAAGGCGAAATTTGCCATCGAAGTGGTGAAGACGGTCTGCCTGCTGGAACGCGGCGAGGAAGGCGTGTCGATCGGCGAATGGCTGAAGCGCTCGGGCAAGCATCAGCAGGTGCAGGACCTGATGCTGACCCTGGCGTCGAGCAATTTCTTCACCCAAGAGCCGGAGCGCATTCCGTCGACGGTGTTCTTCAACTACTACCAGCGCCTGTTCCGCACCTCGAAAGCGGTCTCCTACATCGCCGGGGGCTGGGGTTCGCTCGTGTCGGAGCTGGAGCGCGTGATCGTCGAGAACGGCTCGAAGGTGATCACCAAGGCGAAGATTGAGCGCGTGCTGTTTGAGGCGGGCCGCGTGGCGGGCGTCGAGACGCCGGACGGGGTGATCGAAGGCGATGAGTTCGTGTTCGCCGTGCCGCCGAAGGAGCTCGGCAAGATCTTCGAAGGCACGCTCTTAGAGAACTCGATCGCGCCGTATCTGCTGCACAAACCGAACAACGTGCTGGTCTATGACATCGGGTTGACCAAGCGGATCGACACCCCCTACACCTACATTTATGATAAAAACGCCCGCGTGTTCATGACCGACATCTCCGCCTACACGCCGTGCACGCCGGAGGGCGGCCAGTTGATCCAGGCGGTCGCGTATCTGAAGAGCGAAGAGGTCGGCGACCGCGAACATGCGGCGATGCGCAAGGAAGCGATCGAGCGACTGTTCGACAAGCATTTGCCGGGCTGGCGGGAACAGCTGGCGGCGAAGCGCTATACGGAGCGGGCGGCGGCGCAGGAGATCAAGGTGGAGGACGACCAGCAGCTGATGCCGGTGCAGTTCCACGCCTGCTCGAATGCGTATTTTGCCGGCGACTGGGTGCAAGGCGTCGGCCAGCTGTCGGAGCTGTCGTTCTCGTCCGGCTACGAAGTCGGGGAGCGCATCCTGCGCAAAGACGCCGGCGTCTTTCGTCTGATGAGCTGGGCAGTCTAAAGGAACCGAACAGGGATGCAAACGAAAAACGCCCTTCACCGGAGACTCGGTGAGGGGCGTTTTTACTCGCCAACGTGTAAGGCCTGCTGCTTTTCTTGGTGCGTTTTTCCCAGACTTGCATTATGACCCGCTAATCTGTTGTATCATATGTCCTAACGGGCAGTATCGTACCGAGAAATGGGCCGGGAAACAGCGGATTTTTCGGGAGCGGAGAAGAATGTTACAATAGGCGTGGAATGCTGTGGATTTTTGCAGAAAGGAGTCTGAAGATGACTCAACTGACAAAGCAGGAACCGCTCCTCTGGGGCGATAAGCGATATCATACGTGGAATTATCACTTGCGTTCGGTGTTTGGCGAAAAGGTGTTCAAGGTGCCGCTCGACGCCGGTTTTACCTGTCCGAACCGCGACGGGGCGGTGACGACGGGCGGCTGCACGTTCTGCTCGGCGCGGGGGTCGGGCGATTTTGCCGGCAACCGCAAGGACGATCTGGTCACACAGTTTCATGATGTAAAGGAAAAGATGCACCGCAAGTGGCCGAAAGCAAAATACCTCGGCTATTTCCAGGCGTATACGAATACGTACGCTCCGGTGGAGACGCTTCGGGAGTATTATGAGACGATCCTCGAACAGGAGGACGTGGTCGGGCTGTCGGTGGCGACGCGGCCGGACTGTCTGCCGGACGATGTGGTCGAGTACTTGGGCGAGCTGAACAAGCGGACGTTTTTGTGGCTGGAGCTCGGCTTGCAGACGATTCATGAGCAGACGGCGGAGCTGATCAACCGGGCGCACGATTACGGCGTGTATCTGGATGCGGTGGAGCGTTTGCGCAAACAGGACATCAAAGTCTGCTCGCACATCATCCTGGGGCTGCCCGGCGAGACGGATGAGATGATGATGGAGTCGGCCCGCGCAGTGGCGCAGATGGGCGTGCAGGGGATCAAGATCCACCTGCTGCATCTGCTGAAGTATACGCCGATGGTGAAACAGTACGAGGAAGGGCTGGTCGAGTTCCTCGATCCGGACCGCTACATCAAGCTGGTCTGTGACATGCTGGAGATCTTGCCGCCCGACATGGTCATCCACCGCCTGACCGGTGACGGCCCGCCCGATACTCTGATCGGCCCGCTCTGGTCCCTCGACAAATGGTCGGTGCTGAACGGGATCGACGCGGAGCTGAAAAAACGGGATTCGTGGCAAGGCAAGTACTATGTCCCGCAAGCGTAACGCAAGCGCGATGGCTGGAACCGCACGGCAGATGGAGGTCGGCAGATGATCATACGTCCGATGCTTCGGCAAGTGCGGGAGCTCGTCGCGGAGGCGTTGCAGCCGGGCGGCCTCGCCATCGACGCTACGGTCGGCAAAGGCAGCGATACGCTGTTTTTGGCGGAGCGCGCCGGTGAAAGTGGTCGGGTGATCGGTTTTGACGTGCAGGAAGCCGCGTTGGAGAAAGCGCGGGCCCGGCTGGCGGAAGCTGGCGTGGCGGAGCGGGTGGAGCTGATGCTTGTGAGCCATGCGGCGATGCAAAACGCTGTGCCCGCAGACTGGCACGGGCGCGTCCGGGCGGTGACCTTCAACTTGGGCTATCTCCCGGGCGGTGATCCGGCGGTGGTGACGGAGGCGGAATCGACATTGGCTGCGCTGGACGCTGGACTGGAACTGCTCGCGCCAGACGGCGTGATGACCGTCATGCTCTATGCAGGCCACGAGCAGGGCAAAGCGGAGACGCAAGCGGTGCTGCGCTGGGCGGAAGAGGTGGAACTGGAGCGGGCGCACGTGCTGCTCTACCGCTTCCTCAACCAGCGCAACGACCCGCCCGTGCTGGTCGCGCTGGAGAAGCGCCGATAGGACTGCCTGTTAGCCAGGCAGTCTTTTTGTTTATCAGAAAAATAAAATTTCTCAAATTGGATTAATTTTCGCGCAGAAGATGTAACAAAAAATGTGACGCCCCCGACTATATTTGTAGATGAGAATGAAATTCAATGGGGGAAGAGGGGAAGGCTCGATGGTGGAACACGACTTTGATGAATGGTACCGTCTCTACCACCGGGACGTTTTTGCATATATCGGATACCAAGTGCGCGCTCGGCAGGACGTCGAGGACATCGCGCAGGAGGTGTTCGTCCGCGTTCTGGTCGGAGCCGACCGCTTCCAAGGCCTGGCCGCTCCGAAGACTTGGATCTTGGCGATCGCCCGTCGGGCGGTTGCTGACTGGTATCGGACAAAGCGGCTTAAGAATTTGTTCTCACTCACTGAAGTGCACGATATCGCCAGCGATGAGTTGTCTTTATATGAGCGGGCGGAGCGGAGCGCCAAAGAAGACGCCTTGCGCGAAGCTTTGCTGAAGCTCAAGAAGGATGACCGGGATGTGGTGGTGCTGCGGATGATCCATGAGTTTTCGACCGAGGAGACCGCCGCGATATTTGGCTGGACGTCGGCGAAGACGCGCACCAAGCTGCACCGGGCGCTCAAGAAACTGCAGGAGATGCTTGGCGGTGACCCGCTGTTTGAACAGATGGCACGAAAAGCAGCAGAGGAAGGGGTGAGCATGCGATGACGGAACGACAGTGGGATCACTTAAAAAAGGAACTGAAAGTCTTGCAGCCGGAGGAGCATGACAAGCCGGCCGATGCGATGAAATTTAAGCAGAACGTTCTGCAGGAATATGACCGGAGAACCCGGGTCGAACAGCGCTCGCGCTGGTTTCGGCGGGGAGGGGCTGCACTGACGATCGCGGTGGCGGTCTGGTGCGGATTGCTCATCACCGCACCGTTTCGCGACGACGGTCTGATCAAGGTGCCGGACTGGCAGACGCTCTCCCAGCCCACATCCAACCATAGCCTGCAGAGCCTGGCGCCGTATGATGTGGTCAGCACGTACTTCGACCTGCTCTTGCAGCGGCGAACGGAGGACGCGAAAGATTTTCTGACGGTCGGCATGAAGCATGAACGCCCGGTGGTCACGCCGAACCTGTCGAACCCGCACATGACCGGGTTCACGATCTACAATGCGTCAAAAGGCAATGACAAGATCGAGTACAGTGTGCGCGTGTCGTGGGGCTCTCCGGTGGAGAAGGCGTCCAGCGAAGCGTATGAAGTGACGGTGCGCGAAGTGGAAGGCCGCTGGATGATCGCGAACATTCAGCGCAAAGGCGAAGTGGCGTATGACGGATCGGACGGCGTGGAGATCACGCGGACGCAGCGCGGAAAAGCCGAGACGTTTTTGAAAAAATCGGACTGGTCGGAGGAAGGGCAGTGGACGCTGTTTGCTGCCGATCCTTCGTTTACTTCGCAGCTGGTGTTTGTCGACCCGCTGCCGGCACCGGTGATCTACAAGGCGGCGGTGGGCATGAAGCCGCAGCAGCTCGCCGTGTTGCCGAAAGGGACGGCGGGGCAAATCTTGTGGACGGACAGCAACCTCTTGGCGGTGAACTTCACACCGGAAGGCACGGAGGATCATCAGGTGCTGTTCTATGATGCAAATTCCGGGAATGTGCGCGATTCGGGCTGGTTGACTTCGACGCTGCGGGTGTTGGGCGTACAGGAGATGCAGGCGGTGCATGCGCTGCCCAATGAGAAGCTCCGGGTGCTGGCCGGTGACGGGTATTACCTCGTCGATCTGAAAAGCCGCCGCGTGACGCCCGACCACAGTCTCGGGCAGGTCGTCAAAGTGAAGTTTGACGTGCAAAATGTGGAGTTGCCGGTCGAAGGGCTGGTCTTCTCCTACCCGGACCGGACGCCGGAGTTTTTGGATACGGTCGACGTGATTTCGACCGACCAGAAAGTGGACCTGAAGAAAGAGTCCGGGCTGTATGTGTTTAACGGCAGCCTCGACAGTTTTTCCATGAAGGGGTCGGAGCTGCAGGTGCGCCTGAAGCATGAGAAAGACCGCGTGCAAGTGGTGTCCATGCCGTACAGCATGCTGAAGCAGTACGCCGGGAAGGCGTTTTTGGTGAAAGTGTTTGACGGTGACGGCAAACTGCTCGGCGATCCGTACGAAGTGGTCGTGCCGAAGTAAGTGGGATGGATGCATGAAGACAGTTCCTGTGGGAGCTGTCTTTTTTGTTTTGCGGGGATTTTTTGGAATTGGAGAGGGAGCGTGGTGGGATAGTAGGAGCAGACAGTTTTGATGAGGAGGGCGTTGGATGAAGAAAATGATGATCGGCGCTGCGATGCTGGCCGCGCTGTTGACCGGGCAGGCTGATGTGGTGGCGGCGGAGACGCAGCCGTATCTTGATTCGTCGCATGTGACCGACACCGGCGTGCAGCAAAAGCAGGAGTTTTGGATCGTGACCAACGAGATCAAGACCAAACTGGCAGACGGCAAGGAGATTGAGGCCTACCGCTGGGACCCCGGATTTCTGACGGTGGAGAAAGGGAAGCCGGTCACCTTGCATTTTTACGGGCTCAAAGGCAAGGCGCACCCGTTCGTCATCGAGGGGCTGGGCGTGAAAGGCAACGTGGAAAAAGGAAAAGTATCCAGCGTCACCTTTACCCCGGAACAGGAAGGCACGTACCGTGTGGTCTGTCTGACGCATGCGACGATCGAAGCCAACGGGCCGATGGTGGGGTATTTGCGAGTGGAATAGCTTGGCTTTGCGGGAGGGGCTCTGGGAGCCTCTCTTTTATTTGCCAACAGGGTTTTGCCGGGGAGAGAGCGAAGTCTGGGGAAGGAGTAAGGAGGGAACGGGAATTGACAGCTGTACGGGAGATTGTGGCAGGAGCTATGCACAGCGGGCATCGGAAGGCGTGGGCCGGTGCGGTGCGGGCGGAGATGGCGGCGGGGCGCGGGGCGTCTTGGCTGTATTTGGTGCCGACGCGGGGCCTGGGTGCTGTGGTGCGCGAACTGGCGCTGGACGGGCTTGGCGGGATGGTCGGCGAGCAGGTGCTCACCCTGTTTGAAGTGGTGGAGCGGGTGCTGAAGGCTGGCGGCAAATCGTATGTGCGGCTCGATGCGCTGGGCGCGGAACGGCTGGTCGCGAACGTGCTGCGCGGGATCGACCGGGTGTGGAACGGGGCCCCGCTGGCCGAATGGGCTCACTCGCCGGGCGTGGTGGCAGCTTTTCGCGAACACATCGCCGAACTGCGGCGCTCAGGTGTTGGGCCGGATCAGCTGGGAGCGATCGCCCGTGGCACGATGCATGAGGAAAAGATGGCAGTGCTGGCCGACGTCTACGCTGCGTATCAGCGGGAACTGCATACGGGAGAGACGATGCTGCTGGATACGGAGGAGTCGTATCTGGAAGCCGCCCGCATTCTGCAGGAACAGGGACTGGAGGCGGTGTTTCCGGGCGTGGAGATGCTGTTTGTGGATTCGTATACCGACTTCCTGCCGCATCAAATGAAAGTGCTGGAGCCGCTGTTTGCGATCCCGAACGTGCAGATGTATGTGCCCTATCAGGCGCAGCGCTGGGCCTGGCTGGAGAGTCTGGCCGCGATGATGGAGCGGACGATCGCAGAGCTGGCCGCGCGGTATGCGCTGCAGGCGAGGTTCGAAACTGGGGCGGCGGAAGGCGAAGGCGTGCAAAGTGATTTGCTGGCTGTGCAGGCCCGGCTGTTTGCCCCGCACCCGTCGCCGGTGCTGTCAGCCCCTTCGGTGAAGGCGTTTGCAGCCCGCACCGAAGAGAAAGAATGGCTGTGGGTGGCGAAGCGGGTGAAAGAGCTTCATCACAGCGGCGTGCCGCTGGGGGAGATCGCCGTCTTGTGCAACCGGGAGCTGTCCGGCGGCAGTGTCGGACACCGGGTGCTGCAGCGTGAAGGCATCCCGCTGCGGGTCTCGCTCACGCTGCCGGCCGATCAGGTGCCGTGGGTGCGGGACCTGCTCACACTGTACGGGCTGGAGGATGCGGAGTGGCATCGCGACGCGCTGCTGCAGCTGGCGGCTGCGGAGTGGCTGCTCGGGGAGCATACGATGTCGCCTGCCGTTTTGCAGACAGTGGCGAAACAGCTCGGCGTGGTGAAAGGCTTGGATCGCTGGCGAGCCCGCTTGACGGCGGAGATCGCGGCGCAGGAAGCGCGGGGCTTGCCAGCAGCTGATGATTTGCAGGCTGTTCGGGCGTGGATCGAGTGGCTGGCGGAGAAAGTGAACGTGATCCCGGCGGCTGCGGCCGGGTCGCATCATGCCGCTGCACTGCGTGCGGTGCTGCCGGGTGCGGAGCTGGAGCGCCGGTTGGTGCTGCGCTATCGGGAGCATGCCGGGTATGAGACGGAGCATCTGCAGCGCGACTTGCAGGCGCGGGAGAAGATCGAGTCGGTGCTGCGCGCTTTGGAGCGGCTGGATGCGGTGCTGGGAGCTGATGGCAGGCGCGCGGCGTCGGAACCGGGGGAACGGCAGGCGAGTGCGGCTCAGGATGGCTGCTATACACGGGCCGAGTTCGTGCAGGTTCTGAAGCGGCATCTGCAAGGCGAAGAGATCGTGGTCGAGCGCGGCAAGCGGGGCGGGGTGCAGGTGCTGAACCCGTCGGTGGCCCGCGGGCTGTCGTTTGCGCATGTGTTTTTTGTCGGCTTGAACGAAGGGGTCTGGCCGTCGCCGACGAAAGCGCCGTGGCTGCTGCAAGAAGAGCTGCGCGTGGAGATCGCCCGGCAGGTGCCAGCGTTTTCGCCGCACGTGCAGGCCGAGCAGCAGAAGCTGTTTTTCCTGATGGGCCTGCACACCGCCCGGGAAGGCGTCTGGCTGTCGTATGTCGGCGGGTCGAAGCAGAAGCTGGTGTCACGCTTTTTGGATGAGCTGCTGGAACTCTGCCCGAGCGTGCAGGCGGAGCTGGAGCCCGATGCTTATCTGGGCGGCTCGGCTCTGTTTCCTGCTGCGGCCGGGGACGTGTCCAATCGCCGTGAAGCCAGAGACTGGACGGCGGCGCAACTGATGGCTGCACAGTCTCCCGATCTGGTCGAGCACGGCTTTTGGCTGCAGGTGATCGAGCAGGCGCTGAGCGAACGGGAGCGGGCAGAACACACGGGCAGTTCCCGCTATGACGGGGTGCTCGGCGACTCGGGCATTCGGGCGGCGCTGGGGCAGCTTTTTTCCGAAGAGGCGGTGTACAGCGTGTCGCAGTTCAACCGCTATGGCGAATGCGGCTACAAGTTCTACCTGTCGCACGTTCTGCTGCTCGACCGCGAGCAGACGGAAGCGGAAGAGCTGTCTTCGCTGGAAAAAGGGAATCTGTACAATCGCGTGCTGGACCGGCTGTATCGGCAGGTGACGAAAGCGGATCGGATGACGCCGGAGCTGGTGGATCTGCTGCGCGGACAGCTGCCGGGAATCTTTGAGGCGGAATGGCAAAAGGCGCAAGCGGCCCGCAACACGCAGACCGGCGTGCGGCAGGAGCTGGAAAAAGAGCGGCTGCTGCGCCGGGTGACAGACTGGTATGAAGTTGAAGCCAAAGCGTGGCAGAGCATGGGGCTCCCGCTGGTGCCGAAATATCTGGAATGGACGTTTGGCATGCAGGCCAAGCATGGGCAGGACCCGAAGTCGCATGCCGAGCCGATCACCGTCGGCAAGCTGAAGTTCCGCGGGCAGATCGACCGGATCGATGCCACCGAGGATGGCACGTTTCTGGTGGTCGATTACAAGACGAAAAACACCAAACCGATGCCCAAAGCGATCGAGCAAGGGCTTGATTTTCTGCTGCCCGTTTATGTGAAAGCGGTCGAACAGGTCCTGTTCCCGGACGGCACGGCTGTCGGTGCGGTCTACGTTTCGATCGAAAAAGCGGACCGGACGACAAGCGCGCTGGTCAAAGCGGAATTCCTGGACGGCCTCGGCATGGGGCGGAAGAAGACCAAGCTCGACGAGGCCGCTTGGCAAGACCTGCTGGCACACGCCGAGCGCACGCTGGAACGCTATCGGGAGCAGATGGCGGACGGCGTGTTTGCGGTGCTGCCGGGGGATGATGCGGTGTGCGAGCACTGCGACTACCGAAAGATCTGCCGCTACGACCGCTTGCGGGCTTTGAGCCGCGCAGCAGGCGCATCACGCGAAGCAGTTTCAGGGGAAGGGGTGACGGGCGATGAGTGATCCGCGTCCGACAAGACAACAGTGGCAAGCGATCCGCGAAGTGGAAAAACACCTGTCCGTCTCGGCCGGTGCGGGTGCGGGCAAGACGTGGGTGCTGACCGAACGCTACACGGCGATGCTCGCCGGGCGACCGCTCGTTCCACCGCCGCTGGAGCTGGAAGCGGAAGATCGCGGCCGCGAACCGGGCACTCCGGCCCGCCCGCATCAGATCGTGGCGATCACCTTCACCCAAGAAGCGGCGGCGGAGATGAAAGCGCGCATCCGCGAGCGCCTCAACCGCTGGCAGCGCGAGGAGCCGGAGCAGCAGCGCCGAATCGGCCAGCTCAAAGAAGAGGTGGAGCGGGCGGCGATCACGACGATCCACGGCTTCTGCTCCGACCTGTTGCGCCAGTACCCGATGGAAGCGGGCGTCGACCCGCAGTTTCGCGTGCTGGAAGAAAGCGAAGCCCGCATGGCGCTGGACGATGCTCTGCGCGACGTGCTGGATGCCGGGCTGGCGCTTGCAGACGGCGCCGTGATCCGGCTGGTGTCCGAATACGGCTACGAGCCGCTGGTTGAGCACCTGAGCCGCTTTTACCAAAGCGTTCGCGAGCAGACTGAAGACTTTCGCGGGATGTCCGCGCAGTCGCTCGCCAAGCTGGACGAGCTGTCGGACGGTCTCGACGATGAGGTGCAGCTCCTGACCGCTTGTTTGGCGCGCCTTGCTACCGTCGACCTCTCCTCAAAAGACACCTCCAAAGGCTCAGCCAAACGCGGCGCAGACCTGCAGGCAGCCTACCCCGCGCTTCTGGAAAAATTGTCTGCGTGGCAAGCGGCCGGGCTGGGCTACCAGGCGGAGATCGCCGAGCTTTTGTCCGATCTTGTCAACGGCTGGGGTGTGCTGATCAAAGAGCTGAAAGCGGATGTCAACGAGCTGAAAGCGATCATCGGGCGCATCATGGGACAACTGGTGCCGGACGGACTGGGAGCCATCGTGCAGGACGCCTGTGCGGTGCTGGAGCAGGTGCATACTGCGTATACTGCGCGCAAGAAGCAAGCGCGCGGGCTCGATTTTACCGATCTGCAAAACCGGGCCGTGCAGTTGCTGCACCATCCGGGCGTCGGCCAAGCATTGGCGGAGCGTTACCGCTTCCTGATGGTCGACGAGTTCCAAGACACCAACCCGGTGCAAAAAGGGCTGCTCGACGCGTTGACCGCGCACAACCCTGAGCTGAAACTGTTTGTCGTCGGCGATGCCAAGCAGTCGATCTACCGCTTTCGGGGCGCAGATGTGGAAGTGTTTCTCGCCACACAGGAGCAGATCCGCGCGCGCGGCGGCGAACATGTGGCGCTGTCGCACAACTTCCGGACGCAGGAGCCGGTGATCCGCTTCGTCAACCGGCTGTTCCAGCGCCTGATGCCGCCGCAGGAGGGCGGGCCGAGCGGTGCTGCCGACTATGAAGCGATGGTCGCGACGCGCCCGCCCGCGCATGACCGGGAGATGGTGGAGATCCTGCACCTCGCCGCCGCCGAAGATGCGGCGCAAAGCAAGCTGAAAGAAGCGCAAGCGATCGCCCGCCGCATCCAAGCGATGGTCGGACAGGAAGCGCTCGTCCAAGACGGCGGCGAACTGCGCCCGGTGCAGTACCGCGATGTCACGTTGCTCTTTTCTGCGATGACGCATCTGTCGTACTACGAATACGCCCTGCAGGAGCTTAGGATTCCCTACTACATCATCGGTTCGAGGCATTTCTTCCGCCGCCAGGAAGTCTGGGATCTCGTCCTGCTCTTGCAGGCTGTCGTCGACCCGCGCGACGTGACCGCGCTGATCGGGGCGCTGCGCTCACCGCTGTTCGGCGTGTCTGATGAAGCGTTGTACTGGCTGGGCAAAGCCGGGTTGCAGCAGGGGCAATTTTTCGACTCCGCAAATTGGCACCGGCTGGCCGGCGACGATCAGGAGAAACTGCTGCGTGCGGAGCGCTTGCTGGCCATGTGGCGGGCGGAAAAAGCGTTCCTGCCGGCCGGTGACCTGCTGACGCGGATGCTCGAGCAGACCGGCTATGAGCAGGCGCTGCTGCTGACCTTCGGCGGCAACCAAAAAGTCGGCAACGTGCGCAAACTGCTGGAGCTCGCCTGCGAACAGACGCCGGAGCGCGCCGGGGTGCTGCCGTTTTTGCAATACCTGAAACTGATGGTCGACGAGAGCGTCGATGAAGCGGATGCGCAGGTCGAGTCTGAGCAAAGCGATGTCGTCAAGATCATGACGCTGCACAAATCGAAAGGCTTGGAGTTCCCGGTGGTGATCCTGCCCGATCTGGCGCGCGAATTCAACCTGCGCAGCGACGGCAAGTTCCGCTATGACCCGGACTGCGGACTGGTGCCGACCTTCACCGAGCATGAAGCGTGGAACGACATGGGATATGCGCCCCGGCTCAAAGCGCTCGAACGCAGCAAAGCGGTCGAAGAAGAGCGCCGCAAGCTCTACGTCGCGATGACGCGGGCGCGCGATTACCTGCTCCTCGTCGGCACCCGGGAAGCGCCGAAAAAAGCGATGACGATGGAAAACAGCCGCTGGTTCGACTGGCTCATCACCGTCATCGCCGACGGCGAGCTGTCCCGGATGGCCGGAGCCATTCAGTCCGCATGGCCGGAGGTGAAGTGGTCGTCCGAGATCCTGCCGGATGGCGAGTCGGCAGCCATTCACGCAGGCGGAAGTGCAGAGCGTGGCGTGGAACCGCCCGCGGTCGCTGGCACCAGTGCGGCAGAATCGCTTCGAGAAGCAACGGCCGCCATGCGGGAAGTCGCAGCGGCAGGGGTGTTGGAAGCAGGTACCGAACAACACGCGCCGCTGCACCATGCGTTTCCGTTGACGCAACCCTTGCAGCCGGATGCTTCGCAAGGGATCTTGCTGTCCGTCTCAGCGCTGTTGACCTATCTGTCCTGCCCGCGACAGTACTTCTACCGCTACGGACTCAAACTTCCAGAGTTAAAACACGAGCACAGCGAACCGGAAGAAATCATCGCGCCCGACGAGCGCGAACGCACGCAACTGGCGGCGACCGAGCGCGGTTCGCTGGTACACCGGGTATTCGAGTGGCTGGAAGACCCGGCCGAAGCCGAACCGCTCATTCGCCGGGCCCTCGCTGAGTGGAGCCTCATCGGCCCGGAAGCCGAACCGCATCTGCCGGCCTTGCAGGCTGACGTCAATGCCTACCTGCGCAGCCCGCTGTTCCAAGAAGTACAGAGCGCAGCGGAGACCCGAAGCGAGCTGATGTTCCGGCTCACCTTCGGCCCGCACGAAGTGACCGGCGTCTTGGACAAAGTGATCCGCAAGCAAAACGGCGCGGCCGTCGTCATCGACTACAAAACCAACCGCATCACCCAAAAATCGCTCGCCAAAACGACCGGGCACTACACGCCGCAGCTGCAGCTCTACACCCTGGTCGTGCAAAAACTCCTCGGCTGGCCGGTCGAGCGTTCCGTCCTGTACTTCACAGCACTGGGCGCAGAGTCGCCTGTGCCGGTCGGCGCAGCCGACCTGCATCACCTCGAGACCACCGTCCGCACCGCCATGGACCACATCGCCCTCCATGACCGCGAAGCGGACTACGCCCAAGCACCCAACGAGAGCCCCTGCCGCTACTGCGGTTACCTCCTCCTCTGCAAAGGCAAAACCAGCCTCCAACAGGAGCCAACAGAAAAACACAACTGAGCAGCCAACTCCCGCCCGGACCCGACCACCCAGCCCCGCCGGCCGCCAACAAAAAAAGCCCCTCCACAGGAGGGGCCCTACCTTCTAATCTCTAAACCAAATTCTCCGGATTCAAAGCCTCCAACTCGGCCACCACAAACCGTCCGTCCTTCCGAATCAGCACATCGTCAAACCAGATCTCCCCGCCGCCATACTCAGGACGCTGGATGTTCACGATATCCCAGTGAATCACCGACTTATTGCCATTGAACGCATTGTCATAACACTGCCCCGGCGTAAAATGGAACGACCCGTCGATCTTCTCATCAAACAGCGTGTCCAGCATCGGATGCTTGATAAACGGGTTGAACGCAATCGAAAACTCCCCGATATAACGCGCGCCTTCATCCGAATCCAAAATCTTATTGATGCGCTCATTATCATTCGAAGTCGCTTCCACAATCTTGCCATCCTTGAACACAAAGCGCACATTCTCAAACGTAAAGCCCTGATAATTCGTCGCCGCATTAAACGAAATCACGCCATTCACCGAATCGCGCACCGGCGCCGAATACACCTCACCGTCCGGAATGTTCACATGCCCGTCGCACTTCACCGACGGAATGCCCTGCATCGAGAACGACAGATCGGTCCCCGGCCCGACCAGGCGCACCTTGTCCGTCCGATCCATCAGTTCCTTCAGCGCGTCCATCGCCTTCGACATCTTCGCATAGTCCAGCGTGCAGACATTAAAATAAAACTCCTCAAACGCTTCGGTGCTCATATTTGCCGACTGCGCAAACGCATCGGTCGGATAGCGCAGCGTCACCCAGCGGGAGGCCATGATCTTCGGCCCGGTCTGGCTGCGATAGACCTTGTTGTACATGTCCATCTTCTCCGCCGGCACATCGGACAGCTGCGAAATGTTATTCCCGCCGCGAATCCCGATCCAGCAGTCCATCTTCTCCAAATGAGCCGCTTCGCTTTCGCCCCACACGCGCAGCTGTTCCTCCGTCGCGTTCATCAGCAACTGGCGCTGCACCTCATTATGGCGCACCGTCACAAACGGGTTGCCTCCGGCCTTATGTACCGCCTTCACGATCTCCTTCACCAATGCCATATCGATTTCCGTCACGTCGATATGCACATTTTCGCCCGGCTGAACATTCGTCGAGAAATTCACCAACGTCTCGGCCAGCTTCGTCATTCTCGGATCGAGCATCAGAACGCCTTCTTTCTTTACGTAGGATTTGGTATAGGTATCACTTCAAGGCGCAACCGGGAAATCCTGCATCGAAAATGGACTCCAAATGTGCTATCATCTCTTGTAGAAAAGCTTGACCCGAAGGAGGCTTCACCACATGAACTACCCGGAATATCTCACCGCCATTCAGTCCATTTTGATCGAATACATGCCAAACGAAACGGTCCTCACCGCCGAAAATGCTGACATCCTCGGCGCGCGCCTGCTGGAGGCGGACATCCTCAACCCGAACTCATCCAAAAAAGGCTACCACCAGACTGTCGCCGTCTTCAAAGACCGCGGTGTGTGGACCCCGGTGACCCTGCATTGGCAGACGGGCGAAGAAGGTCGCATCCAGTATGCCCGCGTACATACCCCGTCCTTCATCAAAGAATACGGCCAGGAGCGCTTCTAGTCGAATCTTGTCTATCATTTCTCTGCATGAAACGAGGATGGTTCCACATAACTTAGCTTTGAAACGTCGCAAGTGAAGGGGGCGTCCCGAGTGTACGGACGTGATTGGGTTACGTTTTTGAGTCCCTATGAACAGGCAGTCGAAGAACTCAAAGTCAAACTGCGCTCCTTGCGCTCCGAACTGAAGCGCAAAGAAGAGTATACACCGATCGAATTTGTGACCGGACGCGTCAAAAAAGTGTCCAGCATCATCGAGAAGGCGAAGTTCCTCAACATCCCGCTCGAAGAGGTCGAAAAAGTCCCGGACATCGCAGGTCTGCGCATCATGTGCCAGTTCGTCGAAGATATGCACCGCGTCGCCGAGCACCTGCGCAACCGCAAAGACATGGTCGTCGTCGAAGAGCGCGACTACGTGACCAACCGCAAGCCGAGCGGGTACCGCTCCTACCATTTCATCGTCAGCTACCCCGTGCAGACGGCCGAAGGGGAACTGGAGCTGCTCGCCGAGATCCAGATCCGCACCTTGGCGATGAACTTCTGGGCGACGATCGAGCATTCCCTGAACTACAAATACCGCGGCAACATCCCGGATAATGTCCGCCAGCGCCTCGTCGCCGCAGCCGAGGCGTCCTTTCATCTCGACAACGAGATGTCGGTGATCCGCGAAGAGATCCTCGAAGCGCAGATCCTGTTCGAGACCAAGTCCAACACCGTGGAAGACATCCTGCGCAACCTCGAGAAGCTGATCGTCTCCGGCCACGTCGAGATGGCATCCGAATTCCACCAGCGCTTTCACGAAATGCAGAGCGAAGACATCGGTAAACTGCAGTTGCTCGCCGAAGAGATCAAAGAAAAACTCAATCAGCTCCACGACGGATCGTGAGAAAAAGGGCATGCCTGGCATGTCCTTTTTTCATGAATCGAGAAACCCTCTGCAGCTTCTACGCGTCTTGATACATGAATACACATTTTGAGAATCGGAAAAACAGAGGTGTCGCAGAGATGAGAAGGCCCGGAGTGATCTTGTTCCTCATCGCCATGCTGCTTGGCCTTGCCACCGGAGATTTTGTCGTGGCCAAGGAAACCGAGCCCAAGCAGACCATCGGTACGAATCTGGCGGTACAAACGGAAGCAGGGCAGGCAACAACCGAATTGGAATGGCACGGCGAAGTCATCCAGTAAAACCCAAGCAAAAACAGAGGAGCGGGAGAAGCAGAAAACCCGGCGTGCGGCGCGCCGGGTTTTCTTGCTGTGTTTGCGCCGGCTCCTGAGCAATCGGTGGAAATAATGACGAATGAATGAACCTGTATATGGAGTGACCTAGTGTATGTCCAAAGCATTATCAGAGATGTTCATCGAGACGCAAGGCAAACCATTCGAGCATGAAGGCAAATTGGTTTCCATGGGGTTTACAGCATCGGTCTCCAAGGGGCAACAAGTAACACTTGAGTTGATAAGCGCCAATTCGGAGCTTGAACAAGGAATCGAGGTCTCAGTTGATTCAAGAAAAGGGGAAGTGGAATTTTCAGAAGGAAAAGCGAAGCGGCCCATTTTTTGGACGAATTTTGCTCCTAATGAAATACCATTTGTTTGTTACCCCAAAAAACAAGACGGTATCTTACGGATCTGGAATGTGTGGTGTTATCCGGGCGAAAATGAGCCAAACGCATGGGTCAACAATGCAGGAATTGTCATCGAACAAATCAGTAACTGCGAGACAATCTTGCATTGCAGCAATGGATATGGTGATGTGGATTTCTCGAATTTGGTTTTTAGAGTCACCATACAATCGTAATCTTGTTCCCCCTCAGAGACTTGCTCTCTGAGGGTTTTTTATTTTCTGTAGCACCCTCAGGCGCGGTACATATGCTGATCATAGAAAGTTGACTTCTGTGGTCAGGATTCACCTGAAGGAGGGGATGAACGTTGACGCAAGCAGAATTGAACATACAGAATCTGCAAGTCAGCGTCGAGGGCACGCCGATCCTCCAAGGCGTGTCGCTCGACATCAAAGGCGGGGAAGTCCACGCCATCATGGGCCCGAACGGGACGGGGAAAAGCACGTTGTCGCTGGCCTTGATGGGACACCCGCGCTATGCGGTGACCGCTGGGAGCGTCACGCTGGACGGGCAGGACCTGCTCGGCATGAGCGTCGATGAGCGGGCAAGGGCCGGGCTGTTTTTGGCCATGCAATACCCGAGCGAGATCGCCGGGGTGTCGAACGCGAACTTCCTGCGCACCGCCGTCAACGCCAGACAGCCGGACGGCCAAGAAGTCGGGGTGCTGCCGTTTCGCAAGCAGCTCGAAGCGCAGATGGCGGCGCTCGGGATCGACGGACGCTTTGCCGACCGCTACCTCAACGAAGGATTCTCCGGCGGCGAAAAAAAGCGCAACGAAATCCTCCAGCTGTCCCTGCTCAAGCCCCGCATCGCCATCCTCGACGAAATCGACTCGGGGCTGGACATCGACGCACTGAAAGTGGTCGCCCAAGCGGTGAACGCTCTTCGTGCGCCGGAGATGGGCGTGCTGATCATCACTCACTACCAGCGCCTGCTCGACTACATCGAGCCCGACCATGTCCACGTGATGCTCGGCGGTCGGATCGTCAAAAGCGGCGGCGGAGACTTGGCCCGGGAACTCGAGGCCAAAGGATACGACTGGCTGAAACCCCAAGGGGGCGAGCGGACATGACCGCCGAATCGGCAGAACAACAGCGCGTGCTGCAACTGCACGCCAAAAAGCTCGAACCGGACTGGATGCGCGACCTGCGCCTCGCCGCGCTCAACCAGTATGCCGGACTGCCCGACCCGGCCCCGAAACGCCAAGCGGCGCCAGGCAGACCCGCCGGCTTTTTCCACGCGGACAAAGCGCCCGCGCCCTGCCCCGACCTGTCCGAGCCGGAGACCCTGTTCCTGAAAAACGGGCGCAACCGCCTGTGCTACGCCAACGGACGAATCGTCGTCCACCACCTCGAAGCCAAGCTCGCCAAAGCGGGCGTGCTGCTGGTCGACCTCTCGCTGGCGATCCGCGTCTACCCGCAGCTGGTGCGCCCTTATCTGGCCACGCTGATCCCGCCGTCCGAGCACAAGTGGGCCGCTTGGCAGACCGCCGTGTGGAACGCGGGCCTGTTTCTCTACGTGCCGAAAAACATCCGCCTGAAAGTCCCGCTCCAAGCGTGGTGGAACCGCACCAAAGCGGGCGGCACCCTGCACCCGCGCGTGCTGGTCGTCGCCGAAGAAAACAGCGACGTCACCTTGCTCACCGGCGACGTGTCACAGCTTGAAGAAGCCGCCTTTTCGGTCAGCATCACCGAAGTGTTTGCCAAAGCAGGCGCCCGGGTGCGCCTTGCCTCGATCGGCGAGCACGATGCCGCCATGACGCGCCGCACCTTCGCCCGCGCCCGCGTCGAACGCGACGCGCGAGTGGAGTGGCTGCTGGTCGAAGGCTCACAAGGGGAGCACAGCGCCGACATCAAAAGCTTGCTGAGCGGCGCAGGCGCCTCGACGCAGCTCGACGTCGTCGCGCTCAGCCACGCATCCCAGCGCCTCGATCTCACACTCACCGCCCATCACATCGCTCCGCACACCGCGAGCATCATCCGCGAGCGCGCCGTCGTCACCGGTCAAGCGCACAGCGGCACCCGCGTGATCTCCCAGATCGAACAAGGCGCGGTCGGCACCAACGCGATCCAGGAAGCGCGGATGATCCTGCTCGAACCGTCCGCCCGCGCCGAGGCGTTGCCGATGCTGCTGATCGACGAAGAGGATGTCCGCTGCGATCACGCCGTCTCGGTCGGCAAACTGCCCGCTGAGCCGCTGTTTTACCTGATGTCGCGGGGCTTGTCGGAACGCGAGGCGAAGCGGCTGCTCCTGACCGGCTTTTTGTCGCCGCTCGCCCCGGACATGAGCGAGCTGCTCGAGCTCTGGGTGGAGAGGAAGGTGGCCCCATGAAGCGCGACTTTCCGCTCCTGCAGCAACTGATGAATGGCAAGCCGCTGATCTACCTCGACAGCGCGGCCACCACGCAAAAGCCGCAGCAGGTGCTCGACGCCATGCACCGCTACTACACCTCGCAAAACGCCAACGTCCACCGCGGCGTCTACGCGCTCGCCGCCACGGCCACCGATCTCTACGAAGGGGCGCGGGAAAAAGCGGCCCGGTTCCTGAACGCCTCTTCCCCGCGGGAGATCGTCTTTACGCGCGGCACGACCGAGGCGCTCAACCTCGTCGCGGCAGGCTGGCTGCGGCCCCGCTTGCAGCCGGGCGACGAGATTCTCACCACCGTCGCCGAGCACCACAGCAACCTGATCCCCTGGCAGATGGCAGCGAAAGCGGCCGGCGCCCGGCTCCGCTTTTTCCCGCTGGAAGCGGACGGCACGCTCGACTTGGCCAAAGCGGCGGGCTGCATCACCCCGCGCACCCGCGCCATCGCCATCGCCCACATCTCCAACGTCCTCGGCACGATCCACCCGCTCCAAGAACTCGCCGCCCTCGCGCACCGCCAAGGCGCGGTGCTCATCGTCGACGCCGCCCAGTCGGCCGCGCATCATCCGCTCGACGTGCAGCAGCTCGACTGCGACTTTCTCGCTTTCTCCGGACACAAGCTGTACGGCCCGACGGGCATCGGCGTGCTCTATGGAAAAAGCGGGCTGCTCGCCGACACCGAACCGGTGCAGTACGGCGGGGAGATGATCGACGAAGTGGAACTGTTCGACGCCTCTTGGAAAGACGCGCCGTGGAAACTGGAAGCGGGCACGCCGCCGATCGCCGAAGCGGCCGGGCTGGCTGCCGCCATCGACTATCTGGAAGTGATCGGGCGCGACAACATCAAGCGCCAGATCGAATCTCTCGCCGCCTACGCTTGCGATCAGCTGTCCGCACTCGACGGCATCACGCTCTACGGCCCGCAAAAACGGGGCGGGGTGGCGGCGTTCAACCTCGACGGAGCGCATCCGCACGACGTGGCCACCGTGCTCGATGCGGCAGGCATCGCCGTCCGCGCCGGGCATCACTGCGCGCAGCCGCTGATGAGATGGCTCGGCGCGGCTGCGACCGTCCGGGCGAGCTTTGGCATTTACAACACCCGCGCAGATGTCGATGCGCTGACCGCCGCGCTGCGCGAAGCGAAAGGGTGGTTGGGCAAATGAACCTCGCCGAGCTGTACCGCCAAGTGATCCTCGACCATGCTCAGCACCCGCGCAACTTTCGCGCTCAGGATGGCGCGATCCGCGTCAAATTGAAAAACCCGACCTGCGGCGATGACGTGACCTTGTTTCTCGCCGTCCGGGACGGCAACGTGCAGTCCGCATCGTTTCAAGGCACCGGCTGCTCAATCTCCATCGCGTCCGCCTCGTTGCTGACCGAAGCGGTGCAAGGGCAGCCACTCGTCGCCGTGCTGCTGCTCGACGAAGAATTTCGCAAGCTTGTGCAAGGCATTCCTGCCGATACTGCGCGCCTTGGCGACCTCGAAGCGTTGGCCGGAGTCGCCCGCTTTCCCGCCCGGGTGAAATGCGCGACCTTGGCTTGGAACGCCTTGCTGCAAGCGATTGAGGAAGGGGAGGGACATCCGCATGAGTGAGGAGAAACAGGAAAAACGGCTGCCCGATCTACCCGGTTACCAGTACGGTTTTGCCGATCAGCATGTCTCGCTCGTCCGCTTCGGCAAAGGGCTCTCCCGCAAGACTGTGGAGGAGATCTCCAGCATGAAAAATGAGCCGGGCTGGATGACCGACTTTCGCCTGCGCTCGTTGGAGCTGTTTGAACAGATGCCCATGCCGGACTGGGGCGGCGATCTGTCCGGGCTGAAATTTGACGAGATCACTTATTATGTAAAGCCATCTGAGCGCAAAGGCAAGACGTGGGAAGAGGTGCCGGAAGAGATCAAAGACACGTTTGAAAAGCTCGGCATCCCCAAGGCGGAACGGGAGTTTCTCGCCGGGGTCTCCGCCCAGTACGAGTCGGAGGTCGTCTACCACTCGATCCAGCAGGAGCTGGTCAGCCAGGGCGTGCTGTTCACCGACACCGACACGGCACTGCGCGAACATCCGGAGCTTTTCAAGAAGTTTTTCGGCTCGGTCATCCCGCCGTCCGACAACAAATTCGCCGCTTTGAACTCGGCGGTCTGGTCGGGCGGATCGTTCGTCTACGTGCCGCAGGGAGTGCGCTGCGACGTGCCGCTGCAGGCGTATTTTCGGATCAACTCGGAACACATGGGCCAGTTCGAACGCACGCTGATCATCGCAGAAGATGACAGTTTCGTGCATTATGTAGAGGGCTGCACCGCGCCGATCTATTCGACCGACTCGCTGCATGCGGCCGTTGTCGAGATCATCGTTCAAGACCGCGCCCGCTGCCGCTACACGACGATCCAGAACTGGGCGCCGAACATCTATAACCTCGTCACCAAGCGCGCCGTCGCCCATGCTGACGCGACGATGGAATGGGTGGACGGCAACATCGGGTCGAAGCTGACGATGAAATACCCGGCCGTCTACATGCTCGGCCCGCGCGCCAAAGGCACGATCCTCTCCATCGCCGTCGCCGGACAAGGGCAGCATCAGGACGCGGGGGCGAAAGTCGTCCATCTCGCCCCGGACTGCACGTCGACGGTGGTCTCCAAATCGATCTCCAAGCAGGGCGGCAAGACCACTTACCGCGGCAGATGCGAATTTGGACCGAAAGCGAGCGGGTCGAAAGCGAACATCAAATGCGACACGCTGATCTTCGACAAGGAGTCGAGCTCCGACACGATCCCGCACAACAAGCTGCGCACCGACGATGTGACGCTGGAACATGAAGCGAGCGTGTCCAAAGTCTCCGCGGATCAGCTGTTTTACCTGATGAGCCGGGGACTGACCGAGGAGCAGGCGACAACGATGATCGTGATGGGGTTTATCGAGCCGTTCACCCGTGAACTGCCGATGGAGTATGCCGTGGAGATGAACCGCCTGATCAACTTCGAAATGAAGGGGTCGATCGGCTAGTGCCAGGCTGGTCACGGGTAACGCCTCATGAAGAACGGCAGATTGTCAATGTTCTGAGTGTGAAAATTTTCTACTCTTAACAGGCAGGATATTTCGATCGTGAACCCGAATTAACTTTCAATCTTGTCAATTAATGGCGAAGATTGTCAAAAGGGGTGCCAGGATGCGGTTCACGATTCGCATGAAATTATCTTTGTCTTTTACGATTGTCATGTTATTGATGATGGCGACGGGTTTCATTTCTGTGCAACGGATGAGCGAGGTGGACAGCAAAGTCGTCACCATGCATAAAGACTGGGTGCCGAGCATCGTCGTGATGTCCGACCTGAGGGCACAAGTGACTGAGATCAACCGTCTCGTGCTGCGACTTCGACTGGAGCCGGAGCCGGCCGAGCAGAATCGTCTGAAGACCAAGCTCAACGAAACGATCACCGGTTTCATGGAGACGCGAAAAACATATGAACCTCTGATCACCAGTGAGCAGGAACAGCGGCTGTACAACGAGTTTGGGACGGCGTGGGCCAGCTATGACCGACACATCCTGGGACTGCTCGACCTGAAGATGCCGCTTCCGGAGTGGACCGCGAACAATTCGGTCGCGCAAAAGGATTTTGTCAAAGCGGCCGAATTGATGGATCAGCTGGTGGAATATAACTCGACCGGTGCCGGCCAAGCGGCATCGGAGGCCGAACGGATCACCGCAGCTTCGATCCCGCTCATGATCATCATGACGGTGATCGCCGTGGTGATCAGCACGCTGGTGGCGCGGTGGGTGTCGAACGGCATCTCCAAGCCGGTGCAGAAGCTGGCGGCCAAAGTGCAGTGCGTGGCGGCGGGCGATCTGACCGGAGAAGCGCTGCAGATCAAGAACAAGGATGAGGTGGGCGACCTCGCCAGCAACATCAACCAGATGTCTGCCAACCTGCGCACGATCTTAAGCCAAGTGGCGACGAACGCGGAGCAGGTCGCCGCGACGTCCGAACAGTTGACGGCCAGTGCGGACCTGACCACGCAGGTGGCGGAGCAGATCTCCGCCTCGGTGCAAGACGTCTCGCTCGGGGCGGAAAAGCAGTTGCAGGGCGTTCACGATTCCACGCAGGTCATCACCGACATTTCGAACAGCGTCGGCCAGATCGCAGGCTCCATCCAAGGGGTGACCGATGCTTCGCTGCATGCGACCGGCAAAGCGAACGACGGACAGAACGTGGTCGACCGCACCGTCGCCCAGATGCAGCAGATCGGCGAGCGGGTCCACTCGACTTCGGCGGTGATCAACGAGCTCGGCAAAAAGTCGGAGGAGATCGGCGTGATCGTCGCTCTGATCACCTCGATCGCCGGTCAGACCAACCTGCTGGCCTTGAACGCGGCGATCGAAGCTGCAAGGGCGGGCGAGCACGGCAAGGGATTTGCGGTCGTCGCCGATGAGGTGCGCAAGCTGGCCGAGCAGTCGGGCGAAGCGGCCGATCATATCCGCCGTCTGATCAACGAAGTGCAGCACGACACGGGGCGCGCCATCGTTTCGATGGAGGAAGGCACCCGGGTGGTGGAGGACGGCGTGCGCCTGATCGACGAGACCGGCGCTGTATTCCAAGAGATCCTCACTTCCGTGTCGACATTGTCCGACCAGGCGCAGGAAGTGGCGTCAGCGGTGCAGCAAGTCAGCGCCGGCGCCCAGATGATGGTCAGTGCGATGGAAGGGATCGCCGCCGTCTCCGAACAGGCGGCCGCCAACACCCAGCAAGTCGCCGCATCTGTGGAAGAACAAAACGCTTCGATGGAGGAAATCGCTTCTGCCGCAAGCCTGCTTTCGAAGATGGCCGGCGAATTGCAAGACGGTGTCAGCAGGTTCAAATTGTAAATTATAAACAAAAGGTCTCCCTCCGGAGGCCTTTGTTTATGGCTTAATATTTATGGAAAACAAGATCTAGTAAAAAATCGCTTTCAAAATCACGGGTTATCATTTATTATAAGAATCAGATATGTCGAAAACGTGTCGATTCATGACGATATTAAAAAATGTTGGCAATGGGGGGGCGAATTACATGAAGTTTTCAGTACGTATGAAGTTATTTGTAAGCTTTTTTCTCGTCTTGTTGTTATTGATCGCAACTGGAGCAGTCGCAGTGGTGCAGATGAACAACATGGAGCAGCAAGCCACGGACTTGGACGCGCATGTGATGCCGAGCGTGGTGCTGGCCGGTGAGATCAACGAGAAAGTCACCAACTTGCAGCGCCTGATGACGCGCATGCGGATGGCGCAGTCGCCGGATGCGGCGCAGCTGGTCATCAAGCAGATCAACGCAGAACAAAAAGCGGTGGCAGAGATGCTGCCGAAGTTTAAAGAACTGTCCGACACAGAAGAAGAACAGGCGCTGTATGACAGCTTTGCCAAAGAGTATGCAGCATTTGAAAAGCAGATTCCGCTCTTGCTGAAAGCGGCGGAAGAGCGCGACGCGGAAGCGTTTGCATCGGCTGACGAAGCGGCGCTGATCGCCTATGACAAATCGACCGATAAGTTGAATCAACTGAAGCAGATCAACCAAGACCTTGGGGCGGCTGCCACCAAAGATGCGTTGTCGGTGAACACCAAAGCGAAAAACCTTGTGCTCGGGCTGTCGCTCGGCGCGATCGTGCTCACGATCATCATCGTGCTGATCGTCTCCGGCATGATCACCACGCCGGTCTATCGTCTGGCAGCACAGGTGAAGAAGATGGCGGCCGGCGACTTGACGCTGGACGCGCTGAACTTGAAATCCCGCGATGAGATCGGCGATCTCGGTCGTGACTTTGATACGATGGTGCAAAACCTGCGCCACATCCTGCAGCAGGTCTCGATGAATTCGACGCAGGTGGCGGCGACTTCCGAACAGCTGATGGCAGGCGCCGATCAGACGGCCCGCGCAGCGGAGCAGATCGCAGCATCGGTGCAGGAAGTGTCCACGGGTGCGGACAAGCAGTTGCAAGGTGTGACCGACACGACGACGATCGTGACCGACATGAAGATCAACATCGACCAGATCGTCACAGGCATCGCGACGGTGACCGATTCGACGCGCACCGCCACCGAGCGTGCGAAAGACGGGCACGAAGTGGTCGACAAGACGATCAAGCAGATGGAGATGAGCACCGAGAAGATCCACAGCACGGCACAAGTTCTGAACAAGCTGGGCCAAAAGACGGACGAGATCGGGCAGATCGTCGCTTTGATCACCAGCATCGCCGGCCAGACCAACCTGCTGGCGCTGAACGCAGCGATCGAAGCATCCCGCGCCGGCGAGCAGGGCAAAGGCTTTGCGGTCGTCGCCGACGAGGTCCGCAAACTGGCCGAGCAGTCCGCATCGGCAGCCGACCACATCCGCGCGCTGATCGGGGAAGTGCAGACCGATGCGGGCGTGGCGATCGTTTCGATGAACGAAGGCACCAAGTCGTTCGATGAAGGCATTCGCATGATCCACCTGACCGGCGATTCGTTCAAAGGCATCCACTCGGCGGTCGATGCGCTGGCGAAACAGGCGGCCGATACGGTCGCAGCGGTGGAGCAGGTCAGCGCCGGCACGCAGGAGCTGATCCGTGCGATCGACACGATCGCCTCCTTCTCCGACCAGGCGGCCGGCAACACGCAGCAGGTCGCGGCGACGGTGCAGGAGCAGACCGCTTCGATGGAAGAGATCAATGCGGCCTCCAACATGCTCGCCAAGATGGCCAGCGAGCTGCAGGATTCGGTTTCCACGTTCAAGCTGTAGTCTGATGTAGTCTATAGTAAGAAAAGGCTCCCCTCGGGGAGCCTTTTTCTATGCCTCGCGTTTCGGAAAGGTCAGTTTCAACAGCGGCGGAGTGAGCACCGTCGTCACCAGCACCACGACGACGAGCACGGCGAACAGCGAACGGTCGAGCAGTCCGGCTTCCATGCCGATCGCGGCGATGATCAAGGCGACTTCGCCGCGCGAGATCATCCCGGCGCCGACGGCGAGCGAGCTTTGCGTGGAGAAGCCGGCCAGCTTGGCACCGAAGCCGGAGCCGATCCATTTGCTGAGCACGGCGACCACGCTGAGCACGGCGACCAGCCACCAGCTGCTGCCAATGGCTTGGAGATCGGTCATCACGCCGATCGAGGTGAAGAAGACGGGAACGAAGATCGAGTAGGCGATCGTCTCCGTCTTGTGCATCACCTCTTCTTTCTGCCGGGTCTGTGCGATCGCCACGCCGGCGATGTAGGCGCCGATGATCGCGGCGACGCCGGTCAGTTCGGCAAACCAGGCGAAGAGGAAGCACAAAGCTAGCGCCATCGTCACGACCGCTTCGGTGACGCGCAGCGGCACAAACTTTTGCAGCAGCCAGGGCACCGCTTTCCAGCCGACGAGGATGGCGATCAGGAAGAAGGCGGCCTTTTTGCCGATCAAGAGCGGCAGGTTGACATCGCCGCCCGCGAAGCCGAGCAGAAAGGCGAGCAGGATCACGACCACGACATCATCGATGACGGCGGCGCTCATCAGCGTGTTGCCTTCCCGCGTGTTCAATCGTCCCATCTCGCGCAGCGACTGCACGGTGATCGAGACGGAAGTCGCGGAGAGCAGCAAGCCTAAGAAGATCGCTTCCAGCGTATCCAGACCGATCAGCAGGCCGGAGAGCCAGCCCAGTCCAAGCGGCACGACGATGCCGCCGAGACCGACCAGCGCGCCCGCTTTGCCGGAGCGTTTGAATTCTTGGAGGTCCGTTTCCAGCCCGGCGATGAACATCAACAGGATGACGCCGATCTGCGAGATCTCGCTCAGGAAGTCCGTATGTTCAATCAAGCCCAGCACGGAAGGGCCGAGGATCAGACCGATCAGCAGCTTGCCGAGCACAGACGGCTGACCGAGCCGGGCGGCCAGGTCACCGGCGAGCTTGGTGGAGACCAAGATGATCATGAGTTCAAAAATGAGCATGGGCATCTCCTTTCAGCACCGGAAGAGCAACTATAGGGTGCCACGAATTTGGCAAAAGAATATCATGTCTGCGATACTGGGGAAAAGACATTGCGACAAGGGAGCGAGGATGACATGCAGGACTTGTGGGCCTTAGTTTATGAAGGGATAAAAAGTGAACAAAGTGTGAATTTTGCCGGAAGTGCTCCGTTTCGGGAGCAGTTGGCCGCTTTTTTGCAGGAAAGGCTGCCGGAACGATTCGGAGCGGAGCAGGGGCAGATCTTTGCGCTGGACGGGGCGGCGGAGGAGAGCGATGTGGTGCTCTACGACCGCCTGCACACGCCGCAGCTGAAGGCGGGGAAACTGCGGATGATCCCGGCGGAGACGGCCGGAGCGGCGATCCAGACGCTCGACGCGCTGACCGCCGGGCTGCTCGTCGAAGAGGCTCGGCAATTGCGCGCGGTGCGCAGGCTGCAGAAGCTGACGAAAAAAGGCTTCACCGGCGGCTTGGAGCTGATCAGCACCCATCCCTACACGCTGGGCGTGATCGTCGCGCGCACGAGTGAACTGAGCTTGGCGGAGATCGCCCAGACGCTCGCCGCCGAGCAGGAAGCCTGGCCGCTGCCCGAGCGGGTCAGCGCCGTCTATGTGCTCGATGTCGGGCTGGTCGTCTATCAGACGCCAGCGACGGGCGAAGTGCGCTATTTTCCGCTCGCAGACAGCACGCTGAGCACTGTGGCGGCAGGGGAAGATACGCTTTCGTTTCTGCTTCTCTACCTCAGCTCCTATCTCAACTCGATCGAGATCATTCCGCCCGACCTGATGCCATTGCTTTCCCGCCGATTTTAGCAAGTGATGCGAGCGGCAGGATGATCAACTCTCACAATCTCAGTTCGTTCGCAACACGCCATTCTCGTTCTTTTACGGGCGTTTGTTCGAAGTCGGAAGTTGAGAACGCGCGGGGAATCCTGTAGGATAAAGACATCGCTTCGGTGCCATACTGGTAACGCAAAGCGACGACGACAGCAACTACATATTCCTGCAGTGTTCGTTAGGGTCCAACTGTTTTGAACCTTGAGTGTTTCTTGGGAGACAGAACTCTTTGGTGTATGGCAGGCCCACCTCTTGCAAAAGACGATTGGGAAGTCAGATCACTCTGGACGGGTCACCCACCTGCGAGAGCAGGTTCTGAAACATGGGGCTCGACGGCACATGCGGGGTACATTTTGCAACTTTGTGTACAGAGCGGCCTCCCGATGTGGGAGGCCGCTTTTTTGGTTGACGGATTTGACTGGCTATTCTAATATAGTAGTATGAAATGAATGGACACTCATTCATTGAGGTGAGGACGATCGCACAGAAGAAGAACAATGAAAAGTACGAGGCGATCCTCAATGCCGCCGTCAAAGTGATCGGCCAAGCCGGCTATCACAATGCGCCAATCTCTAAGATTGCGAGGGAGGCGGGGGTCGCAGATGGTACTGTGTATCTGTATTTCAAGAACAAAGAAGACATTCTCATCTCGATTCTCCGCGAGACGATCGGCACGATTGTCGACCGGATCCACGACGAGCTGCAGCTCGGAGATGGGGATGCGGCCGAATCGCTCAAAGGGTTGATCACGATCTATTTCGGGATCTTTGGTGTCAATCCTGATTTGGCAATGTTTACACAAGTTCATTTGCGCCAGTCCAACGCGGAAATGCGCAAGCAGATCGGCGACATCATCCGCCCGTATTACCAGATCATCGATGAAGTGATTTTAAAGGGCATCGAATCCGGCGTCTTTCGGGAAAGTATGGATAAGAGAATTGCCCGCCGCATGATTTTTGGGACGATGGACGAGACTGTGACCGCGTGGATTCTCACCGGGGCGAAGTACAGTCTGGAGTCACAGGTTCAGCCGGTATACGATGTGATGGTCGGCGGACTTCGCGCATAGCAATGCATATCACTTGGATTTCAAGTCTGAAAGGAGTTCACACCGATGAATATTTTCGTGTGCCTCAAACAAACGTTTGATACTGAGGAAAAGATCGTTGTCGAAAACGGCCAAGTCAAAGAAGACGGCGTCCGCTTCGTCATGAACCCGTACGATGAGTACGCGGTCGAAGAAGCGATCAAGCTGCGTGACGCAAACGGCGGTTCCGTGACCGTCATCACCATCGGTCCGGAGCGCGCACAGGAAGCGCTGCGCACGGCGCTGGCGATGGGCGCAGATGAAGCGGTTCACATCACCGACGAGTCCCTCTTTGGCGACGAATATACAGCATCCAACGTGTTGGCTGCGTACCTGAAAGACAAGTCCTATGACATCATCCTCTGCGGCAACCAGGCGGTTGACGACGGTTCCGGCCAAGTGGCGATCCGTCTGGCCGAGCTGCTCAACATCCCGCACGTCAGCACGATCACCAAGCTCGAGCTCAATGGCACCGATGTCGTGGCACACCGCGACGCGGAAGGCGACCTTGAGATCGTCGGCGGCACCTTGCCGATCCTCGTCACCGCCCAGCAAGGCCTCAACGACCCGCGCTACCCGTCTCTGATCGGGATTCGCAAAGCGAACAAGAAGCCGCTCGCGAACCCGGGCGCAGGCGACCTGAACGTGGCAGGCGATATCGCGAAGAAATCCACCGTTCTGGAAACGTTCCTGCCGGCAGCAAAATCTGGCGGCCGCATTCTGGAAGGCGACAACGAATCGCGCGTCAAAGAACTGGTCGGCTTGCTGCGCACCGAAGCGAAAGTCCTGTAAATTAGGGATCTTGAACTCGAAAGACAGAGAGGAGCACTACACATGAGCAGAACCATTCTCGTACTGGCAGACCTGCGCAACGGCGCGGTCCGCAACGTGACTTTTGAAATGCTGTCCGCTGCCAAGCGGCTGGCGAACGGCGGCACCGTCGTCGCTTCCATCATCAGCAACAACGGCGCGAACGTCAACACCGACGCGCTGGCGCACTACGGCGCTGACAAAGTGCTGGTCGCTGACGATGCGCAATTCGAGAACTACGTGCCGGATGCGTACGCGGCAGTTCTCGAAGCGATGATCAAAGAAGTGAACCCGAACCTCGTGTTCATGTCGCACTCTGCGATCGGCCGCGATCTCGCGCCGAAGCTGGCTGCACGCTTTGCTGCCGGCCAGGTGTCCGACATCATCGACGTGACCGAAGACGGCGGCAACCTCGTCTTCACCCGTCCGATCTATGCGGGCAAAGCGTTCACCAAAAACACCGTCGCAGGCGATATCGTCTTTGCAACGGTCCGACCGAACAACCTGACTGCAGACGAAGCGGACGCTTCCCGCTCCGCTGAGAAAGTGGAAAAGACCTGGGCGGAACTCCCGGCTGGCTCCCTGCGCACCTTCATCAAAGAAGTGGTGAAAAAGTCGACCGGCGGCGTCGACCTGTCCGAGGCGAAAATCATCGTTTCCGGCGGTCGCGGCGTAAAATCGCAAGAAGGCTTCAAGCCGCTGTATGAGCTGGCAGAAGTCCTCGGCGCAGCTGTCGGCGCATCCCGCGGCGCTTGCGACGCTGACTACTGCGACTACGCGCTGCAGATCGGCCAGACCGGCAAAGTGGTTACCCCGGACCTGTACTTTGCAGTCGGCATCTCCGGTGCGATCCAGCACTTGGCGGGCATGTCCAACTCCAAAGTGATCGTGGCGATCAACAAAGACCCGGAAGCACCGATCTTCAAAGTGGCAGACTACGGCATCGTCGGCGACCTGTTCGACATCGTGCCGATCCTGACCGAAGAGCTGAAGAAAGTGCTGGCTGAGTAAGATCAGACCAAAAGAGACCCTCTGCGCAGAGGGTCTCTTTTTATTAGCGAATCGCTCCGACAGGGCCTGTGGTCGCCGGAACGATCGCCGAGATCGGCCGCACACCGCGGGAAATCAGAACGGATCTCGGCGAGACGATTTCGGTGTCGCCAAGCAGCACGACTGCCGAGGCGGTGATCGAGTTGATCTTGAACATCCCCACTTGCAGATCGCCGTTGTTGACAACGTTAAGTTTGACTTTTTTCATCTTGGACTCACACCTCTTGTGTTAGGACGGAACGTCTCTTGTATGCCGCCCCACATGTTGGAATCGCGGACTTCTTCGTCCACTTGGTCGGCGAAATGCAGCCGAGTATCAATCGGCTCTTCGAACCGCCCTTGCTCAAGAAAGCCCGGAGCTCCACGATAACCGGCATACGCTTCCCCATAGGAGAAAGGATCGATCCCTTGCCAGACGTCACCGATCTGCACGACGCCGGAGTTGGCGACGGCGAGCACGAGCATCTCCTGCACGATCGTTTGTTTGGCGCGTGTACGCGTAAACATTGGGCTACACTCCGGAATTGGTGCTGCCGTCAACAACGTCAGGATCGATCGTCGTGGTGTTGCTGATCCCGTTGATCGAGACGGAGAAGTCACCGGTCAAGCCGCCGCCGGCACCGCTGTAGCTTTTCGCCGCTTCTTTCGGAGCGATAAAACCGGAATCGCCAAAGATGACGGTGCCGCCTGAGACGCTGATAATTTTGATCGGTCCGCCGACCACGGATGGCATGGCACTCGCTCCTTTGTTTGTTACAAGTCTATGCAAATATCGTATGTCGAACGGGAGGAATCGGTGCGGGCGTTCACCCATGTCATTTGACATGCATAGACTGCCTAGAGAAAAGATTCTGGCAGCGAAGGTGGTGGCGTCGTGCCTGCGATTCTCGGCAATCTAAAAGTGATCAACATCTCTTCTGGCGGAGTATTGAGCATCGGGGATGTAGGTCTCATCTCTCCGAAAACGACAGCCAAAACGTATGCCGGTTCCGGATCGTTTAATACGGGGGACTTCCCGCAAACGTATAACGTAATCTCTTCGACGAACACCAACGATAACGACGTGCTGGATGAAAACGTGATCAGCGCTTTCTAACGGGAGGTGAAACGATGCGCGTCAATCAAACGATCAGGATCGGATCCTTAACTGTCACCGGCATGTCGAACTCTTCCATCGTGCAGATCGGCACCAGCGGCGCCATCAAGGCCCGTTCGGAACAGATCACAGAGCAAATCACACAGCAGCAGGCCGATCAGACGGTCGAGGATAAGATCCATCAGGAGATTGAGCCGATGCTGAACGCGGAAGGGCTGCCGGTGTCACCTGAGAAGCAGCGACCGAAAAGACCGCCGGTGCCTCTGCAAGGAGAAGCATAGCGCAGCATGAAAAATCGTACCTGTGCAGGTCAGGTACGATTTTTTTGTGCCGTTGCCGGCTTCGGATCATAGGGCGACTGGCCGGGCTGCAAGCGGTTGAAGCCGTATTCCCTATCGAGGACATAGGCGTATTGGCGCGCCGCTTCGAAGTACGCTTCGCGGGCCAGTGCGCATTCCTGCGTCTCGCGTCCTTCCGGGCAGGCGAGATAGCGCTCCTCCGCCCGCTGCATGACGACGACCCATTGCGGAAAGGCCGGATCGGAGGGACCGAACGGCGGCGGGCTTATGACGTTATAGAACGGGTCATCGAAAAAGATCTGCCCGGTGATCAGCACCGTCTCTTCAAAATACTGTTCGCCGACGATGCCAAATCCTGGCGGCAGGGGCGGAGGCACCAGGAAATAGGAGGGAACTTCCGGCAATAACTTGCGTTGCTCTTGGCGTCGGCGTTTCCATCTGCGATAGGCGCGGCCCATGTTCCAGCTCCTTTCAATTGCGCAACCTCATTTGCTCATCCTCATGTGATCAGCATATGGTGCGGCCGCAGCGACGGTGTGCCGATTTCGTTCGACAATTTCCCGGGAAATCGACGGCAAAGGAGGTCGCTGTCGAAACAGCAACGGCTCTCCCGGGCGGGAGAGCCGTTTTGTCGGTTGGTGTCCGAGTTACTTTTCTTCGATGGTGACCGTTTCGATGTGCACGTCTTCCTGCGGTTTGCTCATCTCGCCACTCGGGCTCTGGCCGACCGGCACAGATGCGATCTTGTCGACGATGTCGAGACCTTCGACCACTTCGCCAAAAACGGTGTAGTTCGGCATGCGATTCAGTCCGTCCACTTGCGGGCCGCTGCCGATGAAGAACTGGCTGCCATTGGTATCGGGGCCGGCGTTGGCCATGGCGACAATGCCTTTGGTGTATTGCTTCGCCGGGGGCAGTTCGTCTTCGAATCGGTAGCCCGGACCGCCGGCTCCGGTACCGGTCGGGTCGCCGGTCTGGATCATGAAGTCTTTGATCACACGGTGGAAGGTGACCCCGTCATAGTATTTGTCCTGGGCGAGGAAAACGAAGTTGTTGACGGTGACCGGTGCTGCGTCGTCGAGCAGCTTGATTTTGATATCGCCTTTGTTCGTTTTGATCGTGGCGGTGTATTCTTTTGCTTTGTCGATCTTCATTTCCGGCTTGCTGGCGTATTGCTTCTGCTTCTTCGAGGTGTCAACCGTACCGGTGTTGTTCTGCTGCTTGTTGTTGTTGTTCTTCTGCGTGTTTTCATCCGTGCCGCAGCCGGACAACAGCGTTGTGACCAGCGCGGTGGCCAGCACGGTGGTGAATAAGGTCCGTTTGTTCATCACTTGCTCCTCCAGTTCCTTTAGGGCATCTTCTGACTCTATTGTAACAGGCATCCAAGTGAAGGCAAGTCGGTTGACAAAGGAAGACATGGTGCATACAATAATAGACAAATTACTTCCATCATGATTGAACAGCTGTGAGAAGGAGAGTACAGCGTTTATGATCGCGCAGAGAGCCGGTGGGTGGTGCGAACCGGAGGGTCAGGACGTTTGGAAACACACCTTTGAGCTGTGGCCCGAAAGGCTGCTCAGGCAGCCCGGTAGACGTCACCGGAGACTTCCACCGTTATCAGCGGAAGAGGGGTTAGTCGTTTTGACCTCTGATGAGTGGTCATGTGCTGTCTTGGGCGGTGCATGGCAAGATGGGTGGTACCGCGAGCAAGCTCTCGTCCCGTTATGGGATGGGAGTTTTTTTTATTTGCTCAGACAAATTTTTCGAGGAGGGTTTTGAAGATGGAACGTGTGAATCGTCCGCGCGGCACGGCAGATCTGTTGCCGCAGGAAGTGCAGGATTGGCAGCGTCTTGAGGCAACGGCAAGGGAGGTGTGCGGACATTTCCATGTCCGGGAGATCAGAACCCCTCTGTTTGAGCACACGGAGCTGTTTCTGCGCGGCGTCGGCGACGGAACGGACATCGTCGAGAAAGAGATGTACACGTTTCTCGACAAAGGCGGGCGGAGTTTGACGCTGCGCCCGGAAGGGACGTCGGCAGTGGCGAGGGCGGTGGTGGAAAACAAGCTGTATGTGGAGCCGCTGCCGCTCAAGCTGTACTATCTGGCGCCGATGTTCCGCTATGAACGGCCGGGGACGGGACGGCTGCGGCAGCATCACCAGTTTGGGGTCGAAGTGGTCGGCAGTGACAGCGCGGCGGCCGATGTGGAAGTGATGATGCTGGCGATGCGGTTTTACGAAGCGATCGGGGCCAAGGGGCTGACGGTGGTCTTGAACTCGGTCGGCTGCCGGGAGTGCCGTCCGCAGTATCGCGAACAGCTGCTGGAGTATCTGGAACTGCGGCTCGACGCGATGTGCGGGGACTGTCAGCGCCGCTCGGAAAAGAATCCGCTGCGCATCCTCGATTGCAAGCAGTCGTGCTGCCAGGCGGCGGTGCTGGGTGCACCTTCGATTCAGGACTGCTTGTGCGGGGCGTGCCAGACGCATTTTGCCCGGGTGGTGCAAGGGCTGGATGCCTTGGGGCTCTCCTATCGGGTCGACGCGCGGCTGGTGCGGGGACTCGATTATTACACGCGGACGGTGTTCGAAGTGATGACCGCAGCCGGAGCGACCGTTTCGGCCGGCGGGCGGTATAACGGACTGTATGCGGAGCTTGGGGGCATGGAGCTGCCGGCGGTAGGCTTCGGCGCCGGGCTGGAGCGGGCGTTGCTCCTGCTGCAGGAGCAGGGGGTGAAGCTGGCCAGCGAGGAGCCACGCGTGGATGTGTTTGCGATCCCGCTTGGCGACACGGCCGAAGTTGCCGTGCTCAAGGCGCTCGATGCGCTGCGGCGGGCCGGGCTCACGGTGGAGCGGGACTTCAGCGGCAAAGGGCTGAAGAGCGGCTTGAAGCGGGCCGACCGCTTGGGAGCCAAGGTGGCGGTCATCGTCGGTGAGGAGGAAGTGGCGGCCGGCAAGCTGCTGGTGAAAGACTTGCTTGCCGGCGGGCAGCAGGCGATGGAGCTGGAGGAGCTGTTGTATCGCTTAACATAATATTTTCAAAACAAAGCGGCCCGTTCGTTACCGGGCCGCTTTTTTCGCGAAGTCGAGAGTCTGCCGGATGATGCTGCGGGTGGTGTCGTCAGGCATGGTGACATCGAAGCTGTGGGGGGCGGACGGGTGTTCGAGGTAGGTGATCGGGGCTTGCTGCTGCAACGCCTGCGCATAGAATTGGTCGAGCGGGGTGTTGACGGCAGGTGTGTCCTGTCCGGCCTTGACCAGCAGCATCGGCGGGAAATGCTCCGGGGAGCGGGCGAGATGCATGATCGGAGAGTAGTCGCGGAGGAGGTCGGCGGTCACTTCTTCCGCCAGCTCAGAGCGGCGGTCGCGCAGATCGAGCAGCGGGTAGTAGGCAATGACACCTTTTATGTAACTTGGACGCTCTTGCAGGGCCTTGCGCAAGCCGAGCGGCGCTCCGGACGAACAGGACCAGATCACGATCCGCTCCGGATCGAGGTCGTATTCACCTGCCCGCTCGCGTACATAGGAGATCAGATCGTCCACGTCAGCCCCCGCTGCGGCCAGTTGCCTAAAATTGTCGGTCGAGCGGTGGTTGAACGTGACGGCCGCCATGCCTGAGGCGGCGACGGAGCGCGCCCAAGACGTCGATTGCCCCCACTCTTTCGATCCTTTCCGGTCGGCGGGTAAGGCATCTCCGTTGACGAAGATGACGACGGGGAGCTTGCCGACCGGCTGCTTTGCGGGGGTGTAGAGATCGAACTGCAGCTCCTTTTGCTCCACCAGCTTGTACGGGATGTCTTGGCGCACCTTGACGTCTTGCGCACCTTCCGGGATGTAGGCGATCGGCCGCTCCCAAAGCGGCAGGGTGTTCGGGTCGACCGGTGCGGCGTTCGCCGTTTGCGGAGCCGGTGCGGACGCTGTTTTGTCGGCAGCATGCCGGCTGTCCGATGCTGTACAGCCTGCGAGCATCGAGCTGGTCAAGAGGAGAGGGAGCAAGGCAAACCAGCGGCGTTTTGGCATGAATGTTCCTCCTTACTGAAAACTCTGTACTTAATTTGTCGTCTGGAAGAGACTGGCGTTACAAAAAGGCGCTGGGGACAGCAGGGAAGATGAAACAAAAAAGCCAGCTTCTTCACGAAGCTGGCTGCTTGTATGCGAAGCGTCAGGACGCCAATTCGCCCGGATTGAGCAGCACGACGGGCTGGTCGACTTGCGGCAGGCGCAGGATCAGCTGCGGATAGGTGATCGCCTGCAGGATCATCGCGTTCGGATCGGGGCGCTGCAGTTCGACGAGGATCTCGATCTGGCCGTTGCCTTGGACGACGCTGGTCGGCGCGATGCTGTAGCCGCCCGTGTTGCGCTCACCGCCGGAGATGACGACATAGGTGGCCTCTTCGGAGTTGACGAGGGTGACGCCGGGCTCGATCAACGCTTCGGACGCCCGATCCAGCACCAGCTGCGGCAGCACATCCGGCTCGGTGATGATCTCATACGGAACGGGGCGCTTGCGGGCCTGAATGCGCTCTTGGGCGCGGCGCAGAATCCAGTCGGCTTCGTCGCGCAGCAGCTTGCGGTGCGGCTCGAACAGGCCGGCGTCGTTGCCGGTCATGATACCGAGGTGGTACACGTGCGCTACGGCGTTCTGCTGGCCGGCGGTCAGGCTGGCCATGTCTTTGAACGGAGCGGGCAGGCCGCCTGCGATGCCGGTATTCATCGGCGGCAGGGTGCTGGACAAGAGCACGGCCGCTTCGATGCGGGAGACGGTCTCATCGGGACGATCAACCACTTCGTTCGAGGATAAGCCGCTGATCTGCATCACTTTCGTATGTAGCTCGCCGCGGGTCACATGATGTTGGTTCATGTTAAAACGCCTCCTTGAGGGGTGGATTGATCTGTCGTGTTATAACCCTACGCCGCGTCTTCCCCATTTCCTTCTGGGAGAAAAGTCCCATTTTCTGGCGGACAAGTTTTTCGTGTATACTCGAGGGTGAGGCGGTGAACGGGATGGTTGGCTATCAGGGCGGATTGCTCGACTCGCATCCGCCGCTACTATTTCAAGCGCAAAGGAGAAAGCCAGAATGAGTGAAGCACAGGAACCGCGCTATGTCGAATACGCGCTTGCCGTCGATTCGGAGCGGGCGGAGGAAGCGATCGCGAAACTGCAGATGCGGGGCATCGAGTACGTGTGGATCGATGCGCCGTTTGAGACGTTTGTGACGGAGGACGGCTACGGCTATCAGGAAGTCGAGACTGAGCGGACGACCGTCCGTGCCTATGAGGAAGTCGGGGAAGAGCCGACAGATGAACTGCTCGCGAAGCTGCGCGGCGAGATCGAGGCGCTGCTCGGTCCGCTGGCCCATGAGGTGACGGCGAGCGTGCCGCAAGCGGTGACCGAAGATCCGGTCTACGAGTTTACGGCGTTGGAAGTCCGGCCCGGCCTGATGATTCGGCCGCCGTGGGATGAAGAGCGCGTGGCGGAGGAGACGACGATCCTCATCGAGCCGTCGGCCGCATTCGGCACCGGGCTGCATCCGACGACCCGGCATTGCCTGGAGCTGATCGACGACATGGTGCGGCCCGGCGATGCGGTCGCCGACCTCGGCGCCGGATCGGGGATCTTGAGCCTGCTGGCACGGATGAAAGGTGCCGATCCGGTCGTGGCGGTCGACCTCAACCCGTCGGCAGAAAGCAGCATCGGCTACCACATGGAACTGAACGGTATCGAAGGCATCGCGATCATCATCGGCGATGTTTTTACAGAATTCGCCGACGCGGAGCACCGTTTCGACATGGTGGCTGTCAACATCGGCGGCAAAGAAGCGATCGAGCTCGCCCCGCTGCTCACGCGGATCGTGAAACAGGAGGGCGTGCTGCTCCTGTCGGGCATCGTCGAGTGGATCGAGGCGCAGGTGACAGACGCTTTTGCCGCGCTTGGCTGGTCGGTGGCCGAGCGCAGACAGGGCGAGGAATGGGTGACGCTTGCCGTCAAGCGTGTCGAGCAGGCTGTAAGTCCGCGACAGCCGCGGCCGGTCGCGCTGGGCATTGTGGAACAGCAGGGCAAGATCCTGGTGGAAAAGATCGTCGGCAAGCACATGTACGGGGAAGGCGTCTATTACCGTCCGCCGGGCGGAGGGATTGAGTTTGGCGAGCATTCGGAGCAGGCGGTCGTGCGCGAACTGCGCGAGGAGCTGGGAGTGGAGGTAACACCTGCGGAATTTCTCGGCTTTCTTGAGAACATCTTCCGGGTGGAAGGAAGCATGGGCCATGAGATCGTCGCCCTGTACCGCGTGCGACTGGCAGACGAAACGCAGTATGAGCAGGATGTGTTTGTACTGACGGATGGCGACTCGCAAAATGAAGCGGTCTGGGTTCCCTTGGCCGATTTTGCCAGCGGGGACAAACTGCTGATGCCAAGCGGGCTTTTGGAGCGGATCAAGCAATAGACAGGAGGCGGCAGATGCGAGGCCGCCTCTTTTTCTTTCAGATCCAAAAGGTCTGAGCAGATCGGTTCAGCAAGCCCATCATCAGTTCGGTGTCGAGGATGAGCTTGGGGAGGAGGCTGCGGTACATGGCGATGATCGAAAGGCAGGAGGCGATCTCCCGTTCGCTCAGCACTTGCTGCAGGCGGCCGGGGGCGAGCGGAAGCGGGTAGGGGAGGCTGCGGGCTAACGATTGCGCGGTGTGGAGCAGGCGGTCGGTCTGGTCGCGATACCAGGGGGTGTGCAGGCAGGATTCCACGCCTTGCCAAGCCCCGGCGAGGAATGTCGGGTATAAGGCCAGCGCGCGGATGTCGCCGGGCGGTGCGAACCCGTAGTGGGCGTCGGTGATCAGGCGCAACAGGCGCGCGATCTCCGGCGGTGCCGATTCGATGCGCAGGAGCGGCACCGTCTTCGGAAACGAGGCGGGGATGCCGGGCGGGATGAACGTTTCATCCTGTTGCCAGCCGGGGATCGGGCGCTCGGAGAGCGCTTCATACCAAGCGGTGGTCAAGAGCAGCAGTTTGGCGTTGCTGTAGTGGAAGACGGGCAGCACAGCCGCGGCGCCGCGCAGGTCGCGCCGCGTGACAAACGACGGCAGGGCCGGCAGGGGGCGGGCCGGAGGAGGCATGGCGCGCAATTGGTCGGACAGTTGCTCGAAATGATGGGAGAGCAGATTGCTGCGGCTCGTTTCCAGCGCGTAGGTCAGGAAGGACGGATAGTGTGCGAGCACGCGAAACACGTCGCTGATAAGCGGCACATGCAGCGTGTATTTGATGTTGTGGTACAGCTTGCGCAGCCGTCCCCGCGCTTCCCCCTCTAAGATTTCGGGGATGTACAAGAGGCGGGCCTCCTTTCTCAAGCAGAGACTCTGTTGTGAAAGCATATGTGCCATCTCCCTGAAAACAACCCCACAAAAGAAAGCCGGGATGCAGATCCCGGCCGTTACGTCTGAAAGGTGGACTGTGGAATTTTTTCGGCGAGCGACTCGCGCACCTGTTTGTAAGACGGCAGCATGCGGCAGATGCCGACCGCGCCGATCTCCATCACGCCGCAGATCATGAACACCGCCCGCGTGCCGATCACCGAAGCGAGCGACGTGCCCGCGCCGACCGACAGCAGGGACAGCGGACCGGTGATCGGGCCGAACGCCCCGTAGACGCGCCCGCGCAGATGTTCTGGCACGATGGTCTGGATCAGCGTATCCTGCACGATCTGGTTGACCGAGCCGATGATGCCGAAGAAGGCGAAACAGGTGATCGCCACCGTCATCGTGTCGCACATCGCAAAGATCACCACCATCACTCCGTCAAAGGCGAGCGAAGTGAACAGGAGCAAGAGCAGGGGCAGCCGCTTGACGAGCAGCGTGGTCAGGAAAGCGCCGACCAGCCCGCCGATGCCAAGCGCGGAGAACAAGAGCCCGACCGCGCCGCTCGCCTGCTCCTCCGGCACGAGGTGCTGACCGACGAACAGCATCGTCAGCGTCCCTTGCGTGCCCATGCACAGCGTAAACAGCATCATGAAGACGAACAAATAGACCAGGATCGGCTCCGTGCGGATGTAGGCGACGCCTTCCCGCACCTCCTGCCACATCGAGGAGCGTTCCCGCTCTTCCCTGGTGCGGTGCGCGGCGCTGTCGTGCACCTTGACCAAGGTCAGCAACAGCGGTGCCAGCAGATACATGCCCATCCCGACCAAAAAAGCGGTCTGCGAGCCGAACGTGAACACCACCCAGCCACCGATCGCCGGGCGGAAGATCTGCCAGATGTTGTTCATCGTGGCGATCAGCGAGTTCATCGACACATACTGTTCCGGGCGCACCAGCAAGGGCAAAAACGCGCGGTGCGGCGGTTCGCCAAAGGCGACAAACGTCGAATGCAGCCCGGCGAGCAGGTAGAGATGCCACAGCTCCGACGAGAAAAACATCAGCAGCAGCGTGCCGGCGCGCAATGTATAGCAGATGAACAAAAGCGTCCGCTTCGACATGCGGTCGGCGAGCAGTCCGGCCCACGGCGAGATGAGGATGCCGGGCAGAATCTCCATCATCGTCACGATGCCAAGCGCCAGCGGGTCCTGGCCCGACAAGCGGAGCGCCTGTGCCCAGATCGCAAACATCTGCACAAAATTCGCAAATCCGCCGACATAATAGCTCGTGATATAAGCGGTAAAATTGCGGTTCTTCAGGATCTCCTGAAACCGTTTGAAGTTGCGTGCCAAGCCCTTACCCCCTTTACCCCCTGCAAACAAAACGACCGCAAGCGACAGGGCATGCGGCACGATCCGACAGCAAATTTTTCTCATTATCCTGCCAAGACGCTCCCTTGTCAATATGCTATACTGAAAATGGTTTCAACCTATGCACCTGACCGTGCACCCAATCTTGCACCCGGCAGGAGGAATCCTACGATGGAAGTAATCAAAATTTCACCGCGCGGCTATTGTTACGGGGTGGTCGATGCGATGGTGCTGGCCCAGCAGGCGGCCAAAGACCTCGATCTGCCGCGTCCGGTCTATATACTCGGCAAGATCGTCCACAACCAGCACGTGGTCGATGCGTTCACCGAGCAGGGTATCATCACGCTGGACGGCGAGAACCGCCTCGAACTGCTCGACAAGATCGACAAGGGCACGGTGATCTTCACCGCGCACGGCGTATCGCCGGAAGTCCGCCAAAAGGCGCAGGAAAAAGGCTTGACCACCGTCGATGCTACCTGCCCGGACGTGACGAAGACGCACGACCTGATCCGTGAAAAAACGGCACTGGGCTATGAGATCATCTACATCGGCAAAAAAGGCCACCCGGAACCGGAAGGGGCGATGGGCGTGGCGCCCGACCTCGTGCACCTCGTGGAAAAAGCTGCGGACGTCGAGAAGCTGCAGCTGAAGAGCGGCAAGATCCTCGTCACCAATCAGACCACGATGAGCCAATGGGACACCAAGCACCTGATGAACGTCGTGCTGCAGAGATTCCCGCACGTGGAGATTCACAATGAGATCTGCCTCGCGACGCAGATTCGCCAAGAGGCGGTGGCGGAGCAGGCGGGGGCGGCCGACCTGACGATCGTCGTCGGCGACCCGGCTTCGAACAACTCCAACCGGCTGGCCCAAGTCTCGGAAGACATCGCCGACACGAAGGCCTACCGCATCGCCGACGTCTCCGAGCTGCAGCTGGAATGGCTGCAAGGCGTGAATAAGGTCGCCGTCACGTCCGGCGCTTCGACACCGACACAGATCACCAGAGAAGTGATCGATTTCCTCGAACAGTACGACCCGCAGGACGAATCGACCTGGGAGCGTCTGCGCAAGATCACCGTCGACCGCATCCTGCCGCGCTACAAAGAAAAGTCGAAATAAATAGTGCGAACATGAAACAAAAAGAGTCAACATCCGTACTAGATGTTGACTCTCTTTATTTAGGAGGCAGCAGCCATGCGCAACCCGCCAGCACTAAAAGTCGACCCCAACGCCGTCAGCATCTGGCGCATCAAAGCGGCCTTGTCGTCACTGTTCTACGGACTTGTACCGCTCGCCTATTTTTTCTTGAGCAAAAAACTGGAGCAGCTGCCCCTCTGGGGCTTCTGGTCGCTGCTAACTCTCGCCGTCTTGATCTACCTGTTCGAAGTGCTGCTCGTGCCGGTCATCCGTTACCGCACGCTGCGCTATGAGATCACAGCGGAAGAAGTCTACCTGCAAGCGGGCGTTTTCAACGTGCGCCGCAGCCTGATCCCGATGAACCGCGTCCAGCATGTGGAGACGGCGCAAGGCATGCTGTTGCGCGCTTACAGCCTCGCCAACGTGACGGTCTACACGGCGGCCGGCAAGCATCAGATCCCGGCCTTGCAGCTGCAGGTCGCCGACGACCTGCGCAACCGGATCGCCGAATTCGCCAAGGTGGTGGATGATGACGATGTCTAATCCGCGCCGCGTGCACCCCTTGGCGATCATCCCGAACGCGATCAGCTTCCTGCGCAACGCGCTGCTGCCGTTTTTGTTCGGGAGCATCTCGCTTGTGCGCGAACATCCGCTGATCACCGTTTTCGGAGCATTCGCTCTGCTCGTGCTGACGGGGGTGTTTGGCTTTTTGTTCTGGTACAACTTCTCGTACACGATCGAAGCGGGCGAACTGCGCGTGCAGAAAGGCATCTTTAACAAGCAGCGCCGCTACATTCCGCTGGAGCGCATCCAGTCGATCGACATCCAAGCGGGCCTGATCCTGCAACTGGTCGGCCTGGTGCAGTTGCAGATCGAAACGGCCTCCGAAGGCAAAGTGCCGGAGATCTCGCTGGCCGGCATCACGCGGGAAGAGGCGGAAGCATTGAAAAAAGTGCTCAGCGACGCCAAAGCGGCCCGTCAGCCACAAGCAGCATCTGGTGCCGAAGCAGGAGAAGCCCCCGCGCCGGAGCAGATCCAGTACCGCCTGACGATGAAAGAGCTGATCTTCATGTCGCTGACCTCCGCTTCGATCGGCTTGATCGCGCCTTTTCTATCGGCGGTGATCGAGCCGCTCACCAACTTCTCCGAGCAGTTTGTCGCCTGGTTGGGCCTGTTCCAAAACGGCAATCCCAATCTGCTTGAGATCGGTGTCCTCATCCTGCTGACGCTGATCCTCTCCGCAGTCGGCTCGATCATTCTGACCATGCTCGCCTACGCGCGCTTTACACTGACCCGCGAAGGCGACGTGCTGAAGATCTCGCGCGGCCTGCTGGAGAAACGTGAACTGACCTTGCCGCTCGACCGCCTGCAGGGCATCCGCATCGTCGAAGGCCTGCTGCGCCAGCCGTTCGGCTATGTCACTTTGCACGTGGAGAGCGGCGGAGGCTATGGCAAGAAGCAAGGCCAGACCACGGTGCTGCACCCGCTGGTGAAGCGGGAGCGCGTGACGGAGTTTCTGGCGGAGATCGCGCCCGGCTTCGAGCTGGGCACAGCTCTTAGGCCGCTCCCCAAGCGGGCGAAGCGGAGATATGGCGTCCGTCCGCTCCTGCTCGCGCTGGCCATAGCGCTCGTGCCTTCCGTGTTGTTCTATCCGTACGGCCTGTTTGCGCTGCTGCTTCTGCCGGTTTTTCTGGCCTGGGGCCTGCTCCAATACCGCGATGGAGGCTGGTCGTCCGGAGAGGCCTGCCTGACGATGCGCAGGCGCCTGATCGCCCGCACAACGGTCGTCATCCCGTGGCGCAAGGTGCAGTCGTACCACCGCGGTCAGTCCCTGTTCCAAAAACGCGCTGCTCTCGCCACTGCCTCCGTCCGCATCATCTCCGGCGGGGAGGGGAAGGAGTACAAAATCGTCGACGTCGAAGCGGATCAAGCATTGATGTCCTAGCAACTCCTCGCAACATCGAACAAGGAGAGCCTCGCAGGAGGCTCTCCTTTTGTTTATTCCGGCATGATGCCTGTATAGGTCGACTGCGGGCGGATGATCTTGCCTTGTGCAGCTTCGAGGATGTGTGCGCACCAGCCGACCGTGCGGGAGACCGCAAACGACGGGGTGAACAGCTCGTCGGGCAGGCCGATCGCGCGCATCACGGCAGCCGCGTAGAATTCCACGTTGGTGTTCAAGGGGCGGTGCGGCTTGAATTCTTTCAAGAGGCGCAGGCCGACTTCCTCGACATGCACGGCGAGGGCAAACCACGGGTCGTCGCCGGCCAGCTCCGTTGCGATCGTCGACAGGGCTTTGGCGCGCGGGTCGTAGGTGCGGTAGACGCGGTGGCCGAAGCCCATCAAGCGCTCGCCCGCTTCCAGCTTGGCGCGCAGCCACGGCTCGGCGTTTTCCTTGGTGCCGATCGCTTCGATCATCTCGGTCACCTCGGACGGCGCGCCGCCGTGCAGCGGGCCTTTCAGTGCGCCGATCGCCGCCGTCACCGAGGAGATCAGATCGGAGCGGGTGGAGGCGACGACGCGGCCGGCGAAGGTCGAAGCGTTCAGTCCGTGCTCCTGTGTCAGGATCAGATAGGCGTCGAGCGCGCGCACGTGCGCCGGCTGCGGCTCTTGACCTTTCAGCATATAGAGGTAGTTCGCCGTGTGCCCGAGGTCGGTGCGCGGCGCGACCGGCTCGTGTCCTTGCAGGCGGGCGTAGCGGTAGGCGACGATCGTCGGCACTTTCGCCGTCAGCGCGATCACCTGTTCCAAAGTCGGCGGCCAGGCTGCAAACGCTTCCGTACCGAGCAGGGAAATGCCTGTCCGCAGCGCGCTCATCATCTCGGTGTCGGCGGGGATCGCGTCGAGCGCCGCTTTCACAAACGCCGGAAGTTCGCGCTCGGCAGCCAGCTTGTCGTGCAGCGCTTTTGCTTCTTCTGCACTTGGCAGATGTCCGTACCAGAGGAGGTGGGCGACTTCTTCAAATGTATGGTGGAGGGCAAGATCGCGGGCCCAGTGGTTGCGGTAGACGAGCAGACCGTTTTCGCCGTCGACAAGGCTCAGGTCGGTCTGGGCAACGACAACGTTTTCAAGTCCGAGCGAGATCAGATTGTGTTCCATGTTCATCCAGCTCCTTTTCGTTAATCAAGTTAGTTTCAGTATATCGACACATTTTCGAAAGGAGAAATAGAGATACTTGTCGTATTCGATTATAAAATAGTATCGGTTAAGGGGTTGACGAGACGACAAGATGGACATCAAACTCCTGCGAACGTTTATTATGATGGCCAGGGAGCTGAATTTCCACCGTACGGCGGAGCGGCTGTACCTCGCGCAGCCTACCGTCTCTGTCCATATTCGGCAGTTGGAAGAGCTGGTCGGCTATCCGCTGTTCGAGCGCAGCGGCCGCAAAGTGCGCCTGACCGCAGCGGGGGAGCGCTTCCGCCTGCATGCCGACCGGATTCTGCAGGCGCATGACGAGGCGCTGTCCGACTTGGCGCGCTGGAAGGCCGGCTATGACGACCGGCTCGATCTGCTGCTGTCCCCGCTCTGCGCCGAGCACGTGCTGCCGCCGCTTTGGAAGCAGTATACGATGATGTATCCGAACGTAGAAGTCCGCATCTACACCACGCTGTCGCCGTCGGTCGGCCCGGGCATCGCGGCCGGGCGCTCCCATGTCGGCTTGTCGCGAACGGCGTCCTCGCATCCGGACACCGAATCGCGCATCCTGCATGAAGACCCGGTGCTGCTGGTCGCGCCGGGCACCGTCGACCCGGAGCGAGTCGATTACCGCGAACTTTTGCTCGACCACCCGCTGCTCACGAAAAACCACCCCGAGTATTGGGATGAACTGCTCTTTCAGCTCCATGAAAACCGCGCCCCGATCCGCCCGATGTCAGTCTCGCAGGTCGGCGTGACCCGCAAGCTGATCAAAGAAGGCCTCGGCGTGTCGTTCCTGCCCCGCTCCGCTGTGCAGGATGATCTCGACAACGGGAATCTGGTCGCCTTGCCCACCCCCGACTTGCGCCTGCCCACCGCTTTTACCTATGTGATCACACCGCGCAACAAAGAGTTGCCCCGCGCCGCGCAGGATTTTCTGAACCTGCTATTCGCGAGCTATCTGTGCTAAAATAATGGGTGGAGGTGGCGAGTACAATGATCAAACGAATCGTGCTTTCCGGACTGATCCTCACCTGCGCGCTGACGTTTACCGGCTGCGGCGAGAGCGATCATGGTGACCATGCGGCTGCTCCGGCGACCGGAGCGCAGCACCACCACAACTAATTTCAACCCTTCCTGCATTTGCAGCTGCACACGCATGAAAAGCCGCCGGGCACAAGACTCGGCGGCTTTTGCTTTAGGAATTCGATTTGGGGTACGGTTTGCGTCGCGAGTACTTGCGCGCCACGTTGTTGATCAGCAAAAAGGCGCAGAAGATCCACGCATACCCGGTCAGCCCCATCAGCCAGTAGGGGAGCGCGCCGCCCTGGAGTTTGATCCGCATGGCAAACGACGTGCTCACGACCAGCAGCAAGAACGACAGGAACGTGATCAGCCGGCCCAGTTGGCGCCGACGCGCTCCGTTCATCTCGGAACCTCGTTCGCTGCTCCCTGCAGCTTCTGCTGCAGCGCTGCCAGGTCGTCAGCCAGCGGCGCGGTCAGCTCGATCTTCTCGCCGCTTACGGGATGCGAAAACGAGACTCGCACGGCGTGCAGGGCTTGGCGCTTGATCAGGTGCAGCCCGACCCGCCCGTACTGGCGGTCGCCGAGCACCGGGTGGCCGAGGTGGGTCATGTGGACGCGGATCTGGTGCGTGCGCCCCGTCTCCAGCTCCAACTGCAGGAGTGTCGCCGTGTCAAAGCGCTCGACCACTTCATAGCGGGTCAAAGCGAATTCGCCGGCGTTCGGGCGCACGGCGCGCAGGTTCGGGTTCTGCTTATGCTTGCCGATCGGCGCGTCGATCTGGCCGCGCTCTTCGGAGAGAGTGCCGTCGACAAAGGCCAGATATTCGCGCTTCAGCTCCCGTTCGCGCAGCTGGCGGTCGAGGTGCTGGTGGGCAAACGCCGTCTTCGCCACCACCAGCACGCCCGACGTGTCGCGGTCGATGCGGTGCACGGGGCGCACTTTCGCCTGCAAACCCTGCTGCAAAAAATGCCAGGTCAGCCCGTGCGACAGCGTTTCCGTCTGCGCCGGCCCGGTCGGATGCACCAGCACAAAAGGCGGCTTGTTGAGCACGATCAAATGCTCGTCTTCAAATAAGATCGCGAGCGGCATCTCGACCGGCTGCAGCCCGGCTTCCTCTGTAAACGACATGGCAGCGCGGATCACGTCGCCCTCTTTGACGACGCGGCCGAGAAACGCCGGCTTTTGATTGAGCTGCACGCCTTTGGTGCGGGTCAGCTTCTGGATCATGCGCCGCGAGATGGAGAGTGTGCCCGTCAAGATCTCCTCCACCGTCCGGCCCGCTTCTTCCGCGGTCACCTTGTGGGCGGTCCATTTCCGTTCTGACATGAATTGTGCCTCCGTTCCGTTGTTTCACCGTAGTATTCCCTTTGTATCACAGTCCACGCGTTCTGCAAAGCGTGCAGACAAAAAGAGCAGCCCCGAAAGGCTGCCCGATTTGCGGTGTGAGACTACTGCTTTTTCTTCTGTTTGAAAGTGTGGCACATGGTAGCGGCACTGTTTTGCGCGTAATCCTTGTGCACACCTTCGCCGACTTCGCCAAATTCTGTGGAGAAGTCGCGATTTGCATGGGCGTCGATTTCCACCAGAATGGAATCGGCGACGCAAGCGCCGCCTTTTGCCCAGTATTCACAGTTGCTTACCGAACAGCGTACTTCCGGCATCCACATGCACTCCTTTCAAAATGGGGTCTGGGCTTAGTATGGCTTTCCGCTTTTCCCAAAACCGTGTCAAGTTTTGGTGCCCATTTTCTTTTTGACTTTAACGCATAACTGCGCATGGGCGGTGACGCATCCTCTTGCGGGACGAGGGCAGAGATTGGTAATCTGAAAATGAAATGTTTTGAAAATGGTTTCCCGACAAATGGGAACCTGTCAATGAGGGAAGTCTACTTTTCGAGAGACCTTTTATAGTAGGGGGAATATGGAAATGGCAGAACAAATGGACTTTTTACCGCTTCGTCATGTCGATTTTGTAGAGTTTTATGTAGGGAACGCGAAACAGGCGGCCTACTACCTCGCCGGCGCGTATGGCTTCAAGCCGGTCGCGTACAAAGGTCTTGAGACGGGCTCCCGTGACCGCGTTTCTTATTTGATGCAGTCGGGCGACATCAACATCGTCCTCACCGGCACCCTGGTGCAGGACAACGAGATCGCAGAGCACGTGAAAGTGCACGGCGACGGCGTCAAAGACATCGCGATGCGCGTCGACGATGCAGCGGCCGCGTACCAAGAGGCGATCAAGCGCGGCGCGAAATCTGCGTTCGAACCGAAAGAAATCTCCGATGAAAACGGCACCGTCAAACTGGCGGCGATCTATACTTATGGCGAGACCCTGCATACATTTGTCGAGCGCGACAACTACAAAGGCATCTTCCTGCCGGGCTTCCAAGCCTACACCGGCAAGATGCCGGTCAACGACACCGGCCTCGTCGCCTGCGACCACATCGTCGGCAACGTGGAAGAAGGCAAGATGAACGAATGGATGGACTACTATGCGCAGGTGTTGGGCTTCACCCAACTGATCTCCTTCGACGACAACGACATCTCCACCGAATACACGGCGCTGATGTCGAAAGTGATGCAAAACGGCACTGGCCGCATCAAGTTCCCGATCAACGAGCCGGCGCAAGGCAAGAAGAAATCGCAGATCGAAGAGTACCTCGACTTCTACAACGGTCCGGGCGCACAGCACATGGCGCTGCTCACCCATGACATCATCGAAACGGTTGCGAAACTGCGCGAGAACGGCGTCGAGTTCCTCAACGTTCCGGACACCTACTACGAAGACCTGAAGAGCCGCGTCGGCGAGATCGACGAGGAGATCGAAGAGATCAAGAAGCTGAACCTGCTCGTCGACCGTGACGAAGACGGCTACCTGCTCCAGATCTTCACCAAGCCGATCATGGACCGCCCGACCTTCTTCTTTGAGATCATCCAGCGCAAAGGCGCGAAGAGCTTCGGCAAAGGCAACTTCAAGGCGCTGTTCGAAGCGATCGAGCGCGAACAAGAGCGTCGCGGCACCCTGTAATGAAACTCGTATCGTATCTGCACAAAGAATTGGGCGAACGGGCGGGGTATCTGCAGCACGATCATGTGCTCGACCTCGCGCTCGCCGAGTCTTGGGCGCAGGAGCAAGGACGTTGTGCGATGCAACGTCCTCTTCCTGTCACGATGGCCGGGATATTGGAAGCGGAAGGCAGCGGGCTGGACCGGGCGCGCGCCATCGCCGAAGCGACCGCAGAAACGCCGGCAGCCGAACTTCCTTTTGCCCTGCCGCTCTCGGAAGCGCATCTGCTGGCGCCGCTGCCCCGTCCGCGCTCGTTCCGCGACTTCTATGCGTTTGAAGAGCATGTGAAGACGGCACGGGGCCGCCGCGGGCTCGACATGGTGCCGGAGTGGTACGACTTTCCGGTGTTTTATTTCTCCAACCACAACGCGTTTGTCGGCCCCGATGCGGACGTCGAGTGCCCGGCGTATACCGAATGGCTCGACTATGAGCTGGAGATCGCCTGCGTGATCGGCAAGACGGGGCGCGACATCAAGCCGGAAGAGGCGGCGGCGCACATCGCTGGGTTTGCCGTGCTCAACGACTGGTCGGCCCGCGACGTGCAGCGCGAAGAGGTGAAGGTGGGCCTGGGCCCGGCGAAAGGCAAGGACTTTGCCACGTCGATGGGCCCGTACCTGCTGACGCTCGACGAGCTGGAGGACGTGCGCGACGGCGACCGCTGGCAGCTGACGATGACGGCGAAAGTGAATGGACAGGAGTTGTCGCGCGGCAATTTCGGCACGATCTACTTCTCCTTCGCGGAGCTGATCGCCCGTGCTTCGGACGGTGTGACGCTCTATCCAGGCGATGTGATCGGCTCGGGCACGGTCGGCACCGGCTGCATTCTCGAGCTCGGCACCGAGGTACACCGCTGGCTTGTGCCCGGTGACGTGGTGGAACTGGAAATCGAACGGCTCGGGGTCTTGAAGAACCGGGTAAAATAGACGAACTTGAATCCAGAGAGGAGGCAGAAGCTGTGCCGTTTTATCATAAACTGGGCCAAGTGCCGGCGAAACGCCACACGCAGTTCCGCCAGGCTGACGGCTCCTTGTACCGCGAACAGCTGATGTCGACGAAAGGCTTTTCCGACATCTATTCGCTGACGTATCACATCAATCCGCCGACGCAAGTGACGCGGGTCGAGAAGATTCGTGACATCGTGATCGAAAAAGAAGAGCAGGGCGCGCTGAAGCATCGCCACTTCCTGGCGCACCGCGCTGAGCTCTCCGGCGACCCGATCGATTCCCGCCAAGTGCTGATGTTCAACAGCGACGTGTCGCTGGCGATCTCCAAGCCGACCGCAGCGATGGATTACTACTATCGCAACTCCGACTGTGACGAAGTCTTGTTCGTCCACGAAGGCGAAGGCGTGCTGGAGACGATCTTCGGCAACCTGACCTACGGCAAAGGGGACTACCTCGTCATCCCGGTCGGCACGACCTACCGCGTGGTGATGAACACCCCGAGCCGCTTTTTCGTGATCGAGTCGGCGTCGATGATCAAAGTGCCGCGCCGCTACCGCAATGAGCACGGGCAGCTCGAAGAGCATGCGCCGTTCTACGAGCGCGACATCCGTCCGCCGTCTGAGCTGATCACCCACGATGAAAAAGGCGAGTTCGAAGTCCGCGTCAAATCGCGTGACATGCTGCACTCGTACATTTTCGACTTCCATCCGCTCGACGTGGCGGGCTGGGACGGCTACCTGTTCCCGTACGCATTCAACATCGGGGACTTCGAGCCGATCACCGGGCGTCTGCACCAGCCGCCGCCGGTGCATCAGACCTTCCAGGCCGAAGGGTTTGTCATCTGCTCGTTCGTGCCGCGCCTGTACGATTACCATCCGCTGGCGATTCCGGCGCCGTACTACCACTCGAACATCGAGTCGGACGAAGTCTTGTACTACGTCGACGGCAACTTTATGAGCCGCAAAGGCATCGAAGAAGGCTCGGTCACCCTGCATCCGATGGGCATCCCGCACGGCCCGCATCCGGGCACGATCGAAGCGTCGATCGGCAAAAAGGAAACCAACGAGCTGGCCGTGATGGTCGACACGTTCAAGCCGCTCCATATCGCCAAAGCTGCGCATAAGGTGGAAGACGAGAACTACATGTACTCCTGGCTGCCACCGAAAGCGTAAAGAAAGAGAGGAACCTTCTATGCAACTCGATCCGGCAACACTCTCTTGGGAAGCTGCTTACAAATACCTGAACGGGGCGATCCTGCCGCGTCCAATCGCTTTTGTCTCCACGGTCGATGAAGCAGGGAACACCAACCTCGCGCCGTTCTCCTTCTTCACCGCGGTGGCGGCGAATCCGCTGACGATCTGCTTTTCCGTCATGCGCCGCGGCACCGACGGTGAGAAGAAGGACACCTTGGTCAACATTGAGCACACCAAGGAATTTGTCGTCAACATCGTCTCCGAATCGTTCGCCAACCAGATGAACGCGACGGCTGCCGAATTCCCGCACGGCGTCTCCGAGTTCGCCGAGTCGGGCCTGACGCCTGCGCCGAGCACGGTCGTCAAAGCGCCGCGCGTCAAGGAGTCGCTGGTCAATTTCGAATGCAAACTGACCGAGATCGTACACATCGGCGAAGGCAAAGGCGCCGGGTCGCTGGTGATCGGACAGGTCGTGCAGGTGCACGTCGACGATGAGATTCATTTTGACGGCAAGATCGACACCGCAAAACTCCAGCCGATCGGACGTCTCGCCGGGGCCGACTATGTGCGCGTCACCGATACGTTTGAAATGGTGCGGAAAAAATAGTACGCTAAACAAGGCAACCTGTCTGCTCAGGTTGCCTTGTCCTTTGCGAAGGGAGGCTTACATAAGATGTCAGATCTGTACTACGCGACCTTTGCGGTCGAAGCGGTCGGGCCGATGCAGGCGCGGTTTGCCGACATGGACAAGCGTGACGGATTTGAGATTTCGCTTGGGATGTACAAGGCCAATCTCGGACCGGTGACGCGCGAAGTATTTTTGCAATACGCAGAGCGTTTTGCAGGAGAAGTGCTGGAACCGGCACAATCGGAAGGGGAAGACGCGAAATGACGAAACTGATCATCACGCTGCTTCTGCCGCTGCTTGCGGTGGTGTGGCTGTTTTATGTGATCAAGCGCAAGGCGAAATACCAGCAGGCGGTGGACAGCATCGGCGCGATGCTGATCTATTGGATCGTCGGGTTCCTCGTGACCTGGCTGTTTGCGACCTACCTCGGCCTGTACCTGTACGGGCTGGCGCAGGCAGGCGATGTCGGCGGCGGCGCGAAAGTGCTGTTTGTGCTCAGCGTCTATGTCGGCGGCTTGTGGGGCGCGTTGCTGCCGTACCGGGCGTATGCGCGGTCGAACAAGGACAGCGTGTGGATTTGGCTTGGCAGCGCGTTTTTGTACAGCGTGCTGTTCTACCTGTCGACGATGTTTGTGCGCTAACCGATTTTTGTTCGATTATTATTAAATTTCTGTCTATTTATGTTGAAAGACCGAAAATTATGTCGTATAATGTTCTTGGGGGATGCACTTATTTAAAGCAGTGAAGCAGCGAATTACGAGCTGCCACGGGAGAGCGGGTGCCGGTACCCGGGGGGGACGGCGCTTGGGGAAGCGCCGGAAATGCGGGCATTCGCTCTCGGCAGCAGTGTGGCTTGTCAGGAATCGGAAAATGATTTAGAATCAAGAGAGAGAGATCGAGGAAAATACTCGATACAGAGAGCTGAAAAAGAGAGCAACAAGAAAGCTCAACAAGAAAGCTCAACAAGAAAGCTCGCATCGAATTGGATTGCTGACAGCCTTACAACTGAGAACCGTCTCGCATAACTGGCGGAAACGTGGAGTGTACCACGAGGGAGTGCGAGAGGAACAAACATAGCCGACCGCCTGGGCACCTTTGGATTATATCCAAGGCTCAGGGCGGTTTTGTCTTTTTCTGAGCCGAGCATCGTCAGGATAGAGAGGGAGGCGTGTTGAGATGGTATTTGAGGAGTGTTACGGGGAGCGGGTGACCTGCCCGCACTGTGAAGCGAACGGAGCAGCTTTTGAGGAGATCGCGACGTCGGAAGGCAGTTTTGAAGACGTGCCGTGGCAAGCTTCGTCCTGCTTGAAGTGCGGGGCGGATCTGCTGTACAAGCGGGTGCGCGACTTGGAAGCGGTCACATCCCTGTGGCTGGCCGACCTGAGTGGAGAGCCGTTGCGCCGCTACGTGATCTTTCCAGAGCCGGGCGGCCGCCGCGTCCTCTGGCGCATGTTCGTCGAGGACCCCTTGCATACATTTCTGGCCCGCCAAGGCTTCTACGACCGCTATCTGCGCCCCGTCCTGCCCGTCAAACGCGCCGCAAACGGCCCGACTGTCGTTCCAGCTGCTGTGAAACAGGCCGGAGGGAAGAAGTAGCACCAACTGACCTGTCCTGCACCTCGCGTTGGCACCGGACGGCGGAAGGAATACTTGGCCGCCTGTCAGACCGTGCCGGCCATCGATTCAGAAGGTGTCGCTGTGACACGCGGGAAACGAAAGCTCGATAAAAAGCCCTTGTCCTGTATACATACAGGCAAGGGCTTTTTGTTAGGAGTGCAGGGGTGCGCCGCTATCGTTTCTATTTGAAGTCTTTCCAGTTCTGCTTGGAGTTCTTGAGCAGGTATTCGAAGTTGTTTTCGAGCGCTTTCTGCTCTTTTTCGCGGCGGGAGATCTCCGCTTGGCGGCGCTGTTCGTCTTGGGCGCGCTCCTGCTCTTTCATCTCGGAGGACTTGGCTTGCAACTTCTTCAGCATCTCCGGATTGAGCATGTCTTTGAGCGTGGTGCCTTTTTCTTTCGGCAGGTCGCCTTTGCCGACGCGGTAGTTGTCCAGCGGGTCGCGCTGGGCGGCAGATTGACCGCTGTTTTTCGGTTTGCTTTTGCCTTTTTTCATCTTTTTCACCTTCTCCTTCAGATGGCCGCGGGCGCGCAGCTCTTCCAGCACCCGCTGTTTGTCACTGTCTTCGCAGACGATGAAAATCTCTTGGATCGCTTCGGTCGTTTTCGCCAGCAGCTTGAGCCCCGTATCGGTGAAATATTGAAACGTCAGCTCTTCGGTCTCCGACTTGTGCGGCGAGATGACGCCGGTGATCACCGAGCGCACCTGCGGGATCGCGCCCAACTCCTCCAGCACCTTCTCATAGCCGCCGATGATCGTGTGCATCTTCTTGACTTTGTTCTCGCGGTGGCGGTGCTTGCGGCTCACTGTCCGCCCCCTTGCTCCGGATCGACCAGCATCGCAAACGGGTACGCTTCTTCCAGCCGCACCCCGTTCAGATAGCCCCATGCCATCACGCCGTCCGTCCGCGTCACTTCGAAGCGGTCGTTCGAGTCGATGATCGTGTAGGTCTTGCCGATCTTGATCAGATCTTTGTCCATCGTATACGAAAGCGCCAAATAATATTTACGCTCCAGCACGTCCAGTTCCTCGTAGCGGTGCTCCGCCAAGGCGCGGTGCCCTTCGTCCTGCAGGCGCTTCATCTCCGCCGCCAGCTCCTCCGCGCTCATATCCCGGTACAGTTTCGCCATCGTTTTCTGTGTCTCCTTTTGCAAACTCCTGTCGATCTTTCCATTATACACATTTCCTCCATTTTCCGTCTTCCGTGCAAATCTTCGCAATGTTAGCATCGAATGGGGGGAATGACAGATGAGAAAATGGATGATTTGGCTTAGCAGCGTGCTTGGCGTGCTCGTCTTGGGGCTGTTTCTTGCGTTTGTTTTTGTCCAGCATGAACAGACCCGGATCCAAAACGCAGAGCCCGGCCTAACTGAAGAACAAAAAGCGTACTGGGACGCTTTGAGCGCACACCAGCTCAAGTTTAAGTTGCGTTATGACAACACAGAAAAACTGATGAAGACCCAGCCTGATTCGGAAGAGCTGTTCCAAAGTGTCGAAGATACCTTGGCGCTGACCCGGGAAGTGAAATTCATCCGCTATCCGGACGAATACGAAGAGTTCCACTTGGGCTACATGGAAGTCATGGCCCGTTTTGAAAACGTCTACAGCTACATGGAAGCATATCTCTACGGCGAAACGGAAGACGACCCGCAAGCGTTCGCCGCTGAGTTGAACCGAATGACGGTGCAAGCAAACTGGGCGTACGCAAAATTGAGCAAGCTGCAAAAGAAGACGTATCTGGAAAGCGGCGAAGACCTGCATGACGACCGCTGACCGCTGCGATTCACCGAAACCTCCGCTTACCGGGCGGAGGTTTTTTCATCGAGTCATTTGACAGTTCATGCCGAACTCTGCGATGATTTAGGGAAGACAGTCAGAGGAGGAGACGCAGATGGGGAACCGTGACAACAAGAAGACGTGGCTGGGCTGGCTCAGCGCGGTCGTGATCGTCGGTGCGGTCGCGTTTACCGGCGGCTATTATTTTTCCAAGCAATCGGAGCCGGTCTCGCAGCCGGTGAACGAAGAGCCGGCCAAGCAGACACCCGACCCAACACCGACTCCGCAGCCGGAACAAACGCCAGACCCAACCCCGACGCCCACACCGCAGCCGTCCGATCCGGGCACGCCGCAAACGCCGGCACCGGCAGGCGATGTGATCGCGATCAACGCCTACGATGGCAGCGGCTCGCTCGACATCCGCAGCCGCGGTTTGGAAAACGGCGCGTTCCGCTTGAAGAACATCGACTGGTCGGACACGAGCCGCACCTTATACGTCTCGGCCGACATGCGCGCGTTTGAAGGCGTGGCCTATTTTCGCGTCAAAGATGAAAACGGCACCCTGCTCGAACCGGAAAGCGTGCTGCGGGCCACCCAAGGCGCCCCGGCCTGGAGCCCGGTACAGGCGCAGGTCCCGCTGGTCGACGAGTACCGGGGCAAAGTCCTCGTCGTCGAATTCTACGCGAAGAGCGCCAAAGACGGCTCGCGCATCAACATCCTGCCTCTGAAGATCAAACCGGAATAGCCTGACCTGTAAGGAGGAACACCATGCAGCCCAAACCACACTTAGCTCTCGTCACCGGCGTCGAAGCGGCCGAACAGCTCAAACAGTTCCCCGCGCCCGTCGCGACCGGGCTCTTTCATATTCCGAACCAGCTGACCTGGCCGCTGCTCGTGCCTCAAGGCGGTCTCCAGATCACCTTGGAGCCGGACAACAAAGACAAACAGCTCACCTACGGCCTCGTCACCGGCCTGATCGCCTTTGAAGAGAACTTCTATCTCGTCGGCCGCGTCGATTACGCGTATGGCGAGGGAGAGCACACGACCTATTTCCATCTCGACTGGGCGCAGGACCGCACGCTGATCGAGTCGATCGCCGAACTCGGCATTCTCGGGCTGACCGACAAGATGCCGCCCAAGCTGTCCGGCAAAGACGAGATGGTCGAGCATCTCACCCGCGTCACGACGTTCGTCTGCCAGTTTGACGCGACCGAACTGCACCGCCTGAAGATCCAGATGATCCGCATGCAAGAGCAAGCCAAAACGACCCGCCACTAGCTGGCGGGTCTTTTCATGGCTCCGGCGTCAAAGACGGCGTATGGGTCAGCGACGTCCCGGCCTCTTTGGACGCTTCGATGAAGATCGTCGTCGTTTCGCCGATCACGACATGTTTGACTGTGATCGACACGACGTGGTCGGTGATGCGGAATTGGCGTTCGTTCAGGAATTCGATAAAAATGTCGGGGTTCTCTTCGAACAGCTTGATGTTGCTGCCGACCAGCCGTTTCAAGCGTTTTTTGACTTCTTTTTGCACGGCGAGCTTGATGAACTCGTCGGGCGAGGCGACGACGATGACGCTGATCTTCTGGATCTTGCGCACGTTCGACTTTTCGATCGTGCTGAGCTTGGCCTGCAGTTTCTCATTGTCTTCCTTGAGCTGGGCGATCTGCGTCTGGCGCTCGGTCAAGCGCAGGTACAGCAGATCGAGGTCATGCCCGCTGAGCGTGAGCAGCACCGCCGAGCCGAACAGGGCGCCAACCCCGAAGGTGGCGAGAAACTGGCGGGTTCTCATTTGATTTCACCGACCATCCACTTGATGAGAAAATAGCCGACATTGCAGCCGAGAAACGCCGCGACGATATAGCACAGCTGCTTGACGGGGGCGCCAAACTGCCCGCCGAGCACGCCGGTCTCCAGTACTTTCAAAGCGTCCATCGTGCCGCCGAGTGCGGCGACGAGCGCCCAGATTTTCAATTTTTCCGCCATGTCCACCATCTCGGTCATCGGCGGCCGATGCGTGAGAAACGCGCCCATCGCCCCGAACACCGAGCCGCCGAGCACGATCCCGAGCGCTACAAAAAAGTCGAGGATGACCGTACTCAAAAATCCCACTGCCCCTCACTCCTCGTCCCATGTCCTTCCTTGATACCTATGCGAAAAAGGGGACAGACATGCGATTGTAAACAAACGGGCGTAGGAGAGCGGGACAGTCTGTGATAAAATGGTATCTGCATACTGGGAACGATTTGGAAAAAGAAGGGGTTTCTATGTCACAATACATGCGGGTCCTCTGGGCCATGTTTTACAAATTTTTAGGGGCGGGGCTGGTCTTTGTCACCGCCGTGATGACCGCCAACTATATCGGGCCGCAAGGGCGGGGATTTTTATCCTCGGTGACGAACAACCTCGCCGTCTACTCACCGGTCGTCGGGTCGTATTCGGAGTATATCCCGTACGGCATTAACAAGCGTAGACAACCGCCTTCCGATGTGTTTACGACGGCGCTATTTTACTGCTTTCTGTTCGTTCTGGCGCTCTTTGTGGCAGCGCTCGCAGTAACACCGTTATTCTGGGACGACCTGATGAATCTCGTGCCGTCTGAGCAGATGACCTGGTGGATTGCAGGTCTTGCCGGTCCGTTTGCTTTGTTCCACGTCTTTGTAACGCGGCTGATCCTCGGGCTCAACGAGCTGGAGTGGTTAAACCGCCTGAACACGCTGCAATCGCTGCTGGCGATTCCGTTGTTTTTTCTGGCGCTGACGTTGCCCGACGAACAGAACGAGAAAGTGGTCTGGTCTTTTTTTGCTTGGTTGGCCTCCTATATCGTGACCGCTTCCATCTCGGCGATCGTCGCCGTCAAAAAAGGAAAAGTCAGCCTCGTGCCCAAGCCGGTAAAAGGACTGAGCAAGGAAATCTTCAGGTATGGCAACCAATTGGCCGGCAGTCGGCTGTTGACGCAGCTCAACTACCGGATCGACTACTTCTTCGTGCTCTATCTGATCGGTGTCGAGTCGGCGGGCATCTATTCCGTGGCCGTCACGGTGGCCGACATGCTCTTGTTCGTGTCCATGTCCTTGTTGCAGGTCGTGGTGACCCGTGTCTCCTCTTTGGAGGAAAAAGACTCCTCACTGCTGACCGCACGCACGTTCCGGCATACCGCCGTGATCCTGTTTTTCTCGCTGATTCTGTTTTACTTGGTGATGCCGTACGTGATACGCTACGCCTTTGGTGAAAAATTCGAGCCGTCGCTCGCGCCGTATTACATCTTGCTGCCGGGCGTCGCCTTGTTGGGACTGGCGCAGGTCTTGACCAATTTCTTCACCAACCAGCTCGGGCAGCCGAAAGTGCTGATCCGGCTGGAGGCAGTCTCGATCCTTTCGAACGTCATCCTCTCGCTTTTGTTCTTCGGCGTCTTCCACATGGGCGCGGCCGGGATGGCGCTGGCCAAGACGAGCGGTTTTGCGATCATCTTCCTGATCGCGATCATCTACTTCTGCCGGGCGACGGGCTATCCGTTCTGGAAGATGTTTGTCCTGCAGCAAGATGAGATTCAGCAGTACAAGAACCTGATCGGCAAAGTCGCAGGCAAACTGCGCCGGAAATGAAAAAAGTCCCTTTGCGAATCGCTCGCAAGGGGACTTTTGGTCTTACAGCCAAGAACCGTAGTAGACGCCGACGTAGCCGCCGCCCGGTTGCGGGTAGACGCGTTGCAGCTGACCGGAATAACCGGTGTCCACATTGTAGTAGAATTGCGGCGGGTAGGTATCGAACCACAGCTCAGCAACCACCCAGTCTTCATTCCACTCCGGCGTGATCACCGTTGCGGCTTGTGCCGGAATGGCAACGGACAGCGTACCGGCAGCCAGTGCTACTGCGAGAATCAACTTCTTCATACGTCAACACCCCTTTTTATGTCTTAATTACAATTTCAATTCTATCATCGAATCAAGAGATTATCAATCGAAACAATTATTTTAATTTAAATTTTAGAGTTGGTGAAAATGAAAAACTGAAAAGACCTGCGTTCGACAAGATGCCGAATGCAGGTCTTTGCGCAATGCGTGAAGCAGGGACTACATGTCCCATTTCAGCTGGCGTCCGCCGATCACATGGTAGTGAATGTGGAAGACGGTCTGCTGGCCGTGCTCGCCGGTGTTGGTGATCACGCGGAAGCCCGACTCGGCGACGCCGAGGATCTTCGCGACCTCTTGGATCGCGAGGTGGATCTTATGTACAGACTCGGCGTCGTCCTGGCCGACGTGCAGGATGCTCTGGATGTGTTTCTTCGGGATGACCAGCGCGTGTACCGGCGCGATCGGGTTGATGTCATGGAATGCGTAGACATGTTCGTCCTCGTAGATTTTCTTCGACGGGATCTCCCCGGCGATGATCTTGCAGAAGATGCAGTCCGACATGAATAGAACCTCCTCCAGATGGATACTTGTACCAAAAGAGTACCACGGAATAGGTAAAAAGGGAAAGAAATCGTCAAGAACACAGGAAAAGAGCGCGAAACGTGGAATAGAATTGAGTGGAGGAGATGAATGCGTGAAGAAAAAATGGCTTCGGCTCGTCGGATTCGTGCTGACGGTACTCTTGTTATTTGCCGGGTATTACGTATACTCGATGTTTTCATTTTTAGATGCGGTGAGCACGACCAAGTTCTCCACCGGAGACAGTCCGCTGACCACCGCGACTTGGGAAGGCAAGGAACAAGTGAACATCCTCTTCCTCGGGGTCGACAGCCGCGTCAAAGGAGAGCGGCCGCGCTCCGATACCATCCTGTTGCTCAGCGTCAACCCGGTCACGAAAAAAGCATCCCTGTTCTCGATCATGCGCGACACCTACCTCGACATCGAAGGGGTCGGGCAGGCCAAGATCAACGCGGCGTTCGCCAACGGCGGACCGGAGCTGTTGATCTCGACGGTGCAGGAATTTTTAGACATTCCGATTCATTATTACGTTGCCACCGACTTCCAAGGGTTCGCCAAGATCATCGACGCCATCGGCGGGGTGGATGTCAACGTCGCCGAACGGATGGTGCATGCGGATGACGGCATCCATGACATCCTGCTCGAAGCGGGCAAGCAGCACCTAAGCGGCGAGCAGGCGCTGATGTACGTGCGGTACCGCGGCACGGCGAGAGCAGACTTCGACCGCACGGAACGCCAGCGCGAGATGGTGAAGATCGTCGGGCAGAAGATGAGCTCGCCAGGCATGGCGCTGAAACTGCCGAAGATCTTAAAAGAGATCACGCCGTACACGCAGAGCAATATCGCAGCGGGCGACCTTTACAAGCTGATCGCCTTGGGCCTGCAGGCGGACACGTCCGGCATGCAGACCGAGCAGCTGCCGCCGGTGGAGTTTTTGTCGGAGGAATACAACATGTACGGCGAACAGGTATTGTGGCCGGACATCGCCGCAACGCGCCAGTTCGTCCACGAAAAGATCGGCGCCACCAAAAGCGCAGAATCGCCTGCCAAGACGGCCGACAGCAGCACCGGCACGGCAGCGTCGTCCGGCAACGGGCAAGGCCAAGGGCAGCAGCAATCGAACGTGGGTAACCCGTCCGACAGCGGCAAGCAAAAAGGGCAGGTCACCGGCGAATACGTCAACCTGCGCCAGAAGCCGGGCACGGAGAACGAAGTGATCGGCCAGGTCTACGCCGGCGAAGTGCTGGTCATCGAAGAGACGGCCGGCGACTGGTACTACGTTCGCACCCCGGACGGCATGTATGGCTATGTGGCGGCGTCACTTGTCCAACTGCTGTGAGGCGAGGATCCTAAGACTTCGACAGACCCCGATAAGGGGTCTTTTTTTGTGCCCATTTTTCTCAGATTGAAGTTCTAAAATCGACTCTTGGACATAGGATATGTCAAACCTTTTTCTCTCTAAAAAAGCCTCCGAGCACCGAGGAGGGGGACGCAAACATGGAAAACCAGATTGTGATCTACCGAAACATTTCGGGCGAAACGACCCGTGCACAGGTCGATCTTTGGAAAGCACGCGTAACTCGCACCGGTATCCAACTGGAGGAGAAAGGGAAAGGCAAGACCCTGATCTTTCACCTGTATCTTCGAGATGACGAAGTGATCTTCTACATGTATGAAAACGGGAAGACGCTGCACGTGCTGATCGAATATCTGCGGGTGAAAAAGGGGGATGGTCGAATGGTCAAAGCGGTCGACGCATTGATCAGTGAGTTTAAGTTGCGTGGAGAGAAGTACGAAACGAACCGCGGGGATCTATACCGTACCTTGTACTTAAACGGCCTCATCATGGATGAAGGACCGTTTCATGAGCGCAAACTGCCGGCTGATTTTGATCTGCGATTGACACGGGAGATCATCATGGGACACTTGTACATGACGCTTGAACAGTACGCCGAAGCCAAAAAACGAGGCGACGCGGACCTGGAAGCAGAAACGTTCGGCCGCTTGCAATCCTTCAGTGAGGAACTTTCCAAGATCGATGAAGTGCTGAAAAGCAACCCGTCCGCCGAGACGTGATTCACTCTTTCTGTTCGGGTTGAAACACGGCGATCAGCTTCGTGATCCCGTAGATTCCGGCGGTGAGACCAAGCATAATGCCAAGCAAAAGCAGCCAGGGCGATGTGCCGAGCCATCCGTCCAGCCAATTGCCGAGCACCGTGCCGCCGATCGTGCAGATGGCCAAGTCGAGCCCGATGGCTGAGACCAGTCCAAATGCGCGCCATGCTTCATTTTTTTCACCGTGTTTTACGTTCTGCTCCCGTTTCTGTTCCTGTTCCTGCTGTTGCTCTTCCTGCTTGTTCACTGCTGTCACCTCCACTCTAAGTGTATGACTAGAATTACAATATAAACACTCTCTGGGAGCCTTTTGGCTCTCTTTTTGTTATACTTAGATTGAGCATACTCCAAGGTTAGGAAAATGGGCAAGGGGGACGTAAAAGTGAACGTTTTTGTACATAAAGAAGACCAGTATTCCAAGCTGTCGACGGTCAGCGCCGATTCTTTGGTTCTGTTTTACCACGAACGAAAGGAGATCTCGGAAGGCATGACTGCGCTTGATCAAGCGCTGGGCGGCGAGCTGACCGCCTTGTTTGCAGAAGAGGAAGCGACAGGCAAAGCCAATTCGGTCGTGCACGTCCGCTCGAACGGCCGCATCGCGGCGAAACACCTCTATCTGGTCGGACTTGGCAAGAAGGATGACTTGAACGCAGAAGTTGTGCGCAAGGCAGCCGGCACGGCATCCCGCAGCGTGCTCGGCGACCATGTGGCGGCAGCGACGCCTGCCGAATATGCGGCAGCGGTCACCGAAGGCTTCCTGATGGGCCGCTATGCGTATCACAACCACAAATCGGAGCCGGAAGCAGACAAGCGCTTCACAACGCTTGCGATCGTCACGCCGGGCGATGTGCAGGCGGAGGTGGAAGCAGCAAGGATCGACGCAGAGGCGGTCAACCTGGCGCGCGACCTGACCAACATGCCGGCCAACCTGCTCGACCCGGTGATCTTCGCCGACAAGTCGGTCGAACTGGGCACCGCGGCAGGTCTCGAAGTCGAAGTGCTGGACGAAGTGAAGCTGCAGGAGCTCGGCATGAACCTGCTCTGGTCGGTCGGCAAAGGCTCGGAGATCCCGCCGCGCCTCGTCGTGCTGCGCTATAGCGGCGCACCGGAGTCGCAGGAAGTGCTCGGTCTGGTCGGCAAAGGCGTGACCTTTGACACCGGCGGCTACATCCTCAAGCCGGAGAACGGCATGGGCGACATGAAGACCGACATGGGCGGCGCGGCGTGCGTGCTCGGCGCGATGCGCGCGATCGCACAGCGCGGGCTGAAGCTGAACGCGATCGGCATCCTCGTGCTGGCGGAGAACATGGTGTCCGGCAGCGCGTTCAAGCCGGGCGATGTGGCGGTGGCGTTTAACGGCAAGACGGTTGAGATGATCGACACCGACTGCGAAGGCCGCCTGGTACTGGCCGACGGCATCGCCTACGTCAAGCATCTGGGCGCGACGAAGATCGTCGATACGGCGACGCTGACCGGTGCGGTGACCGTCGTGCTCGGCAACGAAGCAGCTTCCCTGTATGGCAACGACGATGCTTGGGTAGAAGAAGTGAAGCAGGCCGGCGCAGAAGCGGGCGAGCGCCTGTTCCCGCTGCCGAACTATCCGGAGTACCAGAAGCTGATCGAAAGCTCGATCGCCGACTATATCAACTACTCCTACCGCAATGCGGCATCGATCGCCGGCGGCGTGTTCCTGGCGGCGTTTGCAGACGGGGTGCCGTTTGTGCACATCGACATGGCCAACGTTTCGAAAGCGAAGAAGACGAACGGCTACATCGTCGAAGAAGCGACCGGCTTCTCGACCCGCTCGCTGATCAAAGTGGCGGAGCGTCTGGCGAAGTAAAGATCACCATGACACACTTGCGGAGGGATGTACGATGAGTGGCACGGAAATCAAAATCAAGCGTCGTGACATCATGACAGCACAAGGCGCGGCAGACCTGCTGAGACGCCTTGCCGACCAGATCGAAGAACAGCACAGCTTCAGCTTCGACGGTCTGCGGGTCATGATCGCCAACCAAGTACAAGTGCGCCAAGACTACAAGAAAGAGGGCCTTGCGCACGACTACACGCTGACCTTGTCCTGGGACGAAGAGCTGGGCGATCAGTTCAAGATCGACGGCGACAAAAGCAAGCGTCCCGCAGACGTTGATCAAGAGGACCTCCCCGACTCAGACCATGACGTCCCGCCGCCTCCACTCGACCTCCCCGGCACCGATGACCAGCCGGACATCCGCAGCCGGGAGCAGCAGCCTGCAGTTCCTTCACCACCTGCCTGATGGCGGGTGGTTTTTATTTGTATGAATCCTTTTTCGCTCTGCCTGCGTCTTATTGAATAGAAATGCCCTGCTTGGGGAGGTGGCCTTGTTTTGGAATTGCAGATTCAGCGCGCGCTGCAGGACGCAGGCGCGATGACCGAATTTTTGAAGGAATTGGAACCGTTTGTCTACCGGGTTTGCTATCACCTGACCGGACATCAGCATGACGCCGAGGATTTGGCGCAGGACTCGCTGATGAAAGTCTGCCGTAATCTCCACACCTACCGGGGCGATTGTGCGATCCAGAGCTGGGTGTACCGGATCATCCTCAATACGCAGCGTGACGCCGTGCGGAAGAAGAAAAACGTCACGATGGTCGAGCTGTCCGAAACCGCTTCGACCAGCGAGGGATTCGAGAGCCAGGTCAACATGAAAATGCTGATTCAGAAGATGCTCGGCGAGCTGACCGGCGTCGACCGCCAGATCTTCATCCTGCGTTTCGTGCAGGACTTGCCGTTAAAAGAAGTCGCATCCTTGCTGGAAATGAAAGAAGCAACTGTCAAAACCAGGCTGTTCCGCTTGCGGGACCGGCTCCGAGGACATTTGTAAATCGAAACGACTGGAGGTGAAGAACGATGATCCAATGCCAAGAAGTCCAAGAGGCGATCTGGAGCGCAGACCTCACGCCGGAGATGATCGAACACGTGTTGTCCTGTTCGGCCTGCCAGAAGGAACAGAATCTGGTGCAGGGGATCGGCATGACGCTCGACCTCGAAGAGATCCCGATGCCGAGCCGCTCGCTGCTCCCGCCGCAAGCGGAGATCGCCCGAGCGGTCAACGCCCACAGGTGGCGCCGCTTCTCCCGCTATGCCACCGCCGGCGTCGCAGCCGCCTGCGTGCTGTTCGTCGCCGTGCAGGTGCCGGGCTATATCAGCAAGCCGAGTCGGGACGCGAGCATGCAGAGCAGCGGAAGCGGAGCGCCTGTCAACAAGGAGATGAGCACCGAGCGCGAAGACGGGAATCAGTCCTCCATTTTTGAGAGTGGCGGACTGAAAAAAGATGAGCTGAAGATGTCCAACATGGCCGATGCACTCAGCCCGAAGATCACCCAACTGCTCAGCAAATACAGCTGGACCCCGTCCGGCGAAGCGGTGCACCAGCAGACGGTGACGCTGCCAGACTCGTTCCAAGACGCGCCGGGTGTCTATCCGCAAGGCCTGTACTGGGCAAAACACAACCTGTTCTCCAAAGACATCGGTCTCGACCTGACCCGTTACCTCGGCGAGACGGTCGTCGCCCACACCATCCTGCTCAAAGAGATGTGGGATGACGGGCTGAAGATGAACACCGAAGCGATCGTGCTGGAGAAAGACGGCGAAGTTGTCGGCGCCTGGCTGGAAAAAGGCGGAGAGATGGCCGCATCGCTGCAACGGCGCGATTTTGCCGACTTGGCCGGCGTTTCCTGGGATGAGTGGTTGCAGCAGGAGGGACAGGTCTCCTACACAGATGGCCCGGATGCCGAGATGAAAGACTGGACGCCGCAGCAGGTGATCTTGAAATACTACGAAGCGATCCAAAACGGCAACTATGCGACCGCGTACAACCTGTATTCGAAAGCGTACCAGAGCACGTTCTGGACCTACGAGACCGGGCAGACGCTGATCGCTAAGGAGTGGAGCCGCGGCGGACTGAGCCCGCAGAACCTGACGTTCGCCAAAGTGATCGACGTGCAGGCGGTGAAAGCGCCCGACGTCTGGGTGCCGGCCGAGTCGTACAAAGGCTCCCGACTGGGCCGCAAACCGGTCGGGGAGCAGCAGTATCAAGTGACGCTCGACGTGAAATACAAAACGCAGACCGAACAGCCGGACGGCATCAATGCGCTGTTCGTCGGCGTGGTCAAAGAAAGTCAAAACGCGCCGTGGAAGATCGAATGGATCGACACCAGCGCTCGTTGAGAGACAGCTCGCGCAAAAGCCTCTTTTCCTTCGGCGGAAAAGAGGCTTTTTACTGAGCCAAAAAGTAAAAAAAGACGCTGAGCATCGACAGGTGAAACAGGAACCAACCCGGCCGCAGGAAGGCAAACGCGCCCAGCTCGGCACCGCGCGCAAATCGAACGCGGTTGAGCGACCGGTACACGAGCAGCGAGAAAAGCAGCGAGCCCCACCAGGTAAAATAGGAGGCCAGCGGTGACCACGTCTCGTATTTGATCAATCCAAAATGATCTTTGGCAAGCATTTCGAGCAACAAGGCGTACATCGCCGCCGTCATCCCAAGCATCAGATTCTGAAACCAGGTCGGGCGCACGAAGCGCAGCATGATCAGCACGACGAGCGGGTACTGCACCCAGTTGAACAAAACGTTATCTCGAAAGATCTCCGGCAGCGGGCGAATCGGATAGCTGTACCAGCCGCCTTGCACGAGAAACAGACAGAACGCCTCCGCGCACGCGCTAAACAGCAGCCAGAGCGTGATGGCTTTGGGCACTTGATAAGCTCGCAGCGCAAGAAAGAGCAGCAAGAGCAGGCCCAAGACGGCATATTGAAACCACATGTTCCCAACAACCCTTCATCGCGTAGCGGTACCTGCGCGCAACAGGTTCACATGGCTAGGCTTCCCATTTTTCCCGGCGCTCATAGCGCGCCCTTGCTAATTTCTGTATACTAGATTCAGATACGTAAAGGGGGTTCCACAGTTCATGAAAATTGATTTGCAATACGTAGTGGATTTCTTGGTCAGCTTGGTCAACATCCCGAGCCCCTCCGGCAATACGGAGCAAGTGATTCAATTCATTGAAGCGGAGTGCGCGCGCCTCGGTGTGGAAAACAAGCGCAACAACAAGGGCGGCCTGATCCTGTCTGTTCCGGGCAAAAACAACGACGTGCACCGCGTTCTGACGGCTCACGTCGACACGCTGGGCGCGATGGTCAAAGAGATCAAAGGCAACGGACGCCTCAAGCTGACCCTGATCGGCGGTTTTGCGTTTAACGCGATCGAAGGCGAATACTGCACCGTCGAAACGGCAGACGGCAAGCTGATCACCGGCACGATCCAATCGACCCATGCGTCCGTCCACGTCCACAAGGACACTCGCACGCATGAGCGCAACGCCGACACGATGGAAGTCCGCCTCGACGCGGTCGTGAAAACCGCGGACGACGTGCGCGAGCTGGGCATCGAAGTCGGCGATTTCGTCTCCTTCAACCCGCGCTGCGAAGTGACGGAGACCGGTTTCATCAAAACCCGCCACCTCGATGACAAAGCGTCGGTCGCCTGCATGTTCGGCGCGTTGAAATCGGTGTTGGAAAGCGGCGAGCAACTGCCGTATACCACGCACTTCCTGATCTCCAACAACGAGGAGATCGGCTACGGCGCGAACTCGAACATCCCGCCGCAGACGGTTGAATTCCTGGCGATCGACATGGGCGCGATCGGCGACGGCCAGACCACCGATGAATACTGCGTCTCGATCTGCGCCAAAGACTCCTCCGGCCCGTACCACTACGGCATGCGCAAGCACCTTGTGGAGCTTGCGAAAGCGAACGGCTTGAACTATGCGGTCGACATCTATCCGTTCTACGGCTCCGACGCCTCGGCGGCGATGAGCGCAGGCGTCGACGTGAAGCACGGTCTGATCGGCCCGGGCATCGACGCGTCGCACTCGATGGAGCGCACGCACAAATCCTCTTTCGAAAACTCGGTCAAACTGATCGTTGCCTACCTGCAGAGCGATCTGGTCAAGTAGGGGCATCATTTCTGCCAATCAGACACGGGAGGTCCTGCCTCCCGTGTTTTTTTTATTGAGCGTTGCTCACGGCCGCGGCGTGCCTGAATGATTTGCGGTAAAAAAAGGGCAACATAGACAAGGTGATTTCATCCGCACAAGAAGAGAGGATGCCTTGTTGGAACACTTCATTTTGTACGGCTCTTTAGTCGGCACCGTCTTCGCCTTGCTGGTTGGGATCCCCAAGCGCAAACTTCGCGAGGCGGTGCTGCTTTTTTTGTTTCCACAGGCCATCACGTGGCTGTTCGGTCTGGTGGTGGTGAAATGGAAGTTGATCGAGTACCCGGTGCGTTCGCTGCCGAAGGTGACGCGGTCGAGCATAGACTTTGAGTATTTTGTGTATCCTGCGCTCGTCGTGCTGTTCAATCTGCATTTTCCGGAGCAGGGCTCGCGGCTCAAGCGGTTTTTCTGGTATGCGGGCGCGACCGTGGGGATCACCGCGTTTGAAAAAGTGCTGGAAGTGTACACCGACCTGATCGAATATCACGGATGGGAGTGGTACTGGACGTTTCTCACCGTCTGGGTCACGTTTTACATCAGCCGGCTGTACTTTCTCTGGTTTCGCACATCTTTGGCAGGCAGGTGAGCCGTATGCGGCTGGAAATCTGGATCTGGATCTTCGCTTGGCTGAGCATTCCGCTGGTGCTGTATCTGTTGGTGCCGCGCACGAAAGTTCCGGATGCGCACATCGTGTTTCTGTTCGCGCAATTGCTGACCTGGACGATCGACCTGTTGAATGTGCAGTTCGATCTGGTGCAGTTTCCGTATCGGGAGTTCCAGTATGCGACAAAAACGAGTTTTACGTTGCACTACATCTTTTATCCGGGCGTGTTCGTACTGTACGCCCTGTTTGTTCCGGAGCGGCGCGGCTGGCCGGTGCGGGTCGGTTATCATGCGCTGTGGACACTGCTGATCGTCTTGTTTATCTATGCGCTCGACCGGTACACGGAGCTGGTGAAACTGGTCTATACGAACTTCTTTCTGCGCTTCGGGATCACACTGACCCTGCTGCTGCTCACCCGCGTGTTTTACGTCTGGTATCGAAAAGGATTCCGAGCAGCGGAAGACGGGACAGAGTCTGCGGCGTGATCTCTTCGGCGTATAGCAAGATCCACCCGGCGAGCAGCAGCGCGCCGGCACCCCAAGCGATGGGCTGGGCGGAGAAGGAGTAGGAGTAGGGCAGCGGGGCATGCAAGGCGACCAAAAGCAGGGCGACGGCAGCCAGCGCGGCTTGGACGGAGCGGTACAAGGTGCGCCACGGCATGACGAGTGTCGAATAGCGGCGGAGCATCCAGAGCAGCGACCCGGTCTGGACGAGCGCAGACGCTGCAAACGCCAGCGCAAAGCCGGCGCGTCCGGCCTGCCACAGTCCGAAGGCAGCGAGGATCATCCCCAGCCGCACCAGATCGCCGAGCAGCCCGGCGTAGAGCAGCGCCCGGCTCCGGCCCTGCGCCTGCAGCAGCGCCGACAGCGGGGCTTGCAGGTACAAGGGCAAAGCGGCCGGGGCCAGCAACAGGAGCATCAGCGCCGCCTCGGGGGCATGGAACCAGCCGGCCAGCGTCGGGGCCAGCACCAGCGCCATGCCTGTCGCCGGCAGCGCGACCATCATCACCGCGCCGAGCACGCGCCGCAGGTGCACAGCAAACGCCTGTCCGCCGCTCGCTGCCCGCTCGGCCGAGGCGAGGGGCAGGTGAGCGGTGGCGATCCCGTCGGTCAGCACCATCGGCGCGCAGAGAAGCGGCAGGGCGATACTCGCGTATTCGGCGATCAGCTGTGACGCCGCCGCTGCGCCGTGTGTCCGCGACAGCAGCTCGTGGGCCAACGGCAGCTCCAGCGCATAGCCAAGCGTTGCGAGCAGCGACTGCCCGGTCGGCGCCAGCGACATGCGCAGCACGCTGAACAGGGCGCCGGAAGCCCGATCCCGCACCACGCCCCGCTTGGCGACTTCCCGCCACAACACCGCGCCTAAAAACAGCCCGGCCAGTCCTTCTCCGGCCGTCAGCGTCAAGATCCCGACCTCGGCGGCCGGCAGATGAGCTGCCGCTGCATCGGGCAGCAGCAGGAGCAGCGCCCCCAGCCGGACACCGACTTCAACGACTTGGGCGCAAGCGGGCGCATAGGTGCTGCCGAGCCCGAGCAGCATCCCGCGCAGGCTGCCGGTCGCACACATCAAGAGCAGGAGTGGCACCGCCGCTTCGAGGAGTCGGGCGAACTCGCTTTTGAAGATTCCGTCCTGCACGGCCAGCAGGGACAGGAGCAGCATGGTGAGCAAGGCAAAACCGGCCGCGCACAGCGTGCCCCAGAGCGCCGCTCGCAAGAGCGAGTGCGGCACCGGGCGGCCGGCGTCGAGCACGGCCGAAGCAAACAGCCGGGTCAGCGCTTGCGGCAACCCGATCGAGCCGAGCGTGGCTGCGATGCCGATCAAGGGCAGCAGCATGCGAAACTCCGCGCTTTCGTGCAGCCCCAGCTTCGCCACAAAACGCGCCAAAAACAAGAGGCCCAGCAGCCGCGACAACAGCTCTGACAGGCTTAAAATGCTCGATTCCCGCACCGGAAACGGCTGAACCACAGGCACACCTCCGCTTGGACCGTCTGTCCCTTCTTCACGTCCTTTCATGGTATGACGCAGGCTGTCCCTTCATGCCCCGGACGCTTGGATAAGCGCTGCCACTTTGTCGCACAGTATCTCTGTGAGGTGAAAGAAATGGTCAACGTGTACAACAAAGAGACGGGCGCCTTGATCTGGAACGGTGCGGACGATCAGGTGCCGACCGCGATCGGGATCGGCGACGAGATCTCGTTCACCGAAGATACGTACGTCATTGAAGAGATCAAGCCGGACGGCGGGAACATGGTGCTGTTTGTCCGGCATCTGCAGAGTTGAACACCGCCCCCTTTATGGTAAAGTAAAGAAAAAGGGGGAATTGCGTTGGGAATCAAATACGAGAACATGCCGCCGGAGATGCTGGCGCAGTTTCGCAATGACATGCGGACCTTGCCGTATGAGGAATTTCTCAAGTGGTCCGCCACGGAACGCCAGCAGGTGGTGGCGCTGATCATCGCCGATTTTGAAGCGTTTATGACGCCCGATGAGCGGATGGATCTGCGCGAGGCGTACTTGTCGACGATCAAGGACGCGGATCGCCAGCGTGCGATGTACGAACAGTATCAGGCGGCGCTGACCCGGCGGCTGCATTAAAAAAGAGGTCAAGCGGAGGGAATCCGGTTGACCTCTTTTTGCGTGGAGAGCGCTTAGCTGTTTTTCAACTGGGCGTACAGCTTTTGCACGTTGCCCGGGAATATCGAACCGAACTCCCACGCTTCATACGCGGCGGGCACTTTCAGATCGGCAAGGCCAGCTTCGGTGCCGCCGTCTGCGATGTGCGCTTCGACGAGCTGCAGCAGGTCGAGCAGGTATTGCTTGTTGGCGCGCACGTCTTCCAAGGTGCCGAGCGGGCCGTGGCCGGGGACGAACTGAACGGCGTCAAACGCTTCGATCTGCTCGAGGATCTGCACCCATTCGCGCTCGTTGGCGTTCCAGCAGGCGAGTTGGTTGTTCACGAACAGCAGGTCGCCCATGAAGATGATCTTATCCTGCGGCAGGTAGACAAAGATGTCGCTCGGAGAGTGGCCGCCGCCCAAGGTGATCAGCTCCGCGCTGCGGCGGGTGCCGTGCAGGGTCATCTTGTTTTCGAAGGTGACGTTCGGGACGGTGATCTGCAAAGTATGAAACGTGGAATCGATCTCGTGGAACTGGGCGAGCTCGACGGCAAACGCCGCCTTTTGCGCTTCGTCCGTTGCGTTGTCGAATTGCTCTTGCAGCGCTTTCAGCTGCGCAGGCGCCTGGGCACGGATCGCTTCGATGCGGGGCGGCAGGTGCTCGGCGATCAGGTTTTTGGTGGTATCGGTGGCGATGATCGCTACGTCAGCATAGACTTGGTTGCCGCGCACGTGGTCGCCGTGCCAGTGGGTGTTGACCATGTGGCGAACCGGGTGGCCGGTGATCGCTTCGGCGATGTCGCGCAGTTCCTGAGCCGCCTGCGGAGTGAGGAAGGCGTCGATGACGAGCACCGACTCGCCGAGGTCGACGAAGCCGCCGTTGGAGAACGCGCCCATGTGTTCTTTGACATATGCTGCGTAGACGCCGTCTGCGAGCTGCTGCAAGGTGAAGTGTTTGGCGGAGGGAAGAGTTTTGGTCGTGGTCAAGAGGTTCACGCTCCCGATGTGTTTTCTTCTTATTGTACAAGAAAAAAAGACCGGCATGGGAGAAGTTGCCGGTCTTTTTGGAAAATTTTATGATGGTTCGCTTTCGGTGCCTTGGTTGCTGTACATCGGGCTGTGCCCGGCGACGCTCTGGCTGTGGTTCTGGCCGCCGCCCATGCTCATCGCGCCGTGCTGGTTGCTGTGCATCGACAGCCCGCCCGGAGCGGCATTGGGTTCGGGCGGCATGGCGTTTTGCGTGCGGCCGCCTTGGTTTTGGTCGTGCTTAGGGGTGTTGTTGCTGCCTCCGGAGCCGGACATGGTGTTCGTCACAGACGCGCCGTTGTCGTTCGACTTCCCATGGTACATGGCGGCATTCGACTTGTTGTTGAACGTGCTGTTGTTCAGTGACGGGCTGTTGCTCATCGAGCTGGCTTCAAAGCCGCCGAACACGCTGTTGCCCGTTTGACCGGAAGGACTTTGACCAGATTGAGCAGATTGAGCAGATTGACCAGAGGCGCTTTGACCAGAGACGCTTTGACCAGAGGCACTTTGACCAGAAGTACTTTGACCAGAGGCACTTTGACCAGAGGCACTTTGACCGGCGGCGCCGTAACTCGACGAACTGTTCATGGACGTGCTGTTCATCGAAGTGCGCGATTGAGCGGAACTGCCCATGGCGGATGAGTTGTTCGAACCGGTGCTCATCGAGAGCTGCGAGCTCGTGCCGGTGGTACCGCCGGTGCTGGACTGGCTGTTCAGCATGTTGGAGCCGTCGGTGCTCGACGTGGTGCGGGATTGCTCCCAGCCCGGAGACTGCGTTTTATGATAGTGTGTGGTATCGGTGGCGATCGGCCCTGCCTGTGCCATACTGTTTTGCTGCTGGGATTGCTGTTGGGACTGCTGCTGCTTCATCGAGTAGGTCATCCGCTGGGACTGCACGCCTTGCGAGTCCTGCGTATTCTGGTTGTTGCCGATCATGCCCTGATCTTGCAGCTGTTGGGAGATCGTGCGGATATGGTTGTTCATCTCATTGCAGACGTTCGCAATTTCATGCAGCAGACGGCCAGCCTGATGTTCCTGGTATGCCGCCTGATAGTAGGTGCGGTGCGTATCTTGCGTGGCGCTGTTTTGCATTTGCTGATATTGGTTCATGTTCTGCTGCGCCAATTGCTGGGCGAGCTGCGCCAGTTGGCTGACTTCCTGCTGCAGATCCTGCACTTGGCCGGACATGCGTTCGATACTTTGTTGCATCTCTCTTCCTCCTTCGTGCTGGAACAAGTTTGCTGTCTCTATCTTGCACCTTGTGCAGGAAGAAATATGCGCCGGTTTATAAAAAAGGGCAGAAAAGGACATTGTAATGATGGAATGAACATTTGCAGGAGGAGATTCCATCATGCCACATAACAGACGACACATGCAGCAACTCGAAACGGAGATCACCCGCGTGCAGATCGAACTGCGCCAGGTCAGCCAGATGATCGGTTCGCTGATCCGCACCGAAGAGCAAACGGTGCAAATGCTTTCGCGCCAGCCCGGCATGCAGGGCCAAGGCATGCAAGGCCAAGGCGTGCAAGAAGGCGTGCAAGAAGGCGTGCAAGGAAGTTCCCAGAGTCAGTTCAACACCGCAGGCCAGCAAGGCGGCGCTGCATACGGCGGCGCGCTCGACCCGAGCACCTTCCAGAACGCTCAAGGGCAAGGCAGCTCTGGTCAAGGCCAGTACGGCAGCGCCAATCAAGACCAAATGGTGTACAGCATGAACCAAGGCCAGCAGAACCTCTACCACGCGAACCCCAACAACAACTACGGCGGTGCCGTCGACCCGACCAGCTACCCCGGCCAAGGTCAAAGCGCACAGCGCTCCGGTCAACAGGGCATGAACAACAGCCCCAGCCAAGGTGCGCAAGGAACGAGCCAGCAAGGGACGTACGGCAGTTCCAGCCAAGGCGCGCAAGGAACGAGCCAGCAAGGGATGTACGGCAGCTCCAGCCAAAGCGCGCAAGGAACGAGCCAGCAAGGGATGTACGGCAGCTCCAGCCAAAGCGCGCAAGGAACGAGCCAGCAGGGGATGTACGGCAGTTCCAGCCAAAGCGCGCTAGGAACAAGTCAGCAGGGGACGTACGGCAGCTCCAGCCAAAGCACGCAAGGTGCGGGTCAACAAGGGATATATGGCACTTCCAGCCAAAGCACGCAAGGAACGAGCCAGCAGGGGATGTACGGCAGTTCCAGCCAAGGCGCGCAAGGAACGAGCCAGCAGGGAATGTACGGCAGCTCCAGCCAAGGCGCACAAGGAACGGGTCAACAAGGGGCGTTCGGCACTTCCAGCCAAAGCACGCAAGGAACGAGCCAACAAGGGATGTATTACAGCACCGCCCAAGGTGCACAAGGGTCTCAGCAAGGCGTGTACCACCCGAATCCGAACAATAACTATGGCGGTGCGGTCGACCCGACCCAGTACAGCAGCACGGGCCAAGGCGGTCAGCGCTCCGGTCAGATAGGCATGACGGGCGGCGCAGGTCAAGGCGGGCAAGGCTCGTACATGAGCGGCCAGCAAAGCATGCAGTCCAACACAAGAAGGCAGTCCAGTTCAAACATGCAGCCCAGCACAAACATGCCGGTGCCGCCGCAGCTGTTCAACGAAGAACGCCGCGCGATGGAGCAGTACAACGAGATGCGCAGCTTGGCGGACCGCATGAACAAGCAGGTGCAGAACATTGCGCAGTCGTTCAACCTGGACCGCTTCCATCCGAACAACTACAACGCTCAGCAGATGAACCCTCCGTATAACGATCCGGTGCAGCGCCAGCAATAGCCCGACCGCTCATCAGCCTGCGGACCGCTTTCGCAGGCTTTTTATGGCTTGTGGTTGAAAAGTCGGACACGGTGGGATATAGTAAATTTTAGATTTTACACCTTTGGAGGGTATACATATGTCGACAAAACCGACGAAAACGCTCGATCCGGTGCCAAACCCGCACCCGGAGCGTGAATATGAAGTAGAAATCCGCTGCCCGGAATTCACCGCGCTCTGCCCGAAGACCGGCCAGCCTGATTTCGCGACGATCACCGTCCGCTATGTGCCGGGCCCGCACATCATTGAGCTGAAGTCGCTCAAGCTGTACCTCTGGGCGTTCCGCGATGAAGGCCATTTCCACGAAGACGTGACCAACATCATCCTGAACGACCTCGTGGCATCGCTCGAACCGCGCTGGATGCAAGTCGAAGGCGAATTTAACGTCCGCGGCGGCATCTACACCAACGTCCGCGTGGAACACAACCCGGAATACAAGCGCAGCCGCGCCTAAAAGTAAACAGCAAAAGAAGCCGTGGAGACTTATGCTCCCGGCTTCTTTTTTATTTTTCGATCCCTCAATTCCAAAACTTATGAGTAGTGGAAGTAGTGTAAGTCTTCATAAGGTTGAGACTATTGGTCAATATATTGACTTTTCGTCCCTGCCTCCTTTATCATAACCAGTATGGCAACTCTGAATACCTTCGAAGCGAAGCTGAGATGATTTTTTACTTATAGAGAATGGGGGAACACAGACATGCAAAAGAAATGGTTTGGCATTGGGATGGCTGCTGTGATGATGGGTACTGTGCTCGTTGGCTGCGGCGATGACGCTGCGACCGGCAAAAATGCAGATGAGCAGGTTCTGAACCTGTACATCGGCGACGACCTCCCGAACATGGACGTATCGAAAGCGACCGACGCTTACTCGTTCCTGATGATGGCGAACACGATGGAAGGTCTGGTGCGCCTCGACGCAACTGGCAACGCACAGCCGGGCCTCGCAGAATCCTGGGAGATCTCCCCGGACAGCAAGACTTACACCTTCAAACTGCGTGACGCAAAATGGGCAAACGGCGACGCGGTGAGCGCGAACGACTTCGTTTACTCCTGGAAGCGCACCTTGAACCCGGACACCGGCTCTCAGTACTCCTTCATGCTGTACTGGGTAAAAGGCGCAACCGAATACAACCAAGGCAAAGGCTCTGCAGATGAAGTCGGCGTGAAAGCGATCGACGACAAGACGCTGGAAGTCACCTTGAACAACCCGACTCCGTTCTTCCTGAACCAAATGTCCTTCCCGATCTTCTTCGCACAAAACCAGAAGTTTGTCGAAGAAAAAGGCGACAAATACGGCACTTCGTTCGACACCATTCTCTCCAACGGTCCGTTCAAGATGACCGCGTGGGAGCATGACACTTCTGTCACCCTCGAAAAGAACGCCGACTACTGGGATGCGTCCAAAGTTGCACTGGGCACGGTCAACTACCAGGTGATCAAGGACTCGACCGCAGCGGTGAACATGTACGAAGCGGGCCAACTCGACCGCGTCGGCCTCGTGCGTGACCATGTAGACCGCTACAAGGATTCGGCAGAATACTCCCTGAAGCCGGAGCTGACCAACGGGTACATCATCTTCAACCCGGCAATCAAAGGCCTCGACAACGCGAAGATCCGCACCGCGATTACTTGGGCGATCGACCGCGACATGTATGCTGACATCGTGTACCACAACGGCACCGTCGGCGCGACCGGTTTCGTTCCGAACGGCACCTCCGACTCTGCGGGCGGCGACTTCCGCAAAACGGCTGGCGACACGTTGACCAAGAAGACCGACGCTGAAGTGAAGGCGATCTTTGAAGAAGGCTTGAAAGAAGCCGGCTTGAAAGCTTCCGACCTGAAACTCGAACTGCTCGTCGACGACTCCGACGTGGCGAAAAAATCGTCCGAGCTGCTCCAAGAGCAATGGCGCTCCAAGCTTGGCATCACCATTAATGTACAATCGGTGCCGTTCAAGCTGCGTCTGGAGAAAGAAAAGAACATGCAATACCAGATCGGCCTCTCCCTGTGGGGCGCTGACTACAACGACCCGATGACCTTCCTTGACCTGTTCCTCGCAGATGGCGAGTTCAACAAAGTCAAGTACAAGAACCCGAAGTATGACGAACTGATCAACAAGGCAAAAGCTGAAGCGGACACCAAGAAGCGCGCTCAGTACCTCGTCGAAGCTGAGAAGCTCCTGATGAAGGACATGCCGATCGGTCCGGTCTTCTTCCGCGGCAAAGCGTTCGCAACCAAAGAATACGTCAAAGGTCTGGTCACCCTGCCGTACGGCATCGACTACGACCTGAAGAACGTCAAGATCGAAGGCAAGAAATAATCACCACCACTCGACAGGAGCCGGCGCCGGCTCCTGTTTTTTTTGTAGAAATCATGCGAATGGCGGCGGATGCGAGCGAAAATGATTTCTAATCGAGCTCAATCGCTTCATATGACTTGTCTATGTATTTCAAATAATCAGATAATTGTTTTACAATAGGTTCAACAACAACCCGCTCCCACACACAGCGGGTCGAGGAAAGGAGGCTCTACCGAAACGAACGACAAGTTCCGAGCAAGCGTTCTTCACTTTAACTATCACCCGAAAGGAGCGCGATACAGGAAGATGACAACGAGATGGGCTCAGGTGATCTTTTCGTAAAGGAGCGTGACAGCGAGAGGAAGTCTTTCGATCGGATCAACGTTCAGTTTTGGTTCAAACACATGGAACATCCAAATTAAAAGGCACCAACCGTCCGGCAGAGGAGGTTGGTGCCTTTTTGTTGTGCCTGACGCCCTAGATCATCTTGAGGTAGGTCAGCAGGTTGTAGAGCATCTCGGCACTTTCCGCACGGGTAGCGGAGCGGCGCGGCTCGACGAAGCTGGTATTCTTGTCGAGGATGCCGGTCGAGATCGCCAAGGCGATGTCTTCCCGGGCCCAGGAGGAGATGTTGCTGCGGTCTTGGACCTGACCCAGAATGCGGGTCGTATCGACGTACGGACGCTGCTCGACATAGCTCAGACAGCGCACCATCAGCGACGCGATCTCCTCGCGGGTGATCGGATTGTGCGGCGCGAACGTCCGCGCATCGTGGCCGCTGATCAGGCCCAAGGTCGAACCGATCGCGACCGGCTTGGTATACCACTGGTTGGCCGGCACATCGCGGAACAGGCTCGTGCCCTGCTTGTCGCTCAGGCCGAGCGACAGCATCATCAACGTCGCAAACTCGGCGCGCGTGATGTCGCCTTGCGGGGCGAAAGACGTGGTCGTCCGCCCGTTGATGATGTGGCGGTTGGCCAGTTGCTGGATCTTGTCTTTCTGCGAGGTGTACTGCAGGTCGGAGAACGACCGCGCATCCTGGATCGGCACGTAGATGCCGTTTCCGGAGCGCTTGATCACCAGTTTGCCGTGTCCGACCGCGTCACGGAAGACTTTGGACGGGGTCGGCGTCAGATTCTCCACTTGCGCGTGCTGGAGCAGGGCGGAAACCGTGCGGTTGGCAGCGAGCGTAGAGCCGGTCAGGTCGATCGACATCTGCGCAAAACGGCTGCCGTAGTCGAGCAACTGAACGGTGGAGCTGTCCAAGATCGCCTGCACAGCAAACGAGACCGGAGTGACCAGCGGGTCGGGCATCTTTTGGCGCTGCAGCTTTTGCGCGACCGCGGAGCTCTCCGCGTTGCCGACCGCCGCGATCCGAAAGGACAGACCGCCGCGGCTGCTGTCCAGCACCTGTTTCATCAGGAGCGGGTTGATCGCATCCAAGGGCAGGTCATAGCTGCCTTTTTCGGCGGCGATCAGCAGGTGCGCGTCGCTGCCAAGTCTGGTGATCATCTCTTGGATCACCGTGCGGGGCACCGTCACTTCTGCCGACGGGTCATTGGCCGGGACGGAGATCGTCAGGTACTTGGTGCCGCTCTCAGCGCTTCGTACAGCGCTCAACGCTTTGCTTTCATTCAGCGTCACAGTGGCCAGTCCGCCGCTGCGGGACAAGTTGACTCCGGTCGCGGTGTCGTAGAGCACCGCTTGTTTCTGACCGCCGTTCAACTCGCCGGTAAAGCGGTACGGCCCCATGTCGATCGGCGAGATCACGCCGTCGCCGGTCGATCTGGAATAGTTGAACGTGGCGCTTTTCTGCTCGCCTTGCACGCTGATGATCGCGCGCAGCACGCCGCTGTCCAGATCGTGGGGCAAGGTCATGTCAAAACGGTAGGTGCCGTGTTCATCGGTTGTCGTTTGATCGTAAGACAGGGTGTCGCCGTTCAGGAACTCCACGGTCAACAGCACCGGAGTGCCGCCGAGCGACACCCCTTGGCTGAGGTACAACCCTTCCACCGTCAGGCCTGAGCCGTACGTTTTGACGGCGATCGTCGTCTCGGCAGACGCAGACGGAGCCAGCGGAAGCGGGCCAAGCAGGAGGCCCGCCGTCAAACACCCGATCAGGGCGCAGCGTTTCCAGTTCATCGCGAGTCCTCCTTGTTAGAGATTGAGCGTTCGAGCATGCGTGACCGGCTCGGCCAGCGGCGTGTAGGTGTACGGATCGACCACAAAGGCCTGGATCGACAGCGAGCTCAGCGGGCCGTCCGCATAGACGGAGTTCACACCGCCCAAGTCGAGCTTGAAGGTGAGCGTTTCGTAGGCGCTGAACGTGCCTTCCAACTCGCGGATTTCGATCAATTTGCCGTTCTTGCGAATCTGCACGAGCACTTTGCCTGAGCGCACGTGGCTGTCATGGTTCTTGATCTGCAGTTCCGCTTTGTGCAGGCCGGTGCGCGTGGTGGCCGGGGTGTAGACCACTTTGCTGCTGAACGGGTGTACCGTAAAGCCGACCGGAAGCGACGTGCCGTCGCTCGTCTTCACCGACACTTTGTGCACGCCCGGCATCAGACCGCTCGGCATCGTGAAGCTGAGCTGCTCCCCGGAGATCGAGAACGGCGTCACTTCCTGGGCGTTGTCGATCTGCACTTTCGCGCCCGTCTTGAAGCCGCTGCCGGTCAGTTTGACGGTAAATGCGCTGTAGCCGTAGGCGACAGCTCCTTGGTCGAGGGCGATCGCCTGCACGAGCGGCGCGCTCGACGCCACTTTGATCCACGAGCTGAACTCGCCGTCCTCTTTCGTCGTGACGACCAGCTTGTACAAGCCCGGCTGCAAGGAGCGGCGCAGCGTCACATCGTAGCGGGTCGAGGAGTAGGTGCTCTGCGCGGTGATCGCTTCTGAGATGTCGGTGCCGCCCGAGGTGTACAGCTTGGCGCGGATCTCATTCGCGCTGTAGGGCAGGCGCGTGTTCACCCCGGTCAAGGTGATGCGCTGCGTCGCCGACTCATGGTACGCGATCTGCGATGGCGTGGCGATCAGCTGCGACCGCTCCGGGCGATAACCGACCGTGCCGTTGTCGAGCAGCACGGGCGCCGACGCGACAGGAGTCAGCAGCGTAGTCAGGCGGACTTTGTAGTACTCCGCATCGCTGAGACCGGAGAAAACGGCACGCTGGGTGCCAGGCTGCACGATCAGCGGGTCGCTCCAGAGGCTGGAGCCGCGCGCCTGCACTTCCACCATCACCCCGGACGGGTTGATACCGGTCGGGTCGATCCAGGTGACGATCAGCTGGCCTTTACTTTCGGTGACATTGCCGTTGGTGACTTTGGTCACCGGCTGCAGGCCGATGCCGGTCGTGCCGCCGAGGTAGAGGCCGGCCGACTCCTTGTTCGTGCTGTTCACCGTCACGATGCGCACATGGTAGAACGAGTTGGCATCGAGACCGTCAAACGTCACTTCATTGGTGCCTTTGTAGACCGTCTTGCTGGTCGTGTAGCTTGTGCTGCTGTTCTTCTTGATCGAGATCACCGCGCGGCTGTAATCGGCAGCCAGCGGGTCCTGGAAGCGAACGGTCAGCTTGTTCGTTTCCGGGATCAGCAGCGCGTTGTTCACTTCGTTTTGGCCGGACCCGGCCGAAGTCGGGATCGTGTAGCCCGGTCCGTTGTTGTTCAGGATGATCCCCTGCGACTCATTGCCGTAAGTGTCGACGGTGGTGATGCGCAGGCGGTAGGTCGCGCCGGGCAGCAGGTCGCGGATCGTCGTGCCGTTTGCGCCGCGCGCGACATCAAAGCGCTTCACGTCTGATGTGCCGACGCGCTCTGCGTAGATCGTCACCTTGTCAAAATCGGAATCGGTCGGTTCGAAGTAGGTGACGGTGATCCCGCCGCCGATGACGTTGGCGCCGGCATTGGTCACTTCCCGCGGCGGATAGCGGTCGCCGCCCGACAGGTTGAAGCCGTAGCCCGAGTTGTCGTAGATCACCCCGTAGGTGCGGGTATTTTTGACCGTGTCGACCACGACGAGCTTGAAAAAGTAGTCCTTGTCTTCCGCGAGGTTCAGCACTTCATAGCGCTGTGTGCGCTTGTCCACCTGAGCGGCAAGTCGCCAAGCGGGGGAGACGGAGCGCTCCGCCGTGTAAATCTCCACATGCGTGCCGTCGGTGGAAGCGGGGTTCCACGTGATCAGCATGCTTTTGGTGCTGTACGGCTGAATGCGCACATCGCCGAGCTCGACCGGGAAGTTGCCGCCCGATTTGCCGGCGGCAAAATAACCGTAGCCGTTGTTGGTCATCAGGTGGAAATCTTTCTCCACCCCGTGGCGGTCAAACAGACGGAATTGCAGGTCGTACGTGCCGCGCGGCAAATCGCGCAGCAGGGCGGAACGGGTGCCTTTGTTGCTCAGCGCCGTCTCGCGGAAGTCGGTGGTGCCGGTCGGTGCGTAATAGACTTTGAACAGGTTGAAGTTGATCGCATCGACGCTATCCGGCCACTGCAGTTGCAGCCCGCCTTCCGGTTCCTGAGCGACGGTCACCTTCCGCAGGTCGGTCAGCGAATAGGTATCGACTTGGCGCGTGGTGAGCGCACCGCTCGCCTCGTTGCCGAAGCTGTCGACCGACACGACTTTGAACGTATAGTCGATATTGCCGGCCAGTCCGCTCAAGGTCAGCTGCCGGACGCCTTTTTCCACCCGCCCGACGGAGATCCAGTCGGTCAGTGATGATTTGATGTAGACGTTTACATGATGAAAATCGGTGCTGGCAGCATCGCTTGGGTCCTGCCAGGTCAGCAGCGCTTCCGACTTGGACTGCACGGAGACGTTCAGCCCGCTGACATTGGACGGCGGAGTGGTGTCAAACGTGTACCCGTAGCCATTGTTAGTGGCCGTCTGCTGCGAGAAGTTGCCGAGGAGATCCGTCTTCGTAAAGCGGAAATCGTAGCGCTTCGACATGTTCATCTGGCTCAGCAGGCCGTGTCCGACCCCTTTGGCGACGACAAAGCCGTCCATCCAGCGGGTCGTGCCGTGCTCCGCGTACTGCACGGTGATCATGCTCAAGTCGGAATCGAGCGGGTCGCTCCAGCTCAAGTCAAATCCGTTTGGGATCGCGCGGACGACGAGATTGGTCAACTCGCCCGGCGGCGTGCTGTCGGTGGCGAGGTAGCCGGCGCCGCCGTTGGTGAATTCGGTGCCGGGCGAGGACGAACCGTCCACTTTGCGCCCGAATAGTTTAATCCGGTATTTCTTGTTATGCTCCAAGTCCCGCAGCGTATAGGACTGCTGGGTGCGCGGGACGACGAAAGACCGTTGGTAGCTGGTCGAGTCGATCAGCCCGTACTGGATGACGATCTCGCGCAGGTCGATCGCGCCGGGATCTTTCCAGTCGATGCGAATGTCGCGGTCGGTGCCCGGCGTGATCTGCACGTTCGCCGGGTCGTAGTTGCTCATCACCTGGATCTCGGCGATCGCCGTTTCATAGGACATGACGAGCAGCTGATAGCGCCCCTGCGGGAGGCCTGCGATCAGCTCGATCGAGATGTGGCGGTCATCCGCGTACGAGAATTCCCGCAGCTTGTTAACCTGTTTCCCGCTCGCGTCGTAGAGCATGACCTGCGTCTTGCTGTGAAACGGAAACAGGCTGCCCCCGGTGATGTAGATCCGCGTGTTGCTGTATCCGGCGGGGAAGATGGAGTTGGAGAGTGTGAGATCTCCGTCCGCCACGGCCTGTTGGGCCGGCAGGATCGGCAGCAAGGTCAGAAGCAACAAAAACACGGTGAGCAGCGCAAGCGGGGTCCGCAATTTCGCGGACCGGCGGTGCTGTTGCATCGAATTCCCCCTTTAACAGTTTTCAGTTCGGTTATGTAGTTACTTCGCTTTAGGGACTGGGAATCCTGTTAAAAGTTAGCAAGGGTGGTCATTTTTCGACAGAGCGTCGAACGGAGTCGGAAGGCGGGAAGGGGTGTTTCGGGAGGTGAAGGAAAAAGGTGGTGCCTTTGCCTTCTTCTGTTTGCACGGCAAGCGAGCCCCCTTGTTCTTCGATAATGCGCTTGGAGATGGCGAGGCCAAGGCCGGTGCCGGTCGCTTTCGTGGTATAGAACGGGTTGAAGATGCGAGGCAGGTCGCGCGCGTGAATGCCGGGTCCGGTATCTTTGACCTTCAGACAGACGGTGTTGCCGCGGTCTTCCAGCGCGAGGGTGACGGTGCCGCTCGACTCGCCGATCGCTTCCATGGCGTTGCGGGCGAGGTTGATCAGCACCTGTTTCAGTCCGCCTGGCTCCAGCGTCAGGCGCAGGCTGTCTGCGGGCAGGTCGAGGGTGAGCGCGATGCCGCGCAGGTTTGCTTCACTCTGCAGCAGGGCGCAAGTGTTTTGCAAAAGCTCACCGAGCTCCACTTCTTCGAGCATGCCGCCGCTGATGCGGGAGACGTTCAGGTATTCGGTGATGATCGTGGAGATGCGCTTGAGGTCTTCCTCCATCACTTTCAGATACATCGCGTGCGCGTGCTCGGAAGGGATATCCCGGCTCATCAGCTGCAGAAAGCCCTGCACGCTGGTCATCGGATTGCGCACTTCATGCGCGACAGACGCCGCCATCTGGGAGACGGTCTCCAACTGCTCGGTGCGGCGCAACGCCAGTTCCAGTTCCCGCTGCATGATTCGTGCCGACCGGTCGCTTTGCAGGCGCAGCGCGAACAGGAGCAGCAGCAAAAACAGGCAGAGGTAGAGATAGCCGGGGACCGGGCGGTATAACTGACAACCGGTCAAGAGCATCAGTGCGATTAACAAAAAATAAAACATTTTTGAAATACGCAGCATCACTGCACCTCCTTCCATTTACATGATGGATTCTATTTTATTATAAAATACTTTCGTTGGATGAGGAATTATTTTTTATTAAAATGAAGAAGACGCAACCCGGAGGCTGCGTCTTTTATCGATCAGCGTTTGCTGAGTTCCGTCTTAACTTTTGCCCGGTCTGTCTCGATGTCGGCCAGATCGCGGCGCAGTTGCTCCACCTTCAATCGCAAGCTTTTTTCCCTGTTTTGCAAGTGGAATTCAAGGTCTTCAAGTTCTTCCATTTTTAATTGGGAGATGTCCCGTTTGTTCGAAAATGCGCTGGTCAAATTCATCGTCCATCCTCCTTTCTATAAAGTTCGAGGACAGAGCGTTAAAAAGCGGGGTCAAAAAAATTTTGCAAAAAGTTGTCGGATCATGAAACCAAATAACTGACTTCTTCGACTAATCCTATAGAGCGTGAAACGGGAGGGATCGACCATGAAGATTCAAGTAGATGGTTTGCAATTCGGCACAGGCTACAACGGGGTGTTAGGACCGCGCGGTGCGGGCAAGACCCGGCTGTTAAAGAAGATGGCCCAGACAGAAGAGGGCGCGAACAGCCAGCTGTCCTGTTATGTATCGCGGGAAATGGAAGCTTTCCATGAACTGACGGTCAAAGAATACCTCTGCTATATGGCCGGTGACAAGGCGATCCCAAGAGAATACGTAACCCGCAAGGTGAATGACAGCATAGAGATGATGTATTTGAATCGCTACGCGAACCAATCGATTGGCCAATTGTCGAAAGTGATGAAAAGCAAGGCGCTGGTGGCAAAAGCGCTGCTCAGCGAATCGCAGGTGCTGCTGCTAGATGAAGTCCTGTCCGGCCTGAGCGAGCAGGAGCGGATGATGATCGGCTACGCGATGGGCGAAGCGGCAAAAGAGCGTGTGGTGGTGGTGGCGAGCAACGTCGGCGATTCGCTGGAAGGGCTGCTCGACACGGTCTGCATGCTGCACCCGGAGAAAGAGACGGTGCATGTCAGCGCGAACACCGCCTACTCCTGGGTGGAAGGAAAAGTGTGGGAATACGTGGCGCCGCAGCTGCCGGCTGCCAAAAGCGGCCGGATCGTCACGGCAGTGAAAATGTTGGAAGACGGCGTCTATGTGCGCGAGATCGCCGATTTTGTGCCGGTGGAAGAAGTCAGCCAAGTCACGCCGACGCTTACGGACGCCTATCTTTGGTGGGCCGGGCAGCGCTAATCGAAGGGCTCCTCGCTCTGCGGGGGGCTTTTTTAGGGGAAAGTAATTTTTTAGTGGTGATTTTGTAGGAAAAACGGTATAATAGTATCTATCTTTTGTGTTGATAAAAGGAGCGTTGTAATTTGTCTATTGAAGTTGGTTCCGTCGTCGAAGGCAAAGTCACAGGTATTAAATCGTTTGGTGCGTTTGTAGAGCTGGCAGAGGGCAAGACCGGTCTTGTCCACATCTCCCAAGTTTCTCATACCTTTATCAATGATATCAACGATGTTCTGAACGTCGGCGATGTTGTTCAAGTTAAGGTACTGAACGTGGAAGATAGCGGCAAGATCTCCTTGTCGATCAAGGAAACTCAACCGAAGCCGGAAGGTTCCGACCGTCCGCGCCGCGGTGGCAACGGCGGTGGCCGTTCCAACAACGCGAAAGGTGGCAACAAGGGCGGCGCTCGCAAAGCTGGCGGCCCGGCTACTACCATCGCTCACTCGGACGTTTCTACCGAACCGTTCAACACCATGGCTGATCAACTCAAAGAATGGGCTAAGAAAGCCGGCATGGCGTAAGGCTTACTCTTCTTGAGTTAGAAGAAGCACTCTGATTCGTTCAGAGTGCTTTTTTGCGTGCCAAAATGGGACTTCTGGCATGTCGAAGTTGTCAGAATTTATGTCTTTTGTCTTACGCGAAAAGGGAAGAGTTCGAAATATAATAGAGTCGTATAAGTCATGATTACATTTATCTAAAAGTAGTTTGTATGTTTCGCGAGCGAAGGAGGCATGAGAATGTTCATCACGTACGCCTTGTCGATCGGCTGTGCGGTGGCGCTGCTCGGGCTGTTTCTAGAATGGGCAGGTCAGCGCAACTGGCAGATTCGCAGAAAACTGTGGGGGAGTCTCATCCTGACGGTCGGTGCCCTGGGGACCGCCCCGATCATCGCCGCCCTCGCCGGCCCGCTCCCGGTCGCCGCCGCCTGCTCCTGTCTCACTCTCGCCCTCAGCCTCCGCGGCTACCACCACCCGGTGGAAACGATAAACACTCCAGTAGAAATAGCTCCGCTTCTAGCACAAGAAAAGCATCACCCTGCAGAAGAGTCTGCGCTTCTTGAAGAATCCGATCTTGCAGAAGAGATCGTACTTGCAGAAGAGATCGTACTTGCAGAAGAGATCGTTCTTGCAGAAGAGATCGTTCTTGCAGAAGAGATCGTACTTGCAGAGGAGTCTGTATCTACAGAGGTGACTTTTACCGAGCCTGCACCGGCAGCAGTACTCACCGAGGAGATGGCAGCGTGGCTGAACATTCGGATCTCGGAGGGGTATGAGGCGAAGGGGAACGGTCTGTGGGAAGTGGCTGCTGCTGCGTTTGAGGCGGCGGTGGCGGTGTGTGCGGATCGGGAGCTGAAAGGGATGCTGGACGAGGAATTACAAGTCTGTCTGGCTCAGCTTCCGGCAACTGAACAAACGAACGTACGGCATGCATCTTAATACATACTGATCCGATCTACCTAGCAAGGAGCGTATCCACAATGAAAAAAAGCATCGAAATCCAAGGCCTGCCCATCTTCAGCCTCATCGACGGCGCACAGATCGGGACGGTCAGACAGCTGATCCTTCAGCCTGAGACCGGGAAAGTCTTTCTTTTCCTCGTTGAAAATGACAGCATCGCCGTCAGTATCTACGCATTGCCCTACTCCAACGTCATCGGCGTGGGAGATTTTGCCGTGACCGTCGAATCGCCCGCCTCGATCCAGGAACTCGCCCAGATCGAAGGCGCCCGCGAGCTCGTCCTCCGCGGCTACGGCGTCATCGGCACCCGCGTCCTGTCACGCAAAGGGCAACTGCTCGGCACCGTCGATGAATATTATGTTGAGGTAGAAACGGGCGACATCACCGCCTGCTCCTTCGTCGAGCAGGGCAACCCGTCTGCAGTCAAATACTTCCGCCGGGCTAACATCATGACATTCGGCCGCGACGTGATCGTCATCCGCGACGAAGCGGAGATCACCTCAACTCTCGAAGAACAGGCAACAGCGCCTGCTGCGCTCACCCTGGTCGCGGACGCTGACGTTGCTGCGGAGACGGCCGCAACCGCAGAATCGCCCGCGCCGCCTGCAGCCGTACCCAGCTATCTCGCCGGCAAGGTACTCAGCGGCGACCTCGTCACCGACACCGGAGAACTGCTGGCCGCCCAAGGCACTGAGATCACCGACGAACTGATCGAAACGGTCAAAGCGGCCGGACCGACACTGTTCATGAAGCTGAACCGCCTCGCGGTCGACCGCAGCTAACCTCATCAAATGAAAACAGGCAGCCTCCGCTCCGGAGACTGCCTCTTTTTATGAAGAATGCGGTTTCAACCCCAGCGTGTCAGAACGCAGATTGTTCATCATAAAGAACTCTTCCATGTCAAACTCTTCGCCGTTCGCTTCAAAATACAGCCCTTCTTCATCCGCTTTGGCAAAGATGCCGGTGCCAACATTGTTCAGGGTCACTTCACAAGGCAAAATACCCGGATTCTCCTCGTAATGATCCCAGATGTATTGGCAGAACGCATCGACCGATTGCTCAATTTCCCCGCTGTTCGGAGTCACATGTTCCACGCTAAACTCCTCCTTTGTCATCGTGTGGCTCATTTTCCTCCGTATTATCTCCACAGAAGGCGCATGCATATCCCAAAGGTAAAAATTTCGTAACAATTTGTCCAAAACACAGTCAAAACAAGCGATCCGTACATATGATAGCCGTGAAATCTTGCAATGTACCTTTCAACAGAATGTATAATTATTCGCCAAAAACCGACAAAGCACCATAAACATACAGCCACCCTAAAAAATAGATTCAGCTGTATCAAAAAACTTAGGCGAATCCTATTGAAGTTCATCGTGAAACATGATATTCTCTTTGCTGTTGAGTCAAATAAACAATAGGAACCAGGATTCACTTGAAAGGGTTGGGACCTCATCGGACTAACCTCCCCCTGTAGTGAATGACGCAGGTCCTAGCGAACAATGACCGAACTATTGTTTGATAGGGAAGGGGGACGAAGTAGATGGAAGAATATTCTACTTTCGGCAGACACGTTGCAGTTGACACATGGGGTGTAAATTTTGACATCCTGAACGATGGCGAATTTTTGAAAGATCGTATGGTGGAAGCAGCTGAGAAGAGCGGCGCGACCGTTCTTTCGGTGCAGTACAAACAGTTCGATCCGCAAGGCGCAACTGTGCTCGTATTGTTGTCCGAATCTCATCTGTCGATTCATACGTATCCGGAAAAAGGTTTTGCTGCGTTGGATTGTTACACCTGTGGTGATACTGTGGATCCTCAAGTTGCGATCGACTACCTGTTGGAGATTTTCAAGCCGGAGCGCATTTTTGACAAAATGCTGAAGCGCGGTATGGAAGGTCCGATCGAAGTACTTAAGTAACAAAAAACGGTTGGGTTGAAGCCCCAAATTGGAGGTGGTCCCTTTCGCGAACGATGCCGAAAGGGGCTTTTTCTTTTTCCGATTCCCGATAGAATAAACTCCGATCCGCTTTACAGCGTGATCGGAGGGAAGGAAGCATCCAGTTGTTCGACGCGAGCTTGCAGGTCGCTCGGCAGCGGGATGCTTTTTTGTGCGCGGGCATCAAAATAGACCACGGTGCTGGTCGCGACGGCGACGATCGCGCGGGTGGCACGATTGATCAGCACATAATCGATGTCGAGCGACGAGTTGCCGTAGCGCGACACACGGGCGTACGTGTCGACCGTGTCATTGAAATAGGCTTGCGATTTGTAGTCGACCGCTTGGCGGGCCAGGACGAACGTTTTGCCTGCCCGCGCCATCTCTTCCGGATTGAACAGCCCGAGCGCGGTCATATAGTCGGTCCGCGCCTGCTCCATGTAGATCACCACCGACACGTGGTTCATATGTCCGTTCGCATCCGTTTCGGCAAAGCGCACTTTGGCCGGCGAAACAAAACGGAACTTCGACAATACTTCCAGGTCCATCATCGACAACCTCCTCTTGTCTTTCCATCTTATAATTCGAACGACCGGTCGGTCAAGTTTCGGCGGCTGGCAAGATTTTTGCACGGAAAAGCGGCGTGGTTCGTGTCATAATGGAGAAGTGATATGGGCATAGAGAGAGGTGAACGCACTTGATCCGTGACATGAAACGCCGGGCTGTCGAATGGCAAGCGAAACGCGACCGCGTCAAACGTGTCGTGTTCGGGTCGGGGGTTGTCGTGCTGGCTGTCGCTGCTGTGATGATCTGGAAGACGGCAACGGGCACTGAGATGAATTGGCTGGCCGCATCGCTGCTCGGCATCGCGGGGCTGGCAACGTTTCTATTTGGGCTTTCCGCGTATGCGAACACGATGCTGGTCGCCATGTACTATAACGCATGTTTGCACTTTTTGGAAAAATCGGAGGAGATGGAATTGATCACCGGCACGATCGAAGAGGTGCGACATGTGCGCCTTCCGTATATCGGCCAGCTCTACCATGTGACGCTCAACGTAGCCGGGCAACCCTCCCGCTACTACTTTCCGGGCAAACTCCTCCAAGGCCTGCACCCGCAGGACCGCATCCGCGTCCTCACCCACGACCTGTTTGCGGTACGCGTCGAATCGACACCATCTCCCTAAATATTTCCTAGGAAATTGTCGAACGCCAAAGCGGCAACCTAACAAATAAGATCTACGAGTATGCAAAGGATATTTTTCCAAAGGGAAACGTGTCCTACGTACAAAAGATCGCAGTCTGAAGGACATTTTTGTGACATGCAGGATTCATTCTAACGGGAAACGTGTCCTCACGAGCAAAAGGGTCGCGCTCTGACGGGCATTGCCTGAGGCTTTCATAGATTCATGCCAAAAAGGCGGAGGGATGCGCGCGTATCCCTTCGCCTGAGTGTGCGTTATGCGGAGGCTGCTTCGGTGTCTTCGAGGATGTAGACTTTGATGTTGCGTTTGACGCCGAATTGGATGGCGGCAGACAGGTCGCTCATGTAGACGTCGATGCGGTTGCCGATGATTGCGCCGCCGGTGTCTTCGGCGGTGCGGATGCCGATTCCTTCAATATAGACTTTGGTGCCGAGCGGGATGACAGACGGGTCGGTGGCGATCGTATGCTGGTCTTTGACGTACTTGCCGCTGGCGGTGATGCCGTACGCCGGGTGGCCCGGCGCTTTGCCGGTCGACTCCGGTCCGGCCGTGTAGGCGGTCAGGTCGGCGTTGAGCACTTGCTTGATCGTATAGTCGGTCGCGATCGCTTCGTTGGCTACGTTCGGAACTTGCAGCTCCTGGCCAACCGACAGAAGATTCGGATTCTCAATATCATTCAAACTGGACAGCTCTTTGGTCGAGGTGCCGAACACTCTGGCGATCTCATACAGCGAATCTCCTGACTTGACCGTATAGGCCAGCGTCTTCGGGGTCAAGGTGAGCACATCTTTCAACATGTTCGAGCCGGAGCGGGAAGCGAGCGGCGGAAGTTTCGGGATCGGCGGGCCGTAGACCACCGTCTGTCCATCCTTATCGGTCGCCACCGCGAAAACCGGCGGTTCATATCCGGCAGCTACCGGGCTGATCATCATTGTGAAGTAGAAAATGAGACTCATCACCATTGCGATCATCGTGCGATTCCTGTTCATCATGATTGTGACCTCCGTTCAACATTCGAATTTTTGATTTCCTGTTCACCAGATTTGCCAGCATTGGAAGTCTATAAACCTAGTACTGCAAAAACTTTCGGAATTAGCGAAAATTTCCCGCCGGAAATATCACTTTGGGGGTAGAAGGATTTCGCAAGATGGAATAGAATAAGATCAAAGAGAGTTTTGACTGAACAGTCAATTTTGATTGCTTAAATTTTTTTGTCTCGGTTCGACCGACCGTTTGGTCGGGAGCGAGGAAACGCTCTGCGAACAGAGATAATTGCAGCGTCCGATCCATACATTTCTATAAGAAGCAACGGACGAGACGAAGGAGGCATGGAAGATGGAACGTAAGATTCGCAAGGTGGCCGTGATCGGCTCCGGCGTCATGGGCGCAGGGATCGCAGCACATCTGGCCAACGTAGGGGTGCCGAGCCTGCTCCTCGACATCGTGCCCCAAGGGGCAGAAGACCGTAACGCACTCGCAAAACGCGGCCGCGACGGCTTGCTGAAGCAAAAGCCGGCTGCACTCTATAGCCCGCACAACCTCGCCTTGATTGAGGTGGGCAACCTGGAAGACGACTTGCATCGCCTGGCGGACGTCGACTGGATCATCGAAGTTGTCGTCGAGAACCTCGCGATCAAACAAAGCCTGTTCGAAAAGCTGGAAGGAGTCGTTCGCCCGGGCACGATCGTGTCCTCGAACACGTCCGGCCTGTCGATCGCCGCGATGGTCGAAGGCAGAAGCCAGGCGTTCCGCGAACACTTCCTCGGCACGCACTTCTTCAACCCGCCGCGCTACATGAAACTGCTCGAGATCATCCCGGGCCCGGACACGAAGCAAGACGTGCTCGATTTCATGGCAGCGTTTGCCGAAAAGCGTCTCGGCAAAGGCGTCGTGTTTGCGAAAGACACCGTCAACTTCATCGCCAACCGCATCGGCACGTACGGCCTGATGGTCACCGTGCAGGAGATGATCAAGCGCGGCCTTGGCGTCGATGAAGTCGATGCGCTGACCGGTCCGGTGATCGGCCGCCCGAAATCTGCCACGTTCCGCACCCTCGACGTCGTCGGCCTCGACACGTTCGTGCACGTGGCGAACAACTGCCACGACTCGGTGACAGACGTTGCGGAACAAGCGACGTTCGTCATCCCGGACTTCCTGCAGCAGATGGTCGAACGCGGCATGCTCGGCCAAAAAACGAAGCAAGGCTTCTTCAAAAAAGAAGGCAAAGAAATCCTCGCGCTCGACTACGAGACGCTCGAATACCGCCCGCGCCAGAAGCTGAAATCGGCTTCACTGGAAGCGGCGAAACTGCAAAAGACTTTGAAGGACAAAGTCCGCGCCCTCGTCTACGGCAAAGACGCGGCCTCCGAGTTCCTCTGGAGCGTCCTGAAGCGCACCTTGCTCTACACCGCAGAGCGCGCCGAAGAGATCGCCGACGACATCGTGAACATCGACAAAGCGCTGAAATGGGGCTTCAACTGGGAAACCGGCCCGTTCGAAACGTGGGACCTGCTCGGCGTGGCAAAATCGGTGGAGCGCATGGAGGCGGAAGGCGATACCGTCCCGGCTTGGGTGAAGAACCTGCTCGCATCCGGCAAGAAATCTTTCTATGAAGAAGCGGCCGGCCACAAGTCGTTCTACACTTTGCACGGCGACTTCCAAGGCATCGAAGAGAAGAAAGAGATCATCTCGCTGGCCGCTCTGAAAGAGCAGAACAAAGTGATTAAGAAAAACACCGGCGCTTCGCTGATCGACCTCGGCGACGGCGTGGCCGCACTGGAGTTCCACTCCCTGAACCAGGCGATCGGCGCGGACATCATCCAGATGATGTTCTACGCGGCAGAAGAGGTCTCCAAGAACTACAAGGGCCTGGTGATCGGCAACCAGGCGAAAAACTTCTGCGTCGGCGCGAACCTGATGATGATCCTGATGGAAGCGCAAGACGACAACTGGGAAGAGATCGATCTGATCGTGCGCCAGTTCCAAAATGCGACGATGGCGCTGAAATACCTCGACAAGCCGGTCGTGGCGGCTCCGTTCTCGATGACGCTCGGCGGCGGCGCGGAAGTCTGCTTCCCGGCCGACAAGATCCAAGGCGCGGCCGAGTCCTATTTTGGCCTCGTCGAAGTCGGCGTCGGCCTGCTTCCGGGCGGCGGCGGCAACAAGGAGCTGCTGCTGCGCAACATCGAAAACGCAGCGCCGGGCACCGACCTGCAGCCGATGGTCAACCGCGCGTTCGAAACGATCGCGATGGCGAAAGTCTCCACCTCGTTCCGCGAAGGCCAGGAGCTCGGCTACTTCCGCAAGTCGGATGAGATGACGGTCAACAACGACTACCTGCTGTACGATGCGAAACAATCGGTGCTGGCGATGGCGGAGAACTACCGCGCGCCGGTGCAGAAGAAGATCAAAGTCGTCGGCGAAGCGGGCTTCTCCGTGCTGAAGCTGGGCGCGAAACAGCTGCAGTTGAGCGGCTATGCATCGGCGCATGATGTGAAGATCGCAGAAAAAATCGCGACCGTGCTCTCCGGCGGACGCATCGCAGCGGGCACCGAGGTGACAGAACAATACCTGCTCGATCTCGAGCGTGAAGCGTTCCTGTCCCTGTGCGGCGAACCGCTCACACAGCAGCGCATGCAGCACATGCTGACCAAAGGCAAACCGCTCCGCAACTAGTTCGCGGGGATGATTGGATAGAGGAGGGAACCCAGAATGCGTGAAGCAGTGATCGTATCGGGAGTCAGAACGGCTGTAGGCCGCTCACATAAAGGGTCGCTTACAAACACGCGCCCGGAAGACCTTGGCGGTCTGGTCGTGCAGGAAGCGATCAACCGGGTCGGCGGGCTCGACCCGAAAGAGATTGAAGACGTCATCATCGGGTGTGCAATCCCGGAAGGTGAACAAGGGATGAACCTCGGCCGCATCGTCGCGATGCGCGCCGGGCTCCCGACCAACGTATCGGGCATGACGGTCAACCGTTTCTGCTCGTCCGGTCTGCAGACGATCGCCCTCGGCGCGCAGAACATCATGCTCGGCGCAGCTGACGTGGTGGTCGCAGGCGGCGTGGAGAGCATGTCGATGGTGCCGATGGTCGGCTACAAGTTGGCTCCGAACCCGTGGCTGGTCGACAACATGCCGGAAGTGTACATGAGCATGGGCCACACCGCCGAGCAAGTGGCGCAGCGCTTCGGCATCACCCGTGCACAGCAGGACGAATTTGCCGTCCGCTCGCACCAGCGCGCCGCGGCGGCGATCGCAGCGGGCAAATTCAAAGACGAGATCGTTCCGGTCACCGTGCGCAACGTGACGGTCGACGCGAACAACAAGCAGAAAGTGTCGGAGTTCATCTTTGACACCGACGAAGGCGTGCGCCCCGACACCACGCTGGAAGTGCTCGGCAAACTCCGCCCGGCGTTCCACGTGCAAGGCTCCGTCACCGCCGGCAACTCGTCGCAAACGTCTGACGGCGCGGCGGCGACCGTGCTGATGTCTGCTGAAAAAGCGGCGCAGATCGGCGCTCAGCCGCTCGCCGTGTTCCGCTCCTTCGCTGTGGGCGGGGTCGACCCGGACATCATGGGCGTCGGTCCGGTCGTGGCGATTCCAAAAGCGCTGAAGCTGGCCGGCCTGTCGATCGACGACATCGACCTGTTTGAGATCAACGAGGCGTTTGCTTCCCAGGCGTTCTATGTGACCCAGCAGCTGGGTCTCGACCCGGAGAAAGTCAATGTCAACGGCGGTGCGATCGCGCTCGGCCACCCGCTGGGCTGCACCGGCACCAAGCTGACCGTTTCGATCTTAAGCGAACTGCGCCGCCGTGGCGGGCGCTACGGTGTCGTGTCGATGTGCATCGGCGGCGGCATGGGAGCAGCAGGCGTGTTCGAACTGGTATAACAACAACCCTTGAGGAGGCAATCACGATGAGCGATTTGAAAGACATTGTGCGCGGCGGTTCTTTTGTCATCACCCAGACGGAAGCCCAAGACGTGTTCACCCCGGAAGACTTCACGGACGAGCAGAAGATGATCGCGAAGACCACCGCTGACTTTATCGAAGGCGAAGTGGTTCCGCATCGCGAGCACCTCGAAAAGCTCGACATCGAACTGACCGTCAAACTGCTCAAGCAGGCGGGCGAACTCGGCTTGCTGGCTGCCGACGTCCCGGAAGCGAACGAGGGTCTGGAACTCGACAAGATCTCGTCGACGCTGATCACCGAGTACATCACCCGCGGCGGCTCCTTCGCGCTGTCCCACGGCGCGCACGTCGGCATCGGCACCTTGCCGATCGTGTTCTTCGGCAACGAAGAGCAGAAGGCGAAATATCTGCCCGACCTGGCGAGCGGAGCGAAATTCGCGGCGTACTGCCTGACCGAGCCGGGTTCCGGCTCTGACGCGCTGGGCGCGAAAGCGACCGCCGTTCTGAACGCAGAAGGCACCCACTACGTCCTGAACGGCACCAAGCAGTTCATCACCAACGCCGGTTTTGCCGACGTGTTTGTGGTCTACGCGAAAGTGGACGGCGACAAGTTCTCCGCGTTTATCGTGGAAAAAGACTACCCGGGCGTCTCGACCGGTCCGGAAGAGAAGAAGATGGGCATCAAGGCATCTTCGACCCGTCCGCTGATCCTCGAAGACGTTGCCGTTCCGGTGGAAAACCTGCTCGGCGAAGTCGGCCGCGGCCACGTGATCGCGTTCAACATCCTGAACATCGGGCGTTACAAGCTGGCAGCAGGCTGCATCGGCTCCTCGAAGCATGCGATCGAGCTCTCCTCGAAGTATGCGAACGAGCGCAAGCAGTTCGGCCAGCCGATCGCGAACTTCCCGCTGATCCGCGAAAAGCTTGCCGAAATGAACATCCGCACCTACGCGACCGAGTCGATGGTCTACCGCATCGGCGGCCTGATCGACGCGGCGCTGACCGGCGAGCAGAAATCGGGCAAAGCGGTGGCAGACGCCATCGCGGAGTATGCGATCGAGTGCTCGATCTCGAAAGTCTTCGCTTCTGAAGCGTTCGACTTCGTGGTCGACGAAGGCGTCCAGATCCACGGCGGCTACGGCTTCATCAACGAATACCCGATCGAGACGATGTACCGAGACTCCCGCATCAACCGCATCTTCGAAGGCACCAACGAAGTCAACCGCCTGCTGATTCCGGGCACGCTCGTCAAGAACGCGATGAAAGGCAAACTGCCGCTCCTGCAAGCTGCGCAGGCGCTGCAAGGCGAACTGATGATGATGATGCCGTCTGTGATCGACGAAAGCGAAACCCTCGCCGTTGAATCGGACCTGATCGAAAAGGCGAAGAAGATCTTCCTGATGGTCGGCGGCTACGGCGTGCAGAAGTACATGACCACGCTGGAGCAGCATCAGGAGATCCTGCACAACATGGCTGACATCATGATCGAGATCTATGCGATGGAGTCCTGCCTGCTCCGCGCGAAGAAGCAGATCGCGAAAGACGGCGAAGAGAAAGCGCAGCACAAGATCAACATGACCAAGGTGTATGTCAACGACACCTTCGGCAAGATCGAACTGCTCGCCCGCGAAACCCTTGCCGCGATGGAAGAGGGCGACATGCTCCGCACGCAGCTGTCGGTCCTGAAAAAGCTGACCCGCTACACCCCGCAAAACACCATCGCGATCAAGCGCGAACTGGCGAACACGATCGTAGACCAAGAGGGCTACGTTTGCTAACGGCCTGAGCTCGAATGAAAGCGAAAGAGCCGTTCCTCAGCGGGAGGAACGGCTCTTTTTGTTGGCTACAAATAGCGGGCGCAAAGCAGCACGGCGAACAGCACACCACCGGCGAGCAGGATGACCCGGTCATGGCGCACGATGCGCAGTTTGACCGCCGAGGTACGCCGGTTGCCGAACTTGGCGTAACCGCGCGCTTCCATCGCGACGGAGAGGTCTTCGCCGAGGCGGAGGACGGAAAGCAGCAACGGCACGACGATGGCGCTGGTGTCGCGCAGGCGGAAATTGCCTTTGACCGATTTGCCACGCGCTTTGGTGATGCGGGAGAAGCGGCGCAACTCCTGAAGGATGACCGGCACGAAGCGCAGCATCAGCGAGGTGGCAAGCGCAAACGCCTCCACGGGCAGCTTGAGTTTCTTCAGCGGCGCCAGCGCGGTCTCGAGGCCCTGTTTCATCATCAGCTGGCTCGTCGTCGCCGACAGCCACATTCCGAGCAGCATCAGCAGCAAAAACTTGTACAGCTGCCCCAGCGTCCGCTCGGCGGCCGCCCACTCATAGCCGATCCCGTCGCCAAAGCGCAGGCCGGAGAGCACCACCGAAAACAGAATGAAGAACAGAAATGGCTTCATCATCCGCCACACATCCCGTTTCCACATCCCGGCTGTCCACATGCACAGAGCTGTCACCGCCGTAGCGATGGTAAGGCCCGCCCAGCTGGCCTGCACCAGCACGCCCAGAGACACCAGCAGGTAAAACGCCCACTTGGCGCGCGGGTCCAACTGACGGATCACCGCGCTAAGACTGAAAACCCCTGTTGGGGGCTGTTGTTTCGATTCCTGCTGCGCAGGAGCCGAGTGCCTGAATTCAGCCTGTACCGCTACTGCAGACTGGTGCACCGTTTGAGCGGTAGCAGACGGAGAGGATTCAGCATGAGACATTGCCGAAGGCAACACGTTCCAACTTTCCAAAATCTCATCGGCCATCTGCTCGGGCGGCAAGGGGTGTGGTGTGAGCCTGATTCCTTGCGCGGCAAAAGCATGCGCCAACGCCGTGCTGCTCGGCACCCCGACTCTCGCCTGGCGCAGCAGGTGCGGGTCTTCGCACAGCGCTTGCGGCGTGGTCGAGGCGGCGAGGCGTCCGTGGTCGAGGAGCAGGACGCGGTCGGCGATCGGGAAGAAGGCGTCGAGGTCATGGGTGGCGATGACGATGCCGCCTGTGGTCTGCCCCTTGCAGCTCTGCAGGAACTCGACCAGATGCTGCACCGCCAGCGGGTCGAGGCCGGCGGTCGGCTCGTCGAGAAACAGCCACTTTGGCATCGTCGCAAAGGTCGTCGCCAGCGCCACGCGCCGTTTTTGCCCGCCGCTGAGCACCAGCGGGGACTGTGTGGTCATCTCCTCCGGCAGCCCGACTTCCCGCAGCGCTGTAAGCGTCCGTGCCTGCGCTTCCGGTTTTGCCAGGCGGAGCGGCTTCAGCGAATAATCGAACTCCCCCTGCACCGTCCGCGCAAACAGCTGGTGCTCCGGAAACTGGAACACCACCCCGATCTCCTGCAGCACCTCCGCCTGTACCTGCTTGCCGTCCCACAGCGGTCTACCGTCATACAGCACCGACCCATGATCAAAGCGGTTCAGCCCGGTCAGCACATCGAGCAGGCTCGACTTCCCCGCCCCCGTCTGCCCGATCAGCAGCGTGATCGTCCCTTCTTCCAACTCAAACGACACATCCTGAAGAATACTTCCCAGCGCAACACGATCCACGATTATTGGCATCTTGCACCTACCGCTGCACTCAGCTCTTGGGGCGTAAGCGGCTGCCCGGCCAGCACGACGCCTTTCGCCTGCAGTTGCTCCGCCACCTGCACCGCGTACGGGGGCACAAAGCCGAGCGCTGCACAGACTCCGTCATAGAAGAAAGCCCGTGCCGTCCCGTCATACGCCACACGGCCCCCGGACAGCGCCACCACCCGGTCGGCACAGGCCAGCTCTTCCATCCACTGCGTGATCCAGATCAGCGTCTTGCCTTGGCGCTGCAGCTCCTGCGCCACGCGAAGCACCATCTCCCGCGATGCCGGGTCGAGCATCGCCGTACACTCGTCAAACACGATCACATCCGCCTCCACCGCCAGACACCCGGCGATGCCGAGCAGCTGTTTCTGCCCGCCGGACAGCGTTGTGACCGCCTGCTCGATCAGCGGCGCCAGACCCACTTTTTCCAGCGCCGCAAGCGCCCGCTCCGGCATCTCGTCCGGGGGCACGGCGCAGTTCTCCATGCCGAAACAGACGTCTTCGTAAACCGTTTCGCCGACGATCTGCGCTTCCGGATTCTGAAACACCATCTGCACCTGCAACTCCTCCTGTTCGGCCAAGCCTTTCGACACGGGACACAGCCCGCAGAGCACTTTGGCCAGCGTGCTTTTCCCGCTGCCATTCTGCCCGATCAAGGCGACCCACTCGCCTTGTGCGATCGTCAAATCAATCTCCGTCAACACGGTATGCACACCGTCCGGCGCGGCAAAGGCGACACTCACGCCGGAAAGGGTCAGTTTCTTTTTCATGGTTCCTCCAAATTATGCTTTTCACATGGTTTCGAACTGTGCTAAAATGCGGATTGTCATCTTCCTGACATACTCAAGTTAACAAAGATTTGGAGGCTTATCAATGGGGGTACAATTTTCCGTGCGCGGTGTGGTGTTCAGCGCCTTGTTTGCCGCTTTGCTGGTCGTCCTCAGCTACGTCAACATCAACCTTGGTTTCTCTCTCGTACCGATCACGCTCAGCAACATGACCATCCTGCTGGCCGGAGCGCTGCTCGGCCCGTTTTACGGCTTTTTCTCGATGGCGCTCGTCGTCATCCTGACCCTGATCGGCCTGCCGATGTGGCACGGCCAAGGCGGGATCGGTCTCGTCGCCGGCCCGACCGGCGGCTTTATCGTCATGTATCCGGTCGCTGCATTCCTCGTCGGCTGGGCGGCGAACTCCATCAAAGGGCGCGGCGTGGCGGCACACATCCAGATGCTGTTCGTCACATTCATCCTCGGCTCGCTGACCTTGTATCTGGGCGGGGTGCCGTGGCTGAAAGTCGTCGCGGACCTCTCGTGGAACAAAGCGCTGGTCGGCGGTTTCTACCCGTTCTGGCCGGGCGACCTCGCCAAAGCGGTCGTCGCGACGCTGATCATCCTGCAAGTGCGCCACGTCTACACCCCGCAGCGCTTGGTCGGCAAAGGCGGCACGAAAGTCGTCACGCTCGACTGATGATTCTGGCCAGAGAAAAGAGGACTTCGCGCGAAGTCCTCTTTTCTTTTTAGTGAGCCAGGGAATGCCGCTTCCCCGTTTTTTTCACTTCCATCAAGCGGTAGAAGAACACCGCGCTCGCCATCACGCAGGCGAAGGTGACAAACAGCGCGTGGCCGCCGAACTGCTCCATCACCAAGCCGCCGATCAGCGGGCCGCCGGTCGCGGCTGCCGTCCAGGCAAGCGACCCGGCGCTTTGATAGCGGGCGCGCATGTCGTCAGGCGAGATGTCGGCGAGGATCGCTTCTCACCGCCGTGACGGTGACCTCGCCGACGGTGAAGATCACAAAGCCTGCCAGAAGCAGCCAGGCGTTGGCGGTGAGCGCGACGAGCAGCAGGCCCAGCGCGTACAGCAAGGCGCCGGCCTTGGCACGCCGATCGAAGCGCCAAGCGTGGTTGCCAGATATAAAGCCAGAAACGGCTTGATCATAAAATTGCCAATCGATAACAGGGTGACGCCGGAGAAGCGAATCCAAATGCTGCGGTCAAATCCTCGAAACATCACAATCACCTCGTTCTTGGGTGCGTTCCCAACATTTGTATCGGTTATGGCTTCAGTATAGGCCACAAAAACAACTTTGTAAACTATAATGTATAATATGTATCTTTCAGCCGCTTTTTTAAAAAGTGAACAGGAGTTTTTACGATCGATGTCGAAATGTGGGGAAAAGAATAAGCAATGGGTGATAAGGTGGTGAACGCATGTTGCTGACACTTGGGTTGATCGCGCTCGGTGTGATCGCTGTGTTCTCCATCGCAATGATGATAGGCAATGTGCTGAACAAGGGGAAGTACGGCAAAACGTGGGCGATGTTCTCGTTCCTGTCGGTCGCGCTCTGCGGCTTTTTGCTGCTGCTCCAGATGTTCATGCCGCCTGTCGAAGCGATGGAAGACCAGACAGGGAAAGAGGCACACCAGTCCAAAGAACTGTCTGCCACGGCCGACCCGGCCAAGGGCACATCGACACCGGCTCCGTCCTCTTCTGACGACAGCGCGGTGCACAGCGAGGCTGACGACCTGTCCTTTCTGGTGATCGTGCTCGATCTGATTAAAAACAACAAGCCAATCCCGCCCGAATATCTGGCCTTGCTGCCGGATGGCGGGGCGAGTCTGACGCAAGTCTCGCAAGAAAATAACGCGCCGAAGCCGATTTTGCAGCCGGTGCCGAACAAGCCGACGAACGGCACGAAGGTCGCTTCTGGCGCTCCGAATCCATTCCAATCCTACCAGCCGCAGCAGGGCAGCACGACCGGCTCCGGCAGCAAGGTGGACGCAGGCCAGAGCAAGCCGGGCAATCTGCCGGGCGGTGCGGCGGGCCAACAGCCGTCGACCACGCCGCAGCAGCCTCCGTCGACGACCAAGCCGACCCCGGCACCGACGCCCACTCCGAAGCCGACGCCTGCACCGCAGCCGACTCCGACACCTGCGCCAACTCCGCAGCCGGAACCGACACCTGCCCCGGTGGAGACTCCGGCGCTGATTGACGGTGGCGTGTTGAGCTCCGTGCTGGGCGCCTCGCGCGCCGACGTGCAGTCGTTCTTCCAGTTCAACCAGTCGCTCGGCGGTTCCGGCGGGAAGCTCGTCTACCTGCGCGGGGCATCGATCGTCGAAGTCACCTTCAGCGGCGACACGGCGACCGCCATCAACATGCGCTTCGAACGGCTCACTCCGCAAGGGGAGAGCATGGCGTACTATGAAGAGTTCATGCGCATCGTCGCCGGGATGTCGAAAGCGAACCCGTCGAGCAAGAGCGGCCGTGACATCTATTGGAACGGCGTCTACCCGGGCGCTTCCAGCGTCCAATTCCATATCGACACAGCTTCGAATTACGGGTATATTGAAGCGAGAAGATAATCAACGTAACAGAAAAGACCTTGTTCCTCGACGGAGCAGGGTCTTTTGAAATGCAGGGGGTACCATGGACAAACTGATGATGCAATCCATTCGCCGCTATGTGGGACGCTCCCGCCTGCTGGACCGCACGATGGTGCATATCGCTAAATACGGCCCGCTCTGGTTCTTCGCCGTGCTGGGCCTGCTCGCCATTCCCGGCGGCCGGACGGAGCGCCTCGCCGCACTGCTCGCCGTCCTCGCCGCCACCGTCACCCGCGGGGTGAACGAGCTGGTCGGACGCATCTGCTTTCGGGTGCGCCCGTTTGTCAGAGAAGGATTCACGCCGCTGCTCAAGCACCGCCCCAGCGCCTCGTTTCCGAGCAACCACGCCGCCTGTGGGTTTGCGCTCGCCGCGGCCGTCTGGCTGCTCATGCCGCTCGTCGGCGCCTGCATGCTGCTCATGGCGGCTGTGCTCGCCGTCTCCCGCGTCTATGTCGGCCTGCACTACCCGTCCGATGTGACGTTCGGCGCTGTGCTGGGCACAGTGATCGCCATCCTCATCGAAAAAGCCATCTTCCCCTGAGTGGGAAGATGGCTTTTTAGATCTGCAAAAAGTAATACAGGAAAATCCCAAACACATTCAAGATGCCAAACAGCAACTGCAAGAGCATCGACAGCCCGAGTCCGAGGTTTAACTCCATCGGATCGTCCGTCCGGGCGACGATCTGCACCGTCTTCCAAGCCAAGGGCAAGGTGATCAGCACGAGCAGCGAAGAGACCGGCGTATAGCCGAGCAGCCAGATCAGCACCATCATCGCGTAGCTCAGTGCCAGCAGCACGTACAGCTCCCACTTGGATTTGCGCTCGCCGAGGATCGTCGCCAAGGTCCGCTTGCCGATCGCGCGGTCGTGGCGCAGATCGCGGACATTTTTCGCATGCAGCACGGCGGCGGAGAGCAGGCCGAACGGCAGCGCGTTCAAGATCACGTGGCCGTAGAGGATCTTCACCATCGCGTAGTAGGTGCCGAGCACGATCAGCGGACCCATCACGACAAACACGGTCAGCTCGCCAAGCCCGTGATAAGCGAGGGCATAGCGGGTGCCGGTGTACAGGTAGCCGAGCAGCAGTCCGATCACGCCGAAGACCAGCACAAGCCAGTCGCCGACGGAGAGGAGGTAGCCGCCGATCAGCGCTGCGGAGAGGTAGCAGATCCAGCCGCCGCGATAGACGCTCGACAGGGACAGCCAGCCTTGGCGCAGCGGATTGGGCGCGGTGAGCGACGATTCGTCATCCGCGCCTTTGTGGTAGTCGAAATAGTCGTTAAAGAGGTTGCTTCCCGCCTGGACGAGCATGACGGCGATGATGATCGCCAGAAACGTCCAGCCTTCAAAGCCGCGGTCGATCAGGGCCAGTCCGCCGCCGAGCAGGACGGGGATCAGCGTGGAGATCAAAGAAGGAGCGCGTACGGCGCGAAGCCAGATTTGCAGTTGAGAAGGTCGGGTCACTTTGGCGTTCGCAGGCATCGTTTCGTTCCTTTCTGTTTCGGTACGGTCATGGTGTGGCCGGGCTATAGGTGCGGGCGCAGTTGAGCGCCCGCTTTCGTCGTTTGAACGGTGCGCAGGTAGTCGCGAATCGCCTGTTCCCGGTAGACGTGGAACACCCCGACCGCCTGGGCGACCTTGTGCGCTTCATACGTTTCGAGCAGCGGCTTGATCTGTTCATACGTCACGGGCGGCTCTTGTCGCAGCCGGATGACGACGCGGGAGATCTCGGTGATGATGTTGATGTCGCTCGTATATTGCATCCACGCCAGATCATGCGGCATGACCACAACGTCTGTCGGCTCCGCATGCTCCCGGTCCCCGTAGGCAAGTTTGGCCAGATGGTACCCCAAAAACAATAGCACCGGCATCATCAGCAAAAACAACACGATCAGCTGTCCAAAGTCTCCCGTCTGGTACACAGTTCTTCCCCCGCTCGCCTCTGGTTCTCTATGAGTCTAACTATACTATGGAATCGGCAGGATTCCAATATTAGGTTCGCCGGAAGTGATACTTTTTCCGCATCAGGAAACACTACCCAAACGGAACTCCTTAGCCAAAAGGTGGGATTGGGGATGAAAGAAACGCAAGTCGTGATCGGACTTGATATTGGCACCACCTCGACCAAAGCGGTGGTCTTCGGCCTGCGCGGGGCGCTGCGCAAGTCGGGCCGTGGCGATCGGCATGAGCACGGCGATGCACTCGGTGATCGCGTTGGGAGACGATCACAAGCCGCTGACCCGCGTGATCATCTGGGCGGACAACCGCAGCGTCCGGCGGATTCGCAACGAATTCGGCGGCCACGCGGTCGTCAAAAACGACTGAGCGGGCGCTGGTTCAAGAGCCGCTTGTTTCCCGTTCTGGGAGCAGGCGGCATTTTTATGGTATAATTACTTTCGGCTTTTACGAACCCAGAGAGCGGAGTGACACGTGATGAGCGATCAAATACATGTAGAAGTAACGTTTGAGAACGGACAGATCGTCTTTACCGATGAACTGATGAAAGCGATGTGGGCGCCGAGCCGCCTCACCCCGCACCAAGTGGACGGCGCCTACCAGTACGAGGTGGAAGGGAAGAACGTCGGCCTTGTCGACCTGCTCTGCTACCTCGACGAAGTGAGCGAGGGCCTGCGCGACCAAGGGCCGGAGAAGATCGTCGAAGCGGTCCTCGGGCTGATCAACGCCGTTTACCTCGGCGACGAAGAATACATGCTGACCGGCGTCGTGCTCGACCTGTACGGCATCGAATACGAAGGCCGCGCCGGCATCGTCTTCCGCACCGCCGTGCTGTCCAACCAGATCGATGTCGAAGAGATTCAGAAGATCCGCGAGATCGGCAAGATCAAGCACCCGGTGCCGCAGCCGGAATGAAGCCCCGCTACCGTTATGTCGGCACGCCGCTGACGCTTACGGAACGCGAAGCGTACCACCTGCAGAAGTATTGGAAAAAGGGGCGCAAGAGCGGCGCGATCGAAGCGTGGGCAGGCTATGACCTCGATCTGCCCGCCTTGAATACGCCCGTTCAGCTCGACTGCCGCCACTGTCACCGCGCGCATCACGAATCGTGCTGCGAAGGCGGCTATCCGTTTCCGCCCGCGGTCAGGCAAGTGCCGCTCCTCGAACAGCATCTGCCGGTGATCGCGGCGAGACACCTGCCTGACGAGAAACGGGAGCAGATCCGGCAAAACGGGCTCTGGCAGCAGCACGCCGAGACGGAGGGACTGCCGACGATCGCCACGCACGAAGGCAACTGCCTGCTCTGCGCGGTCGAAGGGACGGGGCCGGCCTGCGCCGCTCACCGCTATGCGCTGGAGGAGGGACTGGCACCCGAGCAGATGAAACCGTTTTCCTGCTCCTTGTTTCCACTTGAGCTGATCACAGGCGAGGACGGGCGCGTGCTGGTCACGGCGCTGACAGCCGAGACGGCCCGCTTCTCCCGCTGGGGCAGCCTGTACCTTGACGATTTTGTCTGCGCCAACCTGCCTTTGCGCCTGCAGGCGGAGCGGACGCCGCGGGCGGCGGAGATCTCCCCGAACGTGCGGCGGGAGCTGGCGGCAGACGCCTTTGCGCCGGAGCGCTACCGGCCGGCGTGGCAAGAGATGAAGGAGATCCTCTGCAACACGTTCGGCGAGACGCTGTGGCAGCAGATCGAAGCCGCTTGCCTGCGAGATTGAGAGGAGGGGAACCATGGATCTCAACACCCATCGTGACGTGCTGAAAGTGCGCGAGTTTCTCAAACGATTTGCCATCATCATCTACACCGGCAGCCAGATCGACGACATCGTGCTGATGGATCTGGAACTGGATGACCTTTACGAAGACAAGCATCTCGACACGGAAGACTACACCAAATTCAAACTGGCGTTGCGCCGCGCCTATACCGAACTCGACCAAGGCGGTCCCGGAAAACGATAATTTTTGGAAAAAATCATGCGAGGAATATTCAGTCTGCAAATTAGCAGGTATTCCGCTATTCTTTTACAAATATTGAGAATTGGGCATGCTGCCAAGGAGCGGTTTAGCAGGATAACGCATTAAACACCAGATTCCCCCTGAAAAGGGTGAATAAAATATGAATAATTATTCAATTTTGCGCATAAATAACACTATTTTGAACATTGCGAAATTTTAAAGTGCTATTCCCAATTGTGAGTTTTCTGTGATACACTCGTGCCTGAAAAGGGGGAATTTTAGTTATGAAAAAGTTCTCGAAACTTCTTCTGGCTGCAGCGTTCGCAACGACCGTTGTTGCTGGCGTAGGTTGCGGTAGCGAAGCTACCACCGACAAGCCGGCTGCTGAAGCTCCGAAAAAAGAAGACGCAGAAAAAACTTACAAGGCTGTATTCGCAGCTGCAGTAATCGCGGAAGAAAAATTGCAATCTCAGTTCTCCACCGTCAAAGGTCTGGAAGGCGACAAAGAAGTAACCTTCTCCAAGCCGGCTAAGTCCAAAGACGAAGCTCTGAAATTCCTGGGCACCTACTGGGATTCCGCACTGGCTGACAAGGAATACTCCGCACTCCTCGGCGACAAGGCTCTGCTCGACCAAGCGAACAAAGCAATCGAAGCTCTCGCGAAGAAGAACAAAAAAGACTTCAAAGCTGAGACCGAAATTGCAAAAGCTGAAGCGATCCGCGCAAACGCGCTGTCCGCGACCGCTAAATACGAAGATGCAAAAGTCGAAGCTAAAGACGGCAACTACGCTTTGACCTACAAAGGCCTCACCTACACCGTCAAGAAAGACGGCAACTCCTACAAAGTGATCAACAAAGAAGGCACTTTGGCTAAGTAATTTAACTTATACCATCCGATACGTTACGGATTACAAGAGAGCGGATTTCGATCCGCTCTCTTTTGTATGTTCCCGTACTTTTTGCATTGACGAACCGCCCTGAAACCGAATACACTGAAAGAGAATCATAACCGAGCGAGCGCTCAGTCGGTTGGAGGGGAGGTGTGAGATGACAGACAACTCCAGACCGATTCCCTCCCGCGTCGCCGATCCGCAGCTGGTCGAGCAGCGGCGCCGGCAGATCGTCAAGGCGGCTGTCGACCTGTTTGTGGAGAAAGGCTTTCACAAGACGACGACGCGCGAGATTGCCAAAGCCAGCGGGCTTGGCATCGGAACGCTCTACGAATATGTTGAGTCCAAAGAAGATGTGCTCTATCTGGTCTGCGCTTACATTCACAGCGAGGTGAAACGGCGTCTCGACGAAGTGCTGCACGGCACTGCGCCGGGCCGGGACTTGCTGGTCGCATCGATCCGGCACTTTTTTGCCTGTGTCGACGAATTGCAAGACTATGTGCTGCTCATCTATCAGGAAACGAAATCGCTGTCCGACGACCGTTTGAAGCTGGTGCTGCGCCAGGAAGCTGAGATCACCGGCCTGTTCGCCGGCATTCTCGAGCGTGGACGCTCCGACGGCACGCTGCTGCTCTCCGCCGACAGCGTCAAGCTATTCGCACACAACATTGTTGTGCTCGGCCAGATGTGGACATTCCGCCGCTGGGCACTGCATCGCATTTATACCCTTGAGCAGTACACGGAAAAGCAAACATCTTTGCTGCTGCAGGAAATCTGCCCGGCTTCATCAAGACCGGGCCACGGGAAAGGGGAAACCTGATACATGGAGACCACCATCTATCGTCCGAAACATAAGGTTCGCTTTGTTACGTCCTCCGCGCTGTTTGACGGCCATGACGCATCGATCAACATCATGCGCCGCATTCTGCAGTCGTCGGGCGCAGAAGTCATCCACCTTGGCCACAACCGCTCCGCCGAAGAGATCGTCAACGCGGCGGTGCAGGAAGACGCGCAAGGCATCGCGATCTCGTCTTACCAAGGCGGCCACGTCGAGTTTTTCAAATACATCTACGACCTGCTGCAAGAGCGCGGCGCGACGCACATCAAGATCTTCGGCGGCGGCGGCGGCGTCATCGTCCCGGAAGAGATCCGCGATCTGGAAAACTACGGCATCGCCAAGATCTACTCGCCGGAAGACGGCCGCAAGATGGGCCTGCAGGGCATGATCAACCACATGCTGGAGAGCTCCGACTTCCCGACCGCCAAGCAGGCGGAAGCGGAACTGGCCAAGCTGAAAGAGAAAAATGCCCTGGCGATCGCCAAGCTGATCACCGTGGCGGAAGAAGCGGTCTACCAAAATGATGAACAGCACCAAAAGCTGCTCACCGAGATCCGCGATTCGGTGCAGAACGTGCCGGTCATCGGCATCACCGGCACCGGCGGCGCGGGCAAATCGTCCTTGACCGACGAACTGGTGCGCCGTTTCCTGAACGATTTCACCGACAAGACGATCGCCATCCTCTCCGTCGACCCGTCGAAGCAGAAGACCGGCGGCGCGCTGCTCGGCGACCGCATCCGCATGAACGCGATCAACAACTCCCGCGTCTACATGCGGTCGCTGGCGACCCGCGAATCCCGCTCCGAGCTGTCGGCGGCGATCAAAGAAGCGATCGACGTGGTGAAAGTGGCAGGCTATGACCTGATCATCGTTGAAACGTCGGGCATCGGCCAAGGCGACGCGGAGATCACCAAAGTCACCGACCTCTCCTTGTACGTGATGACGTCCGAGTTTGGCGCGCCGTCGCAGTTGGAGAAGATCGACATGCTCGATTTTGCCGACCTCGTCGCGATCAACAAGTTTGAGCGCAAAGGCTCGCAGGACGCGTTGCGCGACGTCAAGAAGCAATATCAGCGCAACCACAACCTGTGGGAGCAAAACGCTGACAACATGCCGGTCTACGGCACGATCGCCAGCCAGTTCAACGACCCGGGCACCAACGTCCTCTACCGCGCCCTGATCGACAAGATCAACGAGAAAAAGGGCCTGAATTGGGAGTCCCAGCTCGATGTCAAAGAGAGCATCTCCAAGAAGAACTACATCATCCCGCCGGAGCGCACCCAGTACCTCGGCGAGATCGTCAGCTCGGTCCGCGACTACAAGAAGTTCATCAACGCCCAGGCGGCGATCGCCCGCAAGCTGTTCCAACTGAAAGGCGTGCGTGAACTGTTCAACGGCCAAACGGACATGCTGGCGGCGCTCGATGCGCAGATCGACAACTTCGAAGGACAGCTGCATCCGGAAGCGAAGCGCCTGATCGAAAACTGGCCGAAGTTGAAAGAGCTGTATACCGCCGATGAATTTGTCACCAAGATCCGTGACAAAGAAATCCGCACCATCCTGTTCACCGAGTCGCTCTCCGGCACCAAGATTCCGAAAGTCGCCTTGCCGAAGTACGAAGACTGGGGCGACCTGCTGAAGTGGCTGATGAACGAAAACGTGCCGGGCGAGTTCCCGTACACCGCCGGCGTATTCCCGTTCAAGCGCGAAGGCGAAGACCCGAAGCGCCAGTTCGCCGGTGAAGGGACGCCGGAGCGTACCAACCGCCGCTTCCATTACCTGTCCAAAAACGACGATGCGAAGCGCCTGTCCACCGCGTTTGACTCGGTCACCCTGTACGGTGAAGATCCGGACTACCGCCCGGACATCTACGGCAAGATCGGGGAATCGGGCGTTTCGATCTGCACCTTGGAAGACATGAAGAAACTGTATGCGGGCTTTGACCTCTGCGCGCCGTCGACCTCTGTGTCGATGACGATCAACGGCCCGGCGCCGATGATCCTCGCGATGTACATGAACACGGCGATCACCCAGCAGCTGGCGAAGTTCGAAGCGGACAACGGCCGCCAACCGACCGAGGAAGAAGCGGCAAAGATCCGCGCTTACACCTTGTCGACCGTGCGCGGCACCGTGCAAGCTGACATTCTCAAGGAAGACCAGGGTCAGAACACCTGCATCTTCTCGACCGAATTTGCCCTGCGCATGATGGGCGACATCCAGCAGTATTTTATCGACCACAAAGTGCGCAACTACTACTCGGTGTCCATCTCCGGCTACCACATCGCCGAAGCGGGCGCCAACCCGATCTCGCAGCTGGCCTTCACGCTGGCGAACGCGTTCACCTACGTGGAGTACTACTTGAGCCGCGGCATGAACATCGACGATTTTGCGCCGAACCTGTCGTTCTTCTTCTCGAACGGCATGGACCCGGAATACACCGTCATCGGCCGCGTGGCGCGCCGGATCTGGGCGACGGCGATCAAGAACAAATACGGTGGCAACGACCGCTCGCAGAAGCTGAAGTACCACGTGCAGACGTCCGGCCGCTCCCTGCATGCGCAGGAGATCGACTTCAACGACATCCGCACCACGCTGCAAGCGCTGCTGGCGCTGCAGGACAACTGCAATTCCCTGCACACCAACGCCTACGACGAAGCGATCACCACGCCGACCGAAGAATCGGTGCGCCGCGCGATGGCGATCCAGATGATCCTGACCAAAGAGTTTGGCCTCTTGAAGAACGAAAACCCGGTGCAAGGCGCGTTCATCGTCGAAGAGCTGACCGACCTTGTCGAAGAAGCGGTACTTCAGGAGTTCCAGCGCATCTCCGACCGCGGCGGCGTGCTCGGCGCGATGGAGACGCAGTACCAGCGCGGCAAGATCCAAGAGGAATCGATGTACTATGAGCACAAGAAACATGACGGCTCCCTGCCGATCATCGGAGTGAACACCTACCTCAACCCGAAGACCCAAGGCGACGACTATGAAGCGCCGGAGATCGAACTGGCCCGCGCGACGAAAGAAGAAAAAGAGCTGCAGATCGCCAACCTGCGCGCCTTCCAGACGGAAAACGCAGCGGAGTCGGCCGCAGCATTGAAGTCGCTGAAAGCGACGGCGATGAACGGTGGCAACATCTTCGCCGAGCTGATGGAGACGGTCAAGACCTGCTCCCTCGGCCAGATCACCCAAGCTCTGTACGAAGTGGGCGGACAATACCGCCGCAACATGTAAGACACACAAAAAAGCGACCCTTCGCAAGGAGAGTCGCTTTTTGCTGTCTTTCGAATCAATTAAGGAGCCAGCGGGATGTTGAACACAGAGATCGCGATGAAGGTGAGCAGAAACACGATCATGGTGATCACAAAGGAGATCAGCAGTTCGACGAGCAGCGGACCCCAGAAGGCGACCGCGCCGGAGACGCCAAACACTTCTTTGAGCAGCTGTACGCGCAGCAGGTACATGTAGATCAGCCCCAGGAAGACGAGGAAGATCAGGAAAAAGGAGGCGCTCAGCGGTGCGGCGAGCACGCTTAGCACGGCGGTCGGATAAAAGGTGTACGGATAGTATTTTTTCAACAGGTTCCATTTCGACTGGCGTTCGATCTTGTCGACCGGCAGACGGTCGGACGCAAACATCAACAGGCCAAGACGCGAGGTCAGCACAAACAAAAAGCGCTGCACGATAAATTGCACCGGCGGCAACAGCAGCACGAAAATCCATTTGTAATTGCCAAATTGCGATTCGAAAAAGGGGTCGATGGCGAAGTAAAACGCCATGTTGATCATCAGCAGCACAATGACGACGTTGGCCAGGCGGCTTGTCAGATTCGCATTGGGCTTTTGCAACAGCAGTTGGATTGACTCCTGTGAGCGGAACATCAATCGTCCAAGCAGTGACAACAAGAATAGTTCCTCCTATCTGCATCTCTCTTCCGTTAGTATAACGTAAAAAAGAAAACCCGGCATCTAATGCCGGGTCGGTTGGCAGCGATTCTTAGACTTCAAACAGATCGAGTTCGCGGTTGAGCTGTTCGACGAACAGGCCGGCGTCGGTGACGATCCCGATCGTCTGCGTGGAACCGCGGTCGGCAAGCTTAGAGACGACCGCCGGGTTGATGTCGACGCAGATCGTCTTGCAGGTCGCCGGAATCATGTTCGCCGTGCCGATCGCATGGAGCATCGTCGAGATGATGATCACCATATCGGTGCCTTGCACCAGCTCGGAGTAGCGCGCCTGTGCCTTGCACAGGTCCATCTCGGTGTCCGGCAGCGGTCCGTCATCGCGGATCGAGCCGGCCAGAGAGAACGGCACGTTGTGCTGGACCAGCGTGTACATGATGCCGGAGCGCAGCTCGCCCGCCCGCACGGCGTTTTCGATCGAGCCGTGGAAGCGCATGCGGTTGATCGCCGACAAGTGGTGGCGGTGGCCGCCGGAGACGACGTCGGCCGTCTTCGTGCTGATGCCAAGCGAGGTCGAGTACAGCGCGTTTTCGATGTCATGCGTCGCCAGCGCGTTGCCCGACAGGACTGCCTGTACATAGCCTTTTTCGATCAGGCCGCAGAACGGAGCCATGCCGCCGGTGTGAATCACGCCGGGGCCTGCCACGAAGACGATGCGGCCGCCGCGGTCGCGGATCGCTTTCATATCGCGGGCGATCTTGCGGATGATCACCGGATTCTGGCGCTCCGAAGAAACGTCCCCTTGCATGAAGCCGAACTCCTCTTCATTTTTCGTCGGCAGGTCGAGGAAGGCGATGCGGATGCCGCCGTGGCCGACGACGATGTCTTCGCCTGCGATGACGTCGCGCATCAGGTTGCAAAACGGTGTGTTGTTTTCGTCAAACGTGATCACGCCGTCCATGCGCAAACGGGTGACCGGAATCCAGTTGCCGTCGCGGAAGATAAAGGTCGGTTTATTGGAAGTGGCATGAAAATCGTCCGGCACCACGCCGTCTTTCGGCGCCGGTTCCATTTTGAGCTCGGTGGAATGGATACGCTTGCAGCCTTGTTCGATAAACAGTGCCGAGACGTGCTCCAAACGCTCCGGGGACACGTAGATCGAGAAGCGCATCGGCTTGGTGCCGTGCAGTTCCAGATGGGCGTCTTCGCGGGCTGCGAGATCTTCTAAATCGACCAGCGTCGGTGTATGTGCATGCAACTCAAAGACTTCCTGTATGTACATGTGGAATGAACCCTCCCTGGGAATTATGCTTTTTTTAAGTATACAATTTTCCTACATCAATTGATAGCATTTACATATTGAATTTTTGCGATTCGGAAGGAAAGCAGGTAAAACGCGAAACTTGTCGAATATCCTCAGATGTACTAAGGGGTGATATCGCCATGCATATGACTTCGACCGACGCGTTACAGCCGGGAGCGAAGCTGGCCAAACCAATCTACAGCAGCAACGGCAGCGTGCTTTTAGCAGCAGGGAAAGAGCTGAGCCAGAGTATGATTCAACGGCTGCTCGACCTGAACGTGACACAGGTTTACATAGACGATCCCAGAACGAGCGATCTGATCATCGAGGACGCGATCTCCGAACCGACGCGCAGCCGCGCGGTGAAAGTGGTGTACGAGACCTTCTCGCAGATGATCGAGTCGCGCAAATGGATGCGCTCGATCGCCAACCCGCGCCTGGGGCGGGAGTTTCGCGGCGTCTTTGAAGACATCTTGTATGATCTGCAATCGAAAAAGCAGGTCATGCTGCAATTGACCGGCATCTATACGACCGACAACTACCTGTACAGCCACTCGGTCAACGTCGGCATCTACTCGGCGGCGCTTGGCATGGCGCTCGGGCTGAAGCGCGATGCGCTGATCGACCTCGGCATCGGGGCGTTGCTGCACGACATCGGCAAGACGATGGTGCCGATGGAGATCCTGATGAAGCCGGGCAAGCTGACCGACGAAGAGTACGCGCTGATGAAGCAGCATGCCTTTTGGGGCTATGAGATTTTGAAAGAGCATGACGACATCCCGCTGATCTCTGCACACTGCGCCCTGCAGCACCATGAGCGGCTGGACGGCTCCGGCTATCCGCGTTCCTTGCAAGGCGATGGGATCCATCTCTACGGACAGATCGTCGGCATCGCCGATGTGTACGACGCCTTGACATCCAACCGCGTCTATCGCAAAGCGTACCTGCCGCACGAAGCGCTGGAGATTCTGTTTGCTTCGACCGGTCAGTTCGACGGCGACCTGATCCGCAAGTTCCGCGACAACGTGGCGCTGTACCCGCTGGGGCTGACGGTGACGCTCAACTCGGGCGAGACGGCGGTGGTCGTCGACATCAACACCAAGTACCCGCACCGGCCGATCCTGCGCGTGCTGAAAGATGCTGAAGGCCGTGACCTGCAGCATCCGCACGAAGTGGATCTCTCGCAGGATCTGACCTTGATGATCACCGATTGCGAGGAGATTTTGTGATCTTGATCACCAGTGGATCTTGCCCGGTCGGGCGGATCAGCGTCGCCTGCTCCTGCCCGTGCAGGAGCTTTTTTACTTCCTGCTGCGCACCGGCGCGCGCCATTTCGAACCACGCGTACAGCGGGTTGGCGGTACCGTAGTAGATGCGCTGGCGCACGCGGCGGAACGGCCACAGCTCACAGCCGCCGATCAGCACAGACGAGTCGGTCAGCACCTCCTCATCGAGGCGCCATTCGCCGCCGAGCAGCTGCAGCGTCGTCTCGCCCAGATAGGCGCCGACCGACAGCACCAGCGTCTCCTCAGGCGTCTGGCCAGGCTCGGTGATCAGGGAGAGCAGGCGGTCGGCGTCCTTCAGGCTCTCTTCGCTGTAATCGAGCACGAACGGCGCGCCGACCTGCCCGCGGAAGATTTCCGCAAGGTCATGAAACAGAGTAGCGATAACGATCAGTCCTTTCCAGCCAATACAGGTAGTCTACCATAGAAGGGCACGATCTTTACAAACACCCGGGATATGGGTAAGTTAGAGGTTAGAATTTGCTTTCCGGATTCGCTTTTCCAGATGTGTCTTCGAGACCAGATTTGTTTTAGAGAAAGGATGCTTCCTTTGTTCAAACTGCGCGACAACCCGTATGTGCGCTATCCGTCCCCGTGGGATGCGTATGCGACATTGCCTCTGTCGGTGCCGATCTCCGAAGCGTTTTGCAAAACGAAGATCACGCCGAATCAGATCACCGTGATCTCTTTTGTCATCGCCCTGTTTGCCGTGTGGTGTTTTGCGCTCGGCACGCCGTGGATGCTGGTGCTCGGCGGCCTGCTCTATCAACTGTCCTACATTTTGGACTGCTGCGACGGCTATGTGGCCCGCAAGACGAAGCAGTCTTCCAATTTCGGCTTTTGGCTCGATCATATTTTGGATGAGCTGAAACTCGCCCTGCTCGTGCTCGCCCTCGTCTACGGCCAGCAGCGCGTCGGGGAGCTCGACGGCTGGATGCTCACCGCATCCTGGGTGCTGGCCGGTCTCTACATCTATACCCGCGCCTTCTCCAAAGGCGACCTGCTGATCAAAGAGACGATCGAAAACAGCGCCGCCGCCAAAGCGGACACCACAGCGGCAGACAGCAGCGCCGCTCCGGAGCCGATCGTGATCAACGGGATGTCGATGACGCCGTTCCAAGCCCGCCTGTACCGCAAATTCACGATCGTCACGCCGTTTTCGGTCATCGAGAGCCAGGCGATCATCTTCTGCCTGATGCCGATCGTGCAGCTGCCGATCTTCGGGCTGCTGCTGACGCTGGTCATCACCGTGCTCTGGCATCTGCTGTTCGACGTATACCGCTATTGGAAGCGCGCCGGCTGGCGTTAACCTGTATGGCTGCCCCCTTTGGGATGATTCCCAAAGGGGGTTTTCTGTCATAATCGACGGACCGCAGGACTACTGTTTAGGTAAGGGAGCTGGAGAAACGCCGTAAAGGGGGAAGCGACTGTGGAACCTTTCGACCTGGATGATGATACGCTGCTGGCCGCACACGACCCGTCCGAGATGTTCGGAGCACTCTACGGGCTGCCGGAACAGCTGGAGGAAGCGGTGCGCCTGATGAAACACACGGGTGCTATATTTGATGCGTCTCTCGTGCAGACGATCGTCATCACGGGACTCGGCGGCTCGGCGGTCGGCGGCGATATGCTGCGCACCTATGCCGGCGACAAGTGCCCGGTGCCGATTCTCGTCAATCGCAGCTATACCTTGCCTTCCTATGTGGGAAAAGACACGCTGGTCATCGCCGTCTCCTATTCGGGCAACACGGAAGAGACGCTGTCCGCCTACGCGGACGCCAAAGCGCGCGGGGCGCAGATCGTCGCCATCACCGCAGGGGGACATTTGAAAAAGCAGGCTTGGCGGGACGGCCATCCTGTGATCACCGTGCCGGGGGGCTTGCAGCCGCGGGCGGCGGCCGGCTACCTGTTCATCCCGCAGCTGATCTTGCTGCAGCAGGCCGGTCTGTTGCCGAACGCGACGGCGGAGATCGAGGAGACCCTGCGCCTGCTCCGCGAGATGCGCAAACTGCTGGCGCCGCAAGCGCAGACCGAGCAGAACCTCGCCAAGCAGATCGCCCGCAAGCTCTACGGCAAGATACCGCTGATCCACGGCGCGGCCGGATTGACCGAAGCGATCGCATACAGATGGAAGACGCAGCTCAATGAGAATGCGCAGACCCCTGCGTTTGCGCACTGCTATCCGGAGCTCAATCACAATGAGATCGTCGGCTTTGATGTGCCGCAGGAACTGATCGAAAAGCTGGAGATCATCACGCTGACCTGCAGCCGTCATCATTCGCGCGTCCAGAAGCGGATCGAGATTACCGGCGGCGAAGTGCTGGCCGACGCTGCCTGCGGGCAGACCGAACTGAAGGCGCTGGGCGAAAGCGACCTGGCGCAGATGTTTTCGCTGCTCTATGTCGGCGATTATGCGTCCTCCTATCTGGCGGTGCTGTACGGCCTCGATCCGACACCTGTCGAAAAAATCGAACTTCTCAAGCAACGATTAACAGACGTACCTTGACGAAGTGATAGATCGTAGTTTACGCTTTAAAAATGAAAGCTCCGTGTGTAACGGAGCTTTTTATTTCAAGAGGGTTGGATTGGAAACGGAGGATGGAGATGCGCTCGATCGAAACTCTCCGCATACTCATAGCGGATCAACAAGGAGTCTTAGAAGAATGGATGCATCTGCTGGCCGAACAAGGCTCGGACATGCTGGATCGGTTTGGCAGAGAATATCTGACACAGCAAAGTGAACGCTTTCTCGGCAGTCTGATCAAATTGCTTGATGAGCAGTCCGATAACAACCGCGTGGATGAGCGGGAAGGTGCTAACCGTTTGCTGCAGGAACTGTCGCTGCTCGGCACGCAGGCCGGGTCGAGCCCGAAATCCTTCATGCCATACGCTTTGACGCTCAAAGAAGTGATCTTCCACCGGCTGCAGGCGATGCAAGGCGCGGAACTCAGCGTGATCTACGCCGTGATCGGCCAACTGGACCGCATGTTTAGCAAAATGTCGCATTTTTACTATGAAGAATATATCAACCGCCGCGAACAGGTGATCAAAGCCCAGGCGCTGGCGATCCAGGAGCTGTCTGCGCCGGTGATCCAGGTCTGGGAAGGCGTCCTCGCCCTGCCGCTGATCGGGACGATCGACACTCAGCGCGCGAAAGGTATCATGGAGAACCTGCTCGAAGAGATCGTGTGCACCAAGTGCCCGCATGTGATCATCGACATCACGGGCGTGCCGATCGTCGACACCGGTGTCGCCGAGCGCCTGATCAAAACGGTCGAAGCGGGACGTCTGGTCGGTGCGGAGTGCATCCTGACCGGGATTCGTCCGGAGGTGGCGCAGACGCTGGTCATGCTTGGCGTATCGCTTGGCGACATCGTCACCAAAGCAACGCTGCAGGCAGGTCTCGCTCACATTTTGAAGACGCGTGAACCGGACAGACTTCAAGTGGAAGAGAGTGTTATCTGATGCAGGTACCGATCTTGAAAATGAACGATGTACTCATCGTCACGCTCGGCAATGGCATCACCGATGATGAAGCGATCGCCATCAAGCACAACATACTCGTGAAGATCAAGGAAACAGAATGCCAGGGTCTGCTCATCGACATCTCGGTCGTCGATCTCATCGACAGTTTTATGGGCAGAATCCTCAACGAGATCGCAGAGATGGCAAAGCTGATGGGCTCCCGCACCGCCATTACGGGGATGAGTCCGCAAGTCGCCATCACGATGATCGAACTCGGCTTGAAGTTCCAAGGTGTATATACGGCACTAACGGTCGAAAAAGGATTCGAATGGCTCAGAAATCCGAACACGGGAGCGTAGCAGATGCAGGACACAATACAGATTCTCAGCGAAACGGATGCGATTGTCGCCCGCCAGAGAGGCCGTGAAATCGCGCGGCAGTTGGGGTTCTCAGTGGTGGATCAGACGCGAATCGCGATCAGCATATCGGAGCTCGCACGGAACATCATCCTGTATGCGGGCTCTGGCGTCGTGGAAGTGACGGCGATGCATGGCGAACACGGGGATGTGGGAATCGAGGTGTTGGCGGCCGATAAAGGGCCTGGGATTGCAGATCTCAACCTTGCGCTGCTGGACGGATTCTCCACGTCGAACGGTCTGGGCATGGGGCTGCCTGGGACCAAGCGTTTGATGGACGAGTTTCGAATCGATACCGCACCGGGTGCGGGCACGCGGATCACCATTCGTAAATGGTTGCACAACCGCAGCTATTAGAGAGGAGTGGGCGACGATCAGAATCGGAGTAGCGATCTCCCCACTCGAGCCGAACAGCGGAGACGGGTATATGGTGCGCGACTACGGCGGCAAGACGCTGATCGTCGTCGCCGACGGGCTGGGTCATGGGCTGCGCGCCTTTGAAGCGGTGGATACTTTGTGCAGTCTGATTCAAGCAGCGCCGCTAATGCCTTTGCCCGACCTGCTGTTGTGGAGTCACAAGCAGATGCGCCAGACGCGCGGCGCGGCGGTGGCGGCGCTTTTGCTCGACCGGGCCGCCAAGATCGTCACCTACAGCGGGATCGGCAACATCGCTTTTTGGCACATTAACGCCCGCATCGGAGCGATCTCATCGAAGCGGATGGTCAGCGGCATTCTCGGGTATCGTGAAATTGCGCCGCTGCAGTTCTCCTTTCCCTATCTGGAAGGTGACCGGCTGCTGCTGCACACCGACGGGGTGCAGGGCAATCTGCGCGCGCACCTGGAGATCTGGCATCGCCCGCCGGAGCGGACAGCACTTGACGTGATCGAACTGTTCTCCACAGGACAGGACGACGCGTTGGCGCTGGTCGTGCGGCTGGGGCGCAGCGACCCGCAGGTGCTGGAACAGGTCTGCACGGCAAACCAACTGAATGAGAAAGCGGACAGCAACAAAACCTAACGGTGGATTCCATTTCGGAAACCGCCGTTTTTTTATTCCGTGCAGCCTAAGGGAGATACAGCCATGTCGTTGTTTCGAACGAAAAGCATCCAAGAACTGATCCGCACCTCTCAAGAGGGCAAAACGCTGAAAAAAACGCTGGGCACGTGGGACCTGACGATGCTGGGGGTCGGAGCGATCATCGGGACGGGCATCTTCGTGCTGACCGGGGAAGGGGCGCTGACCGCCGGTCCCGGTCTGATCTTGTCGTTTATCATCTCCGGCATCGTCTGTGCGTTTGCGGCGCTCTGCTACGCCGAATTCGCGTCGCTGGTCCCGGTGTCCGGGTCGGTCTACACCTACAGCTATGCCACGCTCGGCGAGTTTATCGCCTGGCTGATCGGCTGGGATCTGATCTTGGAGTACGCGTTGGCCACTTCGGCCGTCTCGGCAGGCTGGTCCGGCTATGCGCAGTCGCTGGCGGCAGGCTTCGGTCTGCATTTGCCGACGGTGCTGAGCGCAGCGCCGGGCGCGGTGAAAGGCGTCACCACCTATTTCAACCTGCCCGCCTTTGTGATCATCCTGCTTGTCACCACGTTGCTGTCGGTAGGCATCAAAGAGTCGACGCGGGTGAACAACATCATGGTCTTGATCAAGGTGGCGGTGGTGCTCTTGTTTATCGTCGTCGGGGTCGGCTATGTGAAACCGGCGAACTGGACGCCGTTTCTGCCTTTCGGATTCAAAGGGGTGCTCGAGGCATCGGCGCTGGTGTTTTTCGCTTACATCGGCTTTGACGCGGTGGCGTCGGCAGCGGAAGAGGCGCGCGACCCGAGGCGCGACCTGCCGCGCGGCATCATCTACTCTCTTGTGGTCTGCACCCTGTTCTATGTGGTCGTCTCGGCGGTGATGACCGGGATCGTGGAGTATCCGCGCTTTGAAGGGATCGCGCATCCGGTGTCGCTGGCTCTGCAAGTGGCGGGACAGAACTGGGTGGCCGGCTTTATCGACTTGGGGGCGATCCTCGGCATGACCACCGTGCTGATCGTGATGACGTACGGGCAGACGCGGATCTTTTTCGCGATGTCGCGCGACGGGCTGCTCCCGCGGATGTTTTCCACCGTCCATCCGAAGTTTCAGACGCCGCTCGGGTCGACGTGGATGGTCGGCATCGTTTCGTCGCTGGTCGGCGGGTTCGTGCCGCTCGGGCAGTTGGCGGAGTTGACCAACATCGGGACGCTGGCCGCCTTTACGCTCGTCTCGGTGGCGATCCTCGTCTTGCGCCAAACGCAGCCGGACCTGCCGCGCGTGTTTAAAGTGCCGGGCGTTCCGGTCGTGCCGATGTTGTCGATCCTCTTTTGCCTGACCTTGATGACACAGTTGAAAGCGCTGACGTGGATCGCATTTGTGATCTGGCTTTCGATCGGGCTGATCGTGTATTTTCTCTATTCCCGCCATCACTCGGTGTTGAACGACAACTAGAAAGAGGTGTTACGATGCGTGCGAGCAAATGGGTGGCATTGACGCTGGCGATGGCGCTCGCGTCCACCGCAACGACCGCCTGCGGGATCTTGCGGACACCGTATGAGCGGCAAAAGATTCAGGAGAACGGCGGCACGGCCAAGAAGCCGAACAAGGAGCAGGCGGCCGATGCCGGCGGCGGCGGTGGAGAAGGCGGTGGTGGAGGCGCCAAAACGGCCGGCAAGAAGAAGGAAGACCCGCAGATCGCCAAGGAGAAAAAAGAGGGTGAGAAGAAAGCGGGCGAGTCGGAGAGCCTGGGTCAGCGTAAAGAGCGCTTAAAGGGCCAAGGGCTGCTCTATGTCCTCCCTGGCGCCAAAGATCGTCTGGAAGGGCTCCGGCCCGGCGTGAAGAAGGAGGCAGAGCGGGCGAAGGTCAAAGGCGAGGCGGAGGCCGAGAAGCCGGCCAAAGCGGTGCAACTGCGCCACAGCGGCAACATGTCGGCCGAAGTGTCCAAGCTGGAAGGCGTCGTCGAAGCGATCGTGCTGGTCGATGAGAAGGGCCATGCGTTTGTCGCGCTGAACGAAGACCGGAAAGTCAAAGCCAAAATGGTCAAAGCGCCCCGTGAAGCCAACGAGCGGATCGATGTCAAAACGGAAGGCGACATCCCGCAGCCGATTCAGGAGCGGATCGCCGCGAAGATCCGTGCGATGGATAAGAACATCGGGACGGTGCATATTACGAACAGCGCCGACCATGTGAAGAAATTTCAACGCTATGCCGGACAAGCGGTCAAAGGCGATCTTGATGAGACGGCGCATGCGGCAGCCGACCACATCACCGACATTTGGAAATAAAAAGAGGTCGTGTCTCCTGGGACACGACCTCTTTCGCTTAGTATTCGGTCGCGTTGCTGTACGGCAGACCGGGATAGCCTTGCGCGGTCAGGTTGCGCATCGCGCGGTCGACCATCGTCACCGGCACGTCGAGCTGGTTGGCGACATCGACCACCGACTCGATGCTGTTTCCTGCTTGCAGTTGCTGCAGGACATAAGTCTCGATGTTGAGCTGCAGTTCGCGTTGATCCATCTGGCCGGACCTCCCCTCAGGCGTAGAGTTCCCTTGTAGCGTACCCGGCGGGGAAAGGACTTACTCGACACATCACAGAAGCAGGTCCAGCAAAAAACCACCGCCCGCGATCGGACAGTGGTTTCGTCTTACCTGTCGTCTTCCTGCTCCTTCACAACATCCCGCATTCCTTCTTTAAACTCGCGCAGCCCTTTGCCGAGCGCGCGCCCTGCCTCTGGCAGTTTGCTCGGACCAAACACGATCAGGGCGAGCACGAGGATCAAGATCATGCCCGGCACGCCGATGTTGGCAAGCATCCCGCTCACCTCCAGCCATCGTTTCCGCTTAGGGTGTTCCGCTAGGCTTTCGGATATGCATAGTGCTGCACCAGGCTGACAAATTCAGAAGCCGCCCGCGACTGAAACCGGCCGGCCCGCTCCAGCACAGACAGCGGACGGGAGTAGCGAAAGGCGTCCACGGTCAGGCGCTTCAGGCTGCCCGTCTGCAGCTCGCGGCGGACGCACCATTGGGAGAGGATGGCCAGACCCATCCCCGCTTCGACCGCTTCTTTGATGCCTTGCGTGCTGCCGATCGAGATCACTTTGCGGGGCTCGACCCCGATTTTTTGCAAATAATCTTCTGCGGTCGCCCGCGTGCCGGAACCTGCTTCGCGCAGGATGAACGCGTGCTCTTCCAACTGTTCGGCGCGCACAGCTGCAGAACGGGCCAGCGGATGGGAAGGCGGCGCAAACAGCACCACTTCGTCATCCAGAAAAGGGGTCAAGGTCAGATGGCGATGCTGCAGCCGTCCTTCGACCACCCCGGCATCGATGCTGTAATCGAGCATCATCTCGCCGATCTCTTCCGTGTTGTGGATCAGCATGTTGAGTTCAACTTCCGGAAAGCGCTGCGTGTATTCGGCGAGCACTTGCGGCAGGATGTATTCTCCGATCGTAAAGGTCGCGCCGATCGTCAGCTTCCCGGTCACCCGCCCCATCAGGTCATCGAGCGCCCCTTTGCTTTTCGCGGAGAGGTCGAGAATCTGCTTGGCATAGGGAAGCAGGGTTTCGCCGGCGGCGGTCAGCTCGACCCGCTTGCTGGTGCGTTCAAACAGTTTGGTGCCATAATACTCTTCCAATGTATGAATCTGCTGCGAGATCGCCGGCTGGGTCAGGCGCAGCGCTTCGGCCGCCCGGGAGAAGCTCTTCTTCTCCGCGACCATCGCAAACACTTGCAAATGCGTGTTGATCACTAAAAGGCCCCCTTCTGGTCCTCTCCTCCTATTGTACCAGAGTTTACGTGGCGCAATGAGCCTTCCTCTGCGCACACTACCTGTGCAAGTTACAGGAGAAGGAGGAGTCGAGAACGTGAAAAAATGGATCAAGACCACAGTGGCTGCTCTGATGCTGGCTTCGACGATCGTCCTGCCGTCCTTCACCCAGACAGCGGAAGCGGAAGCGGCCGTTTCCTACACCGTGCAGCCGGGCGACAGCGTCTGGAAGATCGCGGTGAAATATCAGATCGGGGTGTCGGACATCGTCGGCGCCAACAATCTGAAGAATCCGAGTCTGATCTATCCGGGCCAGAAGCTGATCATCCCGCAACTCGACCCGAAAGTCGTGCAGTTCCAGAACCGCGTCGTGCAACTGACCAACGCCGAGCGCGCCAAACTCGGCCTGCGCCCCTTGAAAATGAACTGGGAGCTGCAGCGCTGCGCCCGCGTGAAATCGGAAGACATGCGCAACCGCAACTATTTTTCGCACAACTCACCGTCCTACGGTTCGCCGTTTACGATGATGAAAAGCTTCGGCATCACCTATTCCACGGCGGGTGAGAACATCGCCGCCGGACAGCAGACGCCGGAAGCGGTCGTCGCTTCGTGGATGAAGAGCCCGGGCCACCGCGAAAACATCCTCAAGGCCGAATACGCGGAGATCGGCTGCGGCGTGGCGTTTGGCGGTTCGTACAAAGTGTACTGGACGCAGCAGTTCATCAAGCGTTAGGCTACCGGATCGATGACCTAAGCCAGCCGGGCACTGCCCGACTGGCTTTTCTATGCTACTATAAGGCTACGAGAAGGAAGAAAGGCCAGACGAGAGGAGCCCCAACATGGCAATCGAAACGGAAGTCAAATTTCGCACCGACGCAGATTCCTGGCAGAAGATCCGGGAAGATTTTGAGGGTACATACAAGCTCGACCACATCGAGGAGCAGACCAACCAGTATTTCAACACTCGCGACGGCGAGCTCGACCGCCGCAAGATCGGTCTGCGTCTGCGCCTGGTCAAAGGGCGCTCGATCGTCAACATCAAGCGCGACACGAAAGAGTCGCACAAGCGCGAGGAGATCGAGGAGGCGTACGAAGGCACGCTGGATTCCTTGCCGCAAGACAGCCTCATTCTGCAGAATCTGCTCGCCGAGATCGGCTGTCGCTATGAAGACATCGTGCCACATGTGGCGATGACGACCAAGCGCTATGTGTACCTGATCGAGGAGCCGACGGTGCAGATCGAAGTGTGCTTCGACGACGTTGTGATCACCGGCAACGGGCGCGACTACCCGCTGTACGAGATCGAGTTCGAGCTCGTATCGGGAGACGAAGCGCGCCTGCTGGAGCTGACCGCCGCGTTTCGTGCTAAGCATAGCAGCCAGGTGGAGCAAAGCGCCGTTTCCAAGCTTGCCTACGCGCTGCATCTCGTGCAAAATTAAGTTCGTAACATCCTTGTGCAGACTAGAGCAGCCCACACTTGCGGGCAGAGGAGAGGATTTTATGAACACGTTTTCCGAACAGCTCCGCGCGACGGGGGCGGGGATCTGGGAGCAGATCCATGCGCACCCGTTTGTCGTCGGAATGGGGGACGGAACGCTTGAGAGCGAGCGTTTCGCCTATTACATGGTGCAGGATTACCTGTACCTGATCGAATTTAGCCGGCTGTTTGCGCTCGCGGCGTCGAAAAGCGAAGATCTGCAGACGATGGGCAAATTTGCGGAACTGCTGCACGCCACGCTCCATGTGGAGATGGACCTGCACCGCCAGTACGCCGCCAAATTCGGCCTGACGCCGCGCGATCTGGAGACGGCGCGCATCGCACCGACCACTCACGCCTATTCGCGCCATCTGCTGCATACCGTGCAAACGGGCACGATCGCCGAGATGGTCACCGCGATCCTGCCCTGCCAATGGGGCTATCACGAGATCGCCGTGCGCCTGAAGGAACAGGGCGGACTGGAGAGCGGATCGCTCTATACCGAATGGATCGCGATGTACGCGTCCGATGAGTTCAAGTCGCTGTCCGACTGGCTGCGCGGCTGGCTCGACGACATCGCCGTCGATTTTTCAGACGCAGAGCGCCGCCGCCTGACCGAGCTGTATCTGACCGGCAGCCGCTATGAATGGATGTTCTGGGAGATGGCGTACCGGATGGAAGAGTGGCCGGTCTAAGACCTGATAGAACCAAAAAGCGTCCCCGCCGCGGCAGGGACGCTTTATTTTTCCAGTGTGAGCGATGTCAAAAGCGGGAACAATTTTGATACAACCTGCTGCAACCTGCTGTAGAGTCAGTGGTTCGACAAGTCTCGACACGATGCGCGTCGCACGTGGCAAACCCGCTATATGATACCACATATCCAGAAGCTTTTGCAATTGTCAGACAATGAAATTCATAAAAAAGTAACAAATTTCATTGACGAATGTCACAGATTTGCTAGAATGAGAATCAAGTATGTGAAATTCGACACAATTAGGGTGGGGAATCATGGCGAAAAAAGTCGTAATTCTAGGAGCCGGCTACGCTGGTCTCGTCTGTGCACTTGAACTGAACAAGTTGACGACGGCACAAGAAGTAGAGATTATCCTTGTCAATAAACATGAATATCATCAATTGGTGACCCAGCTGCACGAACCGGCAGTCGGCGCCAAAGCAGAAAAAGATGTCACGCTTTCGATCAACTCGATCCTTGGCGGGAAGAAGATCAAGTTCGTCAAGGACATGGTCGTGTCGATCGACAAAGAGGCGAAAGAAGTCACGCTGGAGAACAGCAAGCTGTCCTACGATTACCTGGTCGTTGCACTGGGTTCCGAGACAGAGTACTTCGGCATTCCGGGCCTGAAAGAGTACAGCTTCACCTTGAAGTCTGTCAACCAGGCGAACCGCATTCGCGAACACATCGAGAACTGCTTGAAAACATACAATCAGGACAAAAAAGACAGCAAGCTGACGTTCGTCGTCGGCGGTGCAGGCTTCACCGGCATCGAGCTGGTTGGTGAACTGGCCGACATGCTGCCGGTGCTGGCGGCGAAGCACAACGTGCCGAAAGACAAGATCAAGCTGATCAACGTCGAGGCAGCGCCGATGATCCTGCCGGGCTTTGATGAAGAGCTGGTCTCGATCGCCAAGAAGTCCTTGGAAGGGCGCGGCGTGCAGTTCATCATTGGCACTCCGGTCGTCCAAGTCGAGCCGGGCGTGGTGCACCTCAAGTCGGGCGACACCATCCCGACCGAGACGATGATCTGGACGGGCGGCGTGCGCGGCGTTCCGGTCGTGGCGGAAGCGGGCTTCGAAACCGAGCCGCGCGGCCGTGCGAAAGTGGACGAGTACCTGCGTGCTGTCGGCAACGAAGATACGTGGATCATCGGTGACTCCTGCTTCGTGCTGGCGCCGAACGGCCGTCCGTACCCGCCGACTGCGCAGATCTCCACCCAGATGGGGGAAAACGCTGCGGTGAACATCTACTCCTCGATGAAGCACATCAAGAAAGAAAAGTTCGATCCGGTGCTGCTCGGTGCAGTGGCGTCCCTCGGCCGCAAAGAAGCGATCGGCTCGCTCGGCAGCAAGATGAAAGCGAAGGGGTGGCTTGCGTATCGCGTGAAAGACGCGTCCAAGTACCGCTACCTGGCGAAGATCGGCGCCCTGCTCAAGTCCTAGTTTACGGAGGCGGTCCCTGCAATGAGCCAACAAGGCGGCAAGAAATTGAACGTCTATAAAGATGACAACTGGAACCAGATGAACATCCACCAGCACGGACGCCGTTATGTGGTCTCCGAGATCTCTTCGGTCGAAGGTGAACTGACCTACGACTTTACCTCCCGCCAAGAGATGCAACGCTGGGCGGAACAGCGCTTCTCTCCGGCGAACTTCAGCGGCACGGAAGAAGAACGCGCGGAAATCCTCGCCAAGTTCAAACGAGTATAATCGATTCAGCCCCTCTCGCGAGGGGCTTTTTTCATAAATCCGCACAAGCCCAGCGCTCTGCTCACACCCGGTTCATACGCTGTAAGTACAAGGATGATTGAACCTGTAGTGAAGGGGTGAATCCAAATGTCTTTCGTACTGACCGGCTGGATGATGTACACCATGTGGGCGGTGCTCGGGCTGATGACGCTCGACCTGTTGATGGGCGTCTACAAGAGCATGAAGAGCAATTCTTGCTCCCTTGGTCAACTGTCCGACTTCCTCGGCGGCGTCATGACCTATGTCTTTCCGCTCTTGATTCTCGCGAGCCTGAACAAAACGGACATCGATCCCACGGGTGGCTGGATCTTGCTCGTGCTGTTCTATCTGACTGGGATCGGCGTGATCTGGAAGCTCTTGCTGGGCATCAAGAGCAAATTGTAAATGGCCATAAGCACTTTGCTCGATTGGGCAAGGTGCTTTTTACATAGGAAAAACTGTAAAATAAGACTTTAGTCCCATGAGAAAGATGGTCAAGCGGTGTAGACTGGAAAGTATAATAAAATAGAAAATCTTTTCTGACAAATGACTGACTGCTTGTCCGGTCATCGTGTGACCGAACCCTGACTACGAGTGCCTCGCCGGATCGTTTCTGTGCGTGCTCGAACTAGGAGGTTGTGTCTATGTTTCAGTGTCCTGCGTGTGGAGAATTGATGGAGATCTTAACCAATAACCATTGTGTAAGAGCTCACGGCATGACAAAGAAGGAACTGATTGACAACTTCGGGGCCCCGAAATACGTGACCCCCACGATGAGTCGGGAAGTACAAAACTGGATTAAAGAGTCCACCATCATCTCAAAAGTAGATTTCGATGTAGCACAGGCGGCGGCGCGGAACATGGTCCGGCGCTCCTAGAGCGCATCCGCTTACATAAGATCCCCCTTGCACCCCTTTGAGAGAACGTCTGTGCAGGGGATTTTTGCATTCCGGGAACTTTTGCTTTGGAATACTTTTCCGAGTACTATAAGAACATACTAGCAAATATAGTATGCCCAAAGGCTCGGAATACGAAAGGATGAATAGACCGATGAATCAGTTTCAAACCCGTGAGGAACGCGGCATCTACGTTCACGTATTGCCCACCGATAAGTTCCGGATGAACACGATCGTCGCCACCTTTACGCAGGAGCTGCGCGAAGACACGGCGACGCCATTGGCCTTGCTTCCCTATCTGATGAACCGCGGCTCGGAGCAATACCCGACCCCGGAGCAGCTGCAACTTGCGCTCGACGAGCTGTACGGCGCCTCGATGTCGGCGACGGTCGACAAAAAAGGGGAGCGTCAGGTCGTCGATTTCTCGATGAACGTGCCCAATGAGAAGTTCCTCAAACAAGGCGAAGGCCTGTTCCAAAAGGCGCTCGGCATCCTCTCCGATGTGATGCTCCGCCCGCTCTTGCAGGACGGCGCGTTTCTGCCCGAATATGTGGAAGCGGAGAAAGAGCAGCACAAGAAGCGCATCGCGGCGGTGATCGACGACAAGATGAACTACTCGCTCGAGCGCTGCAACGAAGAGATGACGAAAGGCGAGCCCTACGCCATCCCGCGCCTCGGCTTCGAAAACAAGATCGACGAGATCAATCCGCAGTCGCTTTATGACGTCTACCAGCGTCTCCTGAAGACGGCGCCGATCAACATCTACGTCGTCGGCGACGTGGACACCGATGCGGTGGCGGCGGAGATCTTCCGCGTCTTCAACATGGAGCGCGAGCCGCAGGGTGAATTCGCACCGGTGCAGATCCGGCACGAGACCAGCTCCGTCAAAGAGGTCGTCGACCACATGGACGTCAACCAAGGCAAACTGAACGTCGGCGTCTGGTCGAACGTGGCCTGGGCGTCTGATGACTATGCGGCGATGCAGGTCTGCAACGGCGTGCTCGGCGCATTCCCGCATTCCAAACTGTTCGTCAACGTCCGCGAGAAGCACTCGCTGGCTTATTATTGCATGTCCCGTCTCGACGGTCACAAAGGGATCATCAGCGTGTTCTCCGGCGTGGAATTCGACAAGATCGACCAGGCGCTGGAGATCATCCGCGAGCAGTTTGACGTGCTCAAAAACGGCGAGATCAGCGAAGAGGAGATGGAGTTCACCAAGGCCGGACTTGTCAACGCGTACAAGACGGCGATGGACAATCCGACTTCGATCGCCGATTTCCATCTGAACGGTCTGCTCGCCGGCCGCATCCGCACGCGCGAAGAAATGATCGATGCGTTCCAAAGCGTGACGGTCGAAGATGTCGTCCGCGTCGCCCAAGGCCTGCAGTTTGACACGATCTATACGCTTCGCAATGAGGAGGGGAACCACGGTGCGTGAAATTCGCAATGAGCAGCTGAAATTATCCGCGTTTCACGATCAACTTGACAACGGACTCGACGTATACGTGATTCCACGGGAAGGATTCAAGCAGACGTACGCGATGTTCTCCACCAAATACGGCTCGATCGACCGCGAGTTTGTCGTGCCCGGCGAGTCGGAGCCGACGATCGTGCCGGACGGCATCGCGCATTTCCTCGAGCACAAGATGTTCGAGCAGGAGAATGGGGAAGACGTGTTCAAGACGTTTGCCCGTTACGGAGCGATGTCGAACGCGTTCACGTCGTTTGACACCACCGCCTACCTGTTCTCGTCGACCGACTTCCTGGATGAGAACCTGACCACGCTGCTCAACTACGTGCAGGAGCCGTTTTTTACCGACGAAAACGTCGAAAAAGAAAAAGGGATCATCGAGCAGGAGATCCGCATGTACGATGACGACCCGAACTGGCGCGTCTACTTCAACCTGATCGAAGGCATGTATCAGGTGCATCCGATCGCGATCGACATCGCAGGCACCGTGGAGACGATTCAGCAGATCGACAAAGATACGCTGTACAAGTGCTACAACACCTTCTATCATCCGAGCAACATGTCGGTCGTCGTGGTCGGCGACTGCGACCCGGCGCACGTGCATGCCCTGATCCGTGAGAACCAGGCCGGCAAGAAGTTCCAGCGCCAGCCGGAGATCGAGCGCATCTTCCCGGATGAACCGACCCCGGTGCGCCGGGCCCGCCACGAAGAGCGCATGCTGATCTCGATGCCGAAGCTGCAATTCGGCTATAAGGACATGAGCCGCCCGACCGGCAAGGACATGATCATCAACGAGTACGCCACATCGATCGGCCTCGAAGCGCTGATCGGCAAAAGCTCGGCTCTGTTCAACAAAATGTACGAGGAAGGCATCGTCGACAAGCGCTTTGGCTGGTCGTACGACGCGACCCCGCGTTTTGCCCATTCGTTGTTTGGCGGCAACTCCAAGGACCCGGACCGCGTGCTGCAGGTGGTCGAAGCAGCGTTCGCCGAGGCGCTGCAAAACGGCATCTCCGAAGCCGACTTCAACCGCGCCCGCAACAAGATGATCGGCCAGATGGTCTCGACGCTCGATTCGGCGCGCGCCATCGCCCGTCATTTCACGACCTACACGTTCCGCAACGCCGATTTCTTTGACATCATCGACGTGATGGAGAACTTGACGCTGGAGCAGGTCAATCAGCGGCTGCGTGAACATCTCGTGCCGGAGATGCTCACCGTTTCCATCGTCTTGCCCAAATAAAAGATCATGCAACATCGAAGCGGCCTTGAATGCAAATTCAAGGCCGCTTATTTTATGGGAAAATATGGTTGCCTATTTGGAGTATACAGACTATACTAACACTATTACTACTAAAATATTTAATATCAGGAGACGGGAGTAATGGAACGCAACTCCTGGGTTATCGAGCCGCGGGAAGTGGGCGGATCGGGGGACACGAGTCCCGCTGCATTCGCCAGACGGCTGGAGATGGACATCGCCGACATCGACCGCCAAGAGCTCGACGTGCGCTACTACGAGAAGCTCGTCGAGTTCGAAGCGAAAGGCCTGATCAAGCGGAAAGACGGCAAGGTCAAGCTGATCCGCGAAGGCCAGCCGTGGTACATGAACATGATGATCGAGATGCTTCCGGAGCGGATACGCGCCTTGCATGACCTCGGCACGGAGAAGCTGGACGAGCGCACCGGTTTCACGTTTGACGACGAATTGATCATGCTTTCATAAGCGGCATCCAGCACGCGGGAACCCCCTGTGTGCTGGCTTTTCGCGTACCTGATAAAGGAGGAATTCTCATGAGCAGTCCCAAAGCGGTAGCCAAAGAGCCTTCCCTGTTCCGCAATCGCAATTATACGATGCTCTACCTCGGCCAGCTCGTCTCGCTGTTTGGCGACTGGTTCCGCGGCGTGGTGATGATCGTCGTGCTCTACGATCTGCATCCCTCCGCCTCGACGGTCGGCGGCATGTTTATCGCCACGATTCTGCCTTCGCTGTTTGGCAGCATCTTCGTCGGCCCGCTGGTCGACCGCTGGAACAAAAAGAAGATCATGATCTGGACCAACCTGCTGCGCTTCGTGCTGACCCTTGGGATCGTCTGGGGCGTCTATCTGGCGGACATCTGGGTGATCTACGGCCTGATGGTGATCTCCAGCATCATTTCTGCCGCCTTCCAGCCGGCGCGCACGGCGGTGATTCCGGAGATCGTGCAAGAGAACCAGATCGTCAAAGCGACGTCGTCGTTCGCGATCTTGAACTCGGTGACGATGGTCGTCGCCAGCGCTTTGGGCGGTTTTGTCGCCGATTGGGTCGGACCGTACCCGATCATGCTGTTCGATGCGTTCTCCTATCTGTTCGCCGCCTTCTGCATCTGGCTGATGCGCTACCAGCCGCTGCAAAAAGAGGTCAAGCAGCGCCTGCCGTACTGGCAGCAGGTGAAGGAAGGCTATGACTATGTCAGAGCCACGCCGCAGCTGGTCGCCGTCTTTTGGATCACCGCTGCCCGTGACTTTGTGCTCGGCTATGTCTACATCCTGTTCGCCGTCTTCATCCTCGAAGTGGTGCAGACGGGCAATACCGGCATGGGCATCGGCTATTCGATGACCGCGGTGGCCTATCTGATCGGGGCGTGGCTGATCAGGTGGTATTTCAAAAGCAAGCCGTTTGAGGAAAGCGCCTTTTTCAAAATTTTCCTGCCCTGCCACATCATCTACGGCGTGGGGCTCGGCGTCATGTTTTCGATGACGGGCTGGTACTGGTTCCTCGTCGCGCTGGTCGTGACCTACATTTTCTCGCAAGGCGTCAACATCATCGCCGAAACCTCGCTGATGACTTACTCGCGGGCGGACAATCGCGGCCGCGTCGTCGCCTCGTGGCTGACTGCGTCGCGCCTGGCCTATGCGATCTCGCTCCCGCTGTTTTCGGTGATCGGCGGCTACATCCCGATCGCTGTCGGCGGCTACCTCTTGACTGCCGTCTGCGTGATTTCAGCCTTGTGCGTCTATCCGTGGCTGAAAGCAAGGCTCACCAGCCAGATGAAAGAAAAAACGACATTGCAAGCGTAAGAACCCTGATTCGATCAGGGTTCTTTTCTTTTCTTGCTTTGTCGAACTTTGTTGATAAAAATTAAAATAGAAACTAACTATTGAAAAGATAGTTTCTAAGAAATATAATTACTTCAAGCATTAAATAATTAATCAACGACGGGAGGTGTAAGTCATGGAAAAGAACTGGATCATTGCGGTTGAACGCAACTGGATCGTTGTGCAAGAGCGCAACTGGATCATCGTAGCGGCGTAATGGCGGGGATCGAATCTCTCGTCGACGGAGGGGGAACCGCGGTTCTCGCTCCGTCTTTCCTTAACGGCGTTCGAACTCATTGAGTTATCACATACATGACGCATGAACACACAACTTTCAGAAAGTTCAAAAAGAGGAGGCGTTATCCACATGTCCCATTCCGGATCGAAAGAATTGCCTTTTTCCAGCCTGCCGAAGATGTGGGTCTACCTGTATCCGTATCTTTCGCGCGGCGAGCTGTCGGTCGAACATGTGCGCCAGTTTTTGCAGCAGCCGGCGCCGAACCGTGGCAAGAAGACGCTGTACATGCACGTGCCGTTCTGTGACACGATCTGCACGTTCTGCCCGTTTGTCCGCTCCACCAACTATCAGGACAAGCTTCAGCCGTACGTCGACGCGCTGGTCAAAGAGCTGAAGTCGATCGCCGGCACCCCGCGCATGCAAGGCGTTGCGCTCGATGCGATCTTTGTCGGCGGCGGCACGCCTTCCGTGCTTTCGCCGGAGCAGATTCACCAGATCGGCGAGACGATCCACAGCAACTTCAAGCTGAAAGAAGGCTACGAGTGGACGTTCGAAGTCGAGGCGAAAAGCGCGACCGAAGACAAACTGAAAGCGATGCATGAGATCGGCGTCAACCGGATGTCGTTCGGTGTGCAGACCTTCAATCCGAAATACCGCAAGATGTTTAACCTGACCGCCTCGCACGACGAGATCAAGCGCACCCGCGAACTGGCCGGGAAGTACTTCAAAGGGTTTAACATGGACCTGCTGTACCAGTTGCCGGGCCAGTCGATCGATGAGATTCTGGAAGACCTGCAGCATGCGGTCGATCTGAACACGACCTCGATCGACGCCTACCCGCTCGATTACACGATCACCTCCAAAGGCTTCCTGCAGTCGATCAAAAAAGAACGCCTGCCGAAACCGCCGAACGCCTATGAGAAAGTCGCCCAGCAGGAAGTGGTGACGAACTTCCTCATCGAGCACGGCTACGGCCAGGAGTTCATCTATACGTTTATCCGCCAGAATGCGGAGCACAAGCGTTTCGTCTTTGGCGAGACCTTGTATGGCCACTACGAAGATGAGTGCATCGGTGCCGGGCTCTCGGCGTTCTCGTATCAGGCCGGCCTCGTCTACCGCAACTTCGATCAGGTGGAACCTTACATCCGAGCGGTCGAAGAGACGGGCTTCGGCGCGGATATCGTCAATGAGTACCACGCGATCGAAAAAGGACTGATCTACTTCCCGAAGCGGATGTCGATCGACATCGACGACATCGACCGCTTGGCGCTCGATGCCCGCTACTACGAGAAGCTCGATGAGTTTGAAGCAAAAGGCCTGATCGTCCGCGACGGCAATCTGCTCAAGCTGACCCGCGAAGGCCAGCCGTGGTACATGAACATGATGATCGAAATGCTGCCGGAGCGCACGAAACACCTGCACGATACGATCTCCGCCACGCTGAACGAACGGGCAGAATTTACGTTCGACGACGAGCTGATCGTCTTTGCTTAATAAGAAGAAAGCCACCGGACTGCGTGCAGTCCGGTTTTTTAATGTTTATTTACATCAAGCATTTAGGTGGACAAAACAAAATAATTTTCAGTTAATCATTGAAAACGCGTGTAATAATTTGCTTTACCCTTAAATAGAGATATAACGTAAGCGAAACGAGGAGGTGCGCGGAATGAAACAATGGATCGTCGTCGCGGCTGAGTAGTTCCTTCTGTGTTTCATCAAAGCGTCGAAAATGATTCCAGAAGGGGGTGCCGATGATGCAAAAATGGCTTCCGGTAGCGGAGTGGATTTCTGTCGTTGTGGTGGAAGCGTAATCCGGCTTCCTGCAAATCCCGTTTTGCTGCGTCGAACCGTAAGGACGGAGAGGGGGAGCAACCATGCGCGAGTGGATCATCGTAGCTGCTTAACATAGCAGGGCCCGGCAGTTCACATACCGGCTGACAGGGGGCGACCCCTGTCAGCCCCTGATCACGAAAAGGGGGTACTTACAAAGATGTCGCAGCATAACGCATTGCCCTACAAAAAGCTGCCTAACATGTGGAACTATCTCTACCCGTTCATTCAAGAAGGGCCGGAACCGGTGGAGACCGTTCGTCAATTTTTGAACTCGGCGCGCACGCCGCTGCCCGGAACGAAATCGCTCTATGTCCACATTCCGTTCTGTGACACGATTTGCACGTTCTGTCCGTTCATCCGCTCCACGAACTACCAAGACAAACTGCAGCCTTACGTGGATGCGCTGCTGAAAGAGTTGAAAGCCATCGCCAGCACGCCGTACGTCAAGCAGCTGAAGCTTGATGCAGTCTATGTCGGCGGCGGTACGCCTTCCGTCTTGTCCCCGAAGATGATCGAAGATCTCTGCACGACGATCCAGGAGAACTTTACGCTCAAGGACGACATCGAGTGGAGCTTCGAGGTCGAAGCGAAGAGCGCTACGGAAGACAAACTGAAAGCGATGGCGGCGAACGGTGTCAACCGGATCTCCTTCGGTGTGCAGACGTTTAACCCGTACTACCGCAAACTGTTCAACCTGACCGCATCGCTCGACGAGATCAAGCGCACCCGCGACCTCGCCGACAAGTACTTCAAAGCGTACAACATGGACCTGCTGTATCAACTGCCGGGCCAGACGATCGAGCAACTGCACGAGGACCTCGAAAACGTGCGTCAGCTGTCCACCACCACCGTTGACGTTTATCCGCTAGAGTACCTTGTGACCTCGAAAGGCTTCCTGAACATGATCAAAGACGGCAAAGTGCCGGAGCCGCCGAAAGCGGACGACAAAGTGCTCCAGCATCAATTCGTCAACTCCTACCTGCTCAACCACGGCTATGAGCAGACGCACATCTACACCTTTGCCAAAGGCGATGCGGCGTACAAAGACTTCAAATTCGGCGCGACGATCTACGGCCGCTACGAAGACGAATACATCGGCTGCGGCCAGGCGGCCGCTTCCTACCTGAGCGGCATGTCGCACATGAACAGCGTGAAGACCGACGAGTACATCCGCGCCGTTGAAAACGGCACCTTGCCGGTCATGCGCGCGAAAGAATACCAGGCGAAAGAAAAAGGCCTGATCTACTTCCCGAAACATATGAAAGTCAGCCTCGAGTACCTGCGTCAGCACGACCTGCCGTCCGAGTACTGGGAGAAGATCGAGAAGCACGAAAAAATGGGGCTGGTCGTGCGCGAAGACGGTTTGCTGAAGCTGACCGAGCTCGGCAAGATCTGGTACATGCACGTCATGATCGACCTGCTGCCGGAAGCGCAGAAGAAAACGTACGACGCCTATGTCGACGTGATGCAAAAGGACAAAGACTTCTACGAAAACACCGAGCTTGCGATCATCCAATAAGCGTTTACCAGCATGAAGATGCCCGATGCTTCATGCTGGTCTTTGCTTGTTGCTGATCCCGTCAGGCTTGGGGAAAAGGGGGGCTGGACATGTCCACTGCGACTGCGGAGAAATTGCCGTCTCCGTTTAAAAACCGCAATTTTACCATGCTTTATTTCGGACAGATGATTTCGCTGTTTGGCGACTGGTTTAAAACGATCGCGCTGATCTCCGTCATCTATGCGATCGTGCCCCATGCGGCTTCGATCGGCGGCCTGTTTATCGCCAGCGTCCTGCCGGTGCTGTTCGGCGGCATCGTCATGGGTCCGTTCGTCGACCGCTGGAACAAGAAGCACCTGATGATCTGGATTGACATCCTGCGCGTGTTCTCGACGCTTGGGATCATCGCCGGGGTGATGATCGAAAACATCTGGGTGATCTACGTCTGCATCGCGTTTGGCGCGTTTGCGTCGGCAGCGTTTCAGCCGGCGAGAACGTCGATGATCCCGGAGATTCTCAAAGAGCAGAACCTGATCGCGGCGACTTCGTCGTTCGCGCTGCTCAACTCGACCACGATGGTGCTGGCGAGCGCTTTGGGCGGGTTTTTGGCACAGTGGATCGGAGCGGTGAACATCCTGTATTTCGATGCGTTCTCCTATGTGGTGTCGGCGGTTTTCATTGCGCTGATCAAGTATCAGCCGCTCGCTAAGCCAGCGGTGGTGCGCCCGCCGTACCTGAAGCAGGTGAAAGAAGGCATCGATTTTGTGAAAAAATGCCCGCAGCTGGTCGGCGTTTTCTGGCTGCAGTTCTTCCGCGATTTTTGCCTCGGCTTCATCTACATCCTCTTCCCGCTGTATGTGCTCAATGAGTTGAAAGCGGGCGATGCCGGCGTCGGGATCGGCTATTCGGTGACGGCGGTGGCGTATGTAATCGGGGCCTTCCTGCTCAAACAGTACTTTAAGAAACGCAAGTTTGATGACAGCTCGTATTTCAAGATCTACTTCCCGTCGAACATGCTCTACGGGATCGGTCTTGGCTGTATGTTTATCATCCACAACTGGTATCTGTTCTTCGCGGTGATGCTGCTCGCGAACATTTTCCAGTCGAAGGTCAACGTGATCACCGAGACCTCGCTGATGACCTACTCCAAGCCGGAGCTGCGCGGCCGCGTCGTCGCGACCTGGCTGTCGATGTCGCGTTTGGCCTACGGGATCTCGCTCCCGCTGTTCTCGGCGATCGGCGGCTTCATTCCCAGCGCGATCGGCGGCTGGATGCTGGCCGCGATCTGCGTGGTGTCGGCCGCCGGGCTGATGCTGTGGCTGAAAGGGAAGTTGGAAAGCAACCGGTTGGCAGAAGAGACGCAGGCGGTGTAAGGGGAAGGTAAGAAATGGCGGCGGGAAACGGATTCGGGCGGGTGCCCGAGTCCGTTTTTATGTTGTTGTTGAAAATGTCATTGCTACTGGTAGAATCAAAACTAGTAAAAATTTCAATTAATTCGTTGTATGTGTGCATCTGATGTTGGAACGTTTGAAGAATGGCTATTTTGGCGGATTTCACCCGATTCGCTACACGCTGCTGTTTGGGACGATCATCACGACGATCGTGCGGGCGATGAGTTTACAGTTGGTCGGTAAACTTCGGTTTTGTGCTGGGGCCGAGGCTGGGCGCACTCGCCGGATGCAGCGGCGAAGAAGCGGCCGTCGACAAGTAGGAGAAAAAAATCTGCCTGTACAACTTGCCGATCTACTACGAAGGCGAAATTGAACTGCGTCCCACCGTCCTCTTCATCCACGGCCAAGCTGAAAGACGCCAAAGACTTCGCCCAATGCGTCTTCTGGGGCGGCTCAGGCGGCTCGTATGTTTTTGACATTCTGGCGGACGACGAGAAGATGCACGTGATCATCGAGCTTACGTTGGAGTTTGCGAAAGAGTGCGTTGGAGTGAAATAAAAGTTCTCGATAACACCCCGTCCTTGATAAGGAGGGGTATATTTGGGTATTAATAGCTTTCTATTATAAAAATGGAAATTTTTCATTGATTTATAAAAATAATCGGATATATACTTGCATCAGCAGATCGCAATAACTGCTTCAAACTAACGAGAAGGAGGGAGACGAATGGAGGCGCAATTCGTTGTATTTGAAGAAGTCGAAGAGATCAACGAGATCCCGGCTGATCGAAACAAAACCAACACGATCAATAACTGCGGGTGCGGTTGATTCTATGAATTTTTGGGGGCTTGGAAGTGTAACTTCCGGCCCCTCTCCTCTTTACAAGACTATTAGAAGGGGTGCACCTATGCTCAAAAACCAAGCAGTAAGCACGACAATTTTGGATCAGGTGAAGTGGTCGATGTATAACGTGGAAATCCAACCGAATGATTATACGAAAGGGAAGTTCCTACTCTACAATACCGCATCGGGCAAGATGATCACGTCACCGGCTTCTTTTACAGCCTTGCAAAATCACTACGAATCAGCCGTCCCGTTGCAGGATACTCACGCCAAATTATTTGATTTGGGATTTCTGGTTCCGAGTTATCTGAATGAGCTGGCCTATACCCGCCACGAGTATCAGGAGTTGTTCAATAAAGGAACCTCACAGCAACTGATCATCATGCCTACGGAGCAGTGCAACTTTCGCTGTGTTTACTGCTACGAGGAATTTTTGAAAGGGAAAATGTCTGAAGAGTTGCAAAGCAGTTTGGTTCAGTGGGTGCAACGAAATATCGAGAAGTGGGATTTTCTAACGGTAGGTTGGTTTGGGGGAGAGCCGTTGGTTGCGTATGATGTCGTGGAGAATGTATCCCAAAAACTGTATGACATTTGTACTGCAAACGGTGTAGCTTTTCTAGGTACCATGACGACAAACGGATATTTGCTGACGGTCGATCGCGCTCGCAGATTGTTTGAACTGGGAGTATCAAAGTATCAAATTACAGTGGACGGTACGGAAGAATATCATGACCAGACCAGGATTTTAATGGGAGGGCAAGGCACGTATCAACAAATCATGACGAACCTGATCTCCATCCGAGATTCTGATTTGGACGTACAAATCAAAATTCGTATGAATTTTACCAGTGAAAATGCCCCGAATATCAGAGTGTTTCTGGATGAATTGGTCACGACGTTTGGAACAGACGCACGCTTTACATTTGACTTGCATGCGGTTGGGAAATGGGGCGGTAAAAATGATGAAGTCCTGCCTGTTTGCACAGCAAAAGATGCAAACCTGATCGCATTGGAAGAAACATGGTACGGGCTCGAACAGGGACTTCACTCAGAGAAGTATTCGGATGCATTGCTAAATCACAACGTCTGTTACGCAGCGAAACCGAATTCTCTAGTCATCGGTTCTGACGGTATGATCTACAAGTGTACAGTCGCTTTTAATAATCCGGTCAATCAAGTCGGGCAACTGCATGCAGACGGTGTGTTGGAGCTTGATCAGATGAAGTTTAGTCAGTGGGTGTCGGTGGACGGACTTTCCGACAAAGTGTGTCAATCGTGCAAATTGCACCCGATCTGCCATGGCGCATACTGCCCACTGGTGCGGATTGAACAGGAAAGCGCTCGGCCCTGTCCTCCGCTGAAAAGCAAACTCGAAGATTATGTGAGCTTGCGATACCGTCAAGCCACTTTTCATAAAACGGAGGCGTAACGTCATATGAACGAGACTTCTTGGGGGAATGCCGGACGATACGGACTTGCTGATTTTTATTTGGTGCGGGCAAACGTTTTCCCAGTAGAAGTATGGGAGAATACGGTTAAGGCAGCGGACCTTTATCGTGCATTCGAAGAGAAACCGGTTCTCGAGGCGCTGGCCGCAGCAAGTCCTTCACTATATGACTCTCTATCCTGCCTATCACAAGAAATCAAGCCCCGAAAAAGAAGCCAGATTGAAAACAGCCTGCTTCGATATCTGATCAGGATGACGACACGCCCCACTCCCTATGGGCTGTTTGCCGGGGTCGCTGTTGGCGGATACAGGGAACAGGCTGCTTTCCAGTTCTCCCAGCTCGATTCTTATCAGAAGCATGCCAGGCCGGATATGGAATGGACATTGAGATTGATCAGGGAACTTGAATCGCGGCCGGAACTGATTCGTCAATTACGAGTGCAAACAAACCCGGCCGTCTATCTAGCGGGGAATAAGATCAGACTCCCCTATGTGAACAGGTACGGCAGAGCTGAGCAACATCACGCATTGATGAGAAGTTCTCTGCATCGTTCTCAAACTGTTGAATTTGCGCTACAAGAAGCTGGAGAGCCGATCGCGTTTGAAACATTAACGGAACGAATAGCTGCCCGTTTTACACAAGCCAATCTTAAGGAAGTCCGCAGATTTCTAGAGGATCTTCTTCAACGTGAATATTTGATCTCAGAATTGCGTTCTTCACTGTCGAACAAGCATCCGTTCACACGTTTGATGGACCTTTTGGTATCGCTCGAAGGGATTGACGAGATTACGGAAAAGCTTGCGGCAGTCTCCAGAGATCTTGCCAGCTATCATCACATTCCAATGGGAACAGGAACAGCAACATATTTGGAACTAAGCAAATCGATGAAAGACCTCGCAGATGTGAAGCATCCTTTGCAAGTGGATGTCATGTTAAACGGATGTGAGGTCGCTCTGCCGGGATCGATCAAAAAAGAACTGGAGGCCGCGGCCGAGATCATCTGGAGATTGTCCTGCCGACAGGTTGGCAATCCGCATCTCCAAGGGTTTCGAAATGATTTTTTGGAGCGATATGGTCGAGATCGTGAAGTGCCATTGCTAGAATTGCTGGACGATGAGGTGGGGTTAGGTTCTCCTGCACTCTACAAATTTCCTGCCGGCCATCGCGAATACGATCCCAAGCCAGCAACTCAATCCCGGATGCGGGAGACGTATGTAACGACTTTGGCGATGCAGGCTGTGGCAAAACGGCAGTTGGAAGTCGAACTCACTGACGATACATTAGCGAATCTTGAATCTGTACCGCCAAAGTTTGCACACTCACCGCTTTCCATGGAATTGTATGCTTCTGTTGAAGCGCAGTCTGTCGAAGCGTTGAACAGTGGAGATTATTTGATATGGCTGAATGAAAACAGCGGCTCTTTTGGTGCGGGGAAAAGTTTCGGGCGATTCAGTCTGACGGAACAATTGAATTTGCAAGAACAGTTTCTGCAAATTCATCAGGCCGAACAGTCACATCGGCCAGAAGCAATATTTGCCGAGGTAATCTTTCTCCCATGTACAGACCGCGATGCCAACTTAACCATTACACAGGCTTCAAGGGATTTCCAGATCCTGTTAGGTGTCTTTCATTCGGACCAGGATCAACGCGTGATTTCATTAGAAGATTTGCTGGTCGGTTGTACAGGTGAATTTTTCTACCTGAAATCAAGATCACTCAATCGGGAAGTAATTCCTGTTACCAACCACATGTTGAATCTGGTGGGTGTGCCAAATGTGTATCGATTTCTGTTGGAACTAGCAACCGAACGATCTAAACAGTGGGAACCCATGAATTGGGGGAATATGAAACAGGCGCCATTCCTGCCACGCCTCCGATACAAAAGGATCGTGATCGCCCCGGCCCAATGGAGGCTGTCAAAGTTCTCGAATCTTCAAACTTGGAGAGAGGAATGGAAGGTACCTCGTTATCTCTATCTTGTTGAGGAAGATCAGCGGATGATGCTTGATTTGGATAATGAGCTCCACTTCGCTCTTTTGCAGAACGCGTTCAACAAACTTACAGAACATCAGTATCTCACCTTGACCGAATGTTGTTATGATCCGCAAGGGTCTTGGTGTCAGGGGCCTGTTGGGCGTCATGCAACCGAATTTGTTTTTCCATTTCTAAAAAAAGCAGATGCTGCTGCCGTGACCGAAGCAAGGGAGTTGAGGTGGGGCACATATCTGCCGGACTGTGAGATCAAAGACAGAACCTTTTTCACAGGCAGTGAGTGGCTTTACGCAAAGCTCTATATTCCGCATCGTCAGCAGAATGAATTTCTGAGGAAACACCTAAAAGCATTTTGCGAACAAGCCCTCAGCAAAGCATTGTTCGAAGAGTTTTACTACATTCGTTTCGATGAACCCGAACCTCATCTTCGTCTCCGATTCCATGGTCAGTCTTCACTGCTGGTCCATCAACTCATCCCCCTCCTTGCTCAGTGGGCATCCACGCTGCAACAAAAGGGGATATTGCTTCGTCTGTCGTATGACACCTATGAACGCGAAATTGAACGTTTCGGGGGACTCGAGGCGGTTGAATCTGCTGAAAAAATCTTTGCAGCTGATAGCCGACTTGCTGTTTTTCTGCATGACTTCTCTTCAAAGAATAGTAAATCTGCTGATCTTGAGACTTTGGGAGTCTTCTCCGTTTTGGACATGATGACGTGCTTCTTTCCGGACAGGAATGATCAATTGAGTTGGTTAGAATCGATTGTTACCATGAAACCGTCTCGCGAAGGATATGCCAAAAAAAGAAGTCAACTGATACGGCTTGCAGAAGAGAAAGAAGATTGGATTCATGGGGAAATCGCGAGGATCATGGAGGAGCGCCGAAACAAGATTTTTGATTATCGGAAGGTCATTGTTCGGCTAGGAAATGAAACATTTCTTGAGCGCGTGGCGGAGACGTTTCTGCATTTGCATATCAATAGGCTCATTGGCGGTGGGGATAAAGAAGCGCAATTGTTGGCTCTTGCGCTTAGAGTTTTGCGAGAACTAACCTTACGCCAGGGATAAATGTTGAAAAACTGGATGTAGAATGAGTATAATGCGAGTATCTGGTTACGGTGTTAAAAATATGAAACACATGAAAATAACCTTTTGAACGGTGGTGATTGTTATTAAAAGTGCACTGCTTCATCGCAATTTCCGTTTTCTATTTCTTGGTCAGTCGGGAACCGCAATCGGAATGAACTTATTTGCATTTGCTTTGTATTGGTTTGTACAAGACAGCACCAATGATCCACAGTATTTGCTCTGGTTAGGGCTCATGATGTCGATTCCCCAACTGATCAGCGTTTTTGGCGGTGTGATCGCGGATCGTGGAGACCGTTTGAAAGTGATGATACGTTTTGAGTCGATCCGCTTTCTCTTAGTGTTGATCCTTGCGATTTATGTAGGGGTAAAGGGTGGTAATTTTTGGGTGATTGCGAGTCTCTATCTGTTGATGAACGTAATTGGGAATCTTTCCTCACCTGCTTCACAAGCGTTAGTGCCTGAGATCTTGCCCGAGTCTGATTGGGCTTCAGGGAATGGGCTCATTCAGGGCGTGAGACGGTTTGCCGGTGTCATCGCCGCATCCACTTGCGCCGTATTGCTTAGTTTTGTTCCGGTATCTGTAATTTTCGGATTCTACAGTTTTCTCATTTTGCTGTCTTTATTGACGCTGTTTGCCATCTTGAGAAATAGAGCTGCCGATGATTCCTCCGCTTCGACCGATCCGCATGATGGGTCAACGAATGAACAGTTGAGCTGGTGGAACAGCTTGGTACAAGGATTTCGATTCACTTGGGAATTAAAAATTCTGCGTTTGCTCATTCCCATCTTCATTTTAGAGAATGTGCTGTATATCCCGTATATGATTCTTGCGGCCGCTTGGTCTGATGTTGTTTTGCATGCAGGAGCCAGAGGATACAGCTTGCTCGAATTATCGATCGGTGCCGGTGCAGTAGCAGGTTACATACTGTCGAGTTGGGTGAGCAAAAAGATTTCGCTTGAACAAGGATTTGTGCTTTTCTCAGGACTTCAAATCGTCATTGTGCTCTACCCGGCGATAACAAATCTCTATGTCAACATGCTGCTTTTGTTTGTTATGGGACTTGGAAGTGCAGTAGCCGGCAATTTCTTTTTTACTATTTTGCAAAAAATCGTTCCGAGCAAACTGCACGGGCGTGTTATCGGCATGTTGACAACAGTAGTCGGTGGGATCCTTCCTCTTGGAACTGTCATTTCAGGGGGGTTTCTTCATCTCTTCGGCCTTCATGGTGCGTATTGGATTGCGTCGGTGGGACTGGCCGTTACCGCGATTGTCCAAATGATTGCGGTATACCAATATTCGAAAACAAACACCACGCACTCCTCGAGTCTTCAAGGATAGTAGAAAGCCCTGTTCCCCATAGGCTGAAGTCTGTCGCAGACCCCAACTGGCTTTAAAACTAGGTGTGCTTGTACTCGGTCTATATGGAGCATACGACCGTCAAGTCGAGCCGGGTAAGGACGCCTACGTCTCTTCAATTTGTGCGTCGTCAATGTGCTGACTTTGTGCCCAGGATGGGATGGCAGCGGATATTTTCGCTTAGCCGTAACTTCAAGGCGCTGGCTAGTAGGCATTAGGACGCACAGAACCCCCATCTCTCCAGATGGGGGTTCTTCCTATTTCGCTTCCCAATCGATCTCCACCGCATAAGGAATCGGGTCTTTCACGCCCGCTTCCTTAAACCCGCGAATCCGCAGCGTGCAGGATTCGCATTCGCCGCAGGACGGGTCGGTGCCGAAATAGCAGGAGTGGCTCAGGTGCAGCGGCGCACCCAGTTCGGTCCCGAGCTGCACGATACCCGCCTTGGACAGCATTTGCAGCGGGGTCTCGATCTGGATCGGATGCCCCGACACGCCAGCCGCGGTGCCTTTGTTGATCACGTCTTGGAACGCCGCGATAAAATCGGCGCGGCAGTCCGGGTAGCCGGAGTAGTCGAGCGCGTTGACGCCGATGTACATCGCCTCGGCACCGATCGCTTCCGAGTACGACAGGGCGATCGACAGGAAGATGATGTTTCGCGCCGGCACGTACGTCACCGGGATGTCCGTCTCCTCGCCCGTGCGGTGCTTCGGAATCTCTTTATCCGCATCGGTCAGCGCCGACCCGCGGATCAGGCCTTTCAAATCGGCGATAAAATGGCGATCTGACACACCGTAATACTCGGCAACTTTCTTCGCCGACTCCAGCTCAATCGCTGCCTTCTGCCCATAATGGAACGACAGCGGGTACAGCTCATACCCAGCGTCCTTTGCCGCCGCCATGCAGGTGGTGGAGTCGAGGCCGCCGGAGAGGATGATGACCGCTTTTTTACTCATCAGATTACACTCCTCGCTTGTCTGGGTCCCAGACGATCTTGTGCAGCTGCACTTGGAAGCGCGCATCGAGCTCGTCTTCCAGAATCCAGTTGACGAGATCCTCCAGCTCGATCTCGCGGAACACCGGGGAGAAGATCAACTGATAGCCGTCTTTCGGATGAATCCCCTGCTCGCGGATCAGCTGCGTGCACCACTCATAGTCTGCGCGGCTGCCAACGACAAATTTCACTTCGTCGCGCTCGGCTACGATGTGCTGCAGGTTCGGCAGGTGCATCTTCGCACTCATCCCGGAGGAAGGCACTTTCATGTCCACGATAAAGCGCTGCTTCGGATGCAGCTTGAATTTGGAGACGTCGATCGAACCGTCCGTCTCAATCGAGACTTCATACCCTTCTTCGGCCAGCTTGTCCAGCAGGTCTTGCATCTCCGCGCGGGGCTGGATCAGCGGTTCGCCGCCGGTCAGACAGACGCGTTTGCACTTCAAGGCGCGGATCTTGTCCATCACTTCGTCCGGAGTGATCGTGTCGCCTTCGTAGTAGGAATATTTCGTGTCGCAGTACGTGCAGCGCAGGTTGCAGCCGGTAAAGCGCACAAAGATCGTCGGCAGGCCGGCCGACGACGTTTCACCTTGAATGGAGAGGAACAGTTCATTCAGCCGCATCGTAATCCTCCCGGGTCAGTTCCGCATAGGCGGTCGGCGTTTCCCACAAACGGACGCGCAGCAGGCGGCAGGGGGTGTCGTCGGCGATTTTGCGCAAGTAGGTGTCGATGATCTCGAAAAAGTGGAAGACCATGTTTTCAGCCGTCGTGTTGAACGCCATCAGGTCGTTCAGGAAACGGTGATCGTACACGCCGATGATCTGCTCGTTGACGATCTTTTTGATGTCTCCAAAGTCGACGACGATGCCGCGGTGGTCGGTGCGGCCTTTGATGGTGACTTCCAATTTATAAGTGTGGCCGTGCAAGTTTGCGCACTTGCCGATATAGTCATCCAAACGATGAGCCGAGTCGAACGTAAAGATCTTAGTCACAGACACTTCCCGGTTGTGATAAGGTTGTTTCGTCATCGTGGTCTTCGTCTCCTCAGTCTAAAATAGGTGCCTAAAAATAGATTCAACAACCACTATAACAAAAAGCAGGCCGGTTCGTCACTGGAAAATCGGCAGTATCTGTAGTGTGTCTGAAACTTGCGGTTCTGACCCGCGGTTTTGATTCTTATACTTAACAGTACGGCAAGAGGATTGCATTCTCTGGCGAGTTTGGTTCACAATAACGAAGGTAAGATTGAAAGTGGAGGGGAACCGATGGCAGGTACTGCTGAACACGAAGCACAGATCCAGGCGTTCGGAAATTACCTGGAAGAGAAGAAAAAGTCGCCAGGAACGGTGCAAGGGGTATTGCTCGATCTGGGACAGTTTGCCGATTTCATGGCCAAACGCGAAAAAGCATTCGGGGAGCTGACCGAAGATGACGCCAATGATTTCGGCAGCGAACTGCGGGACGGCGGCAAGTCGGAGAAACTGATTCACCGCAAGTTCAAGGCGATCAAATCTTTTTACAAGTTCCTCGAAAACCAAGGACAGTCCGGCGATATGGATGAGACGATCTCGGAGAGCAAAGCGTACATCTTCTCTTTGCCGCGTCCGTTGACGATCGACGAGATGAAGCGCTTTATCATCGCCTGCGGCGACATCAAGCGCCGGGCGATCTTCACGACGATGTACGAGACCGGGCTGCGTCCGGACGAACTCGCCCGCTTGCAGCAGGACGACATCAACTGGGATGACCTGTTTTTGGTCGTCAAAAACAAGGCTGGGGAGCGCGACCGGCTGGTCTTTTTCTCCCGCAAGCTGAAGGATTTGTTGAAAAAATACATCCGCGCCAGCAAGAGCAAACTGCCGAACGTCTTTGTCGACGAAAAAGGCCCGATCCGGCAGGCGAAACTGCAGGTTTTGTTTGTCGAGACGGCCAAAGACGCCAAGATCGAAGGACATATCGCCTTGCAGTCGCTGCGCCGCTCTTTGGCTGCCCACATGATCGAACAGGGGATCGACATCGGGCATGTGGCGCAGATTCTCGGCCTGAAAAACACCAACTCGCTCGACGTGCTGGTGCCGGCAGGCGGCGTGCGGTCGAACGAATATCAGAAATTCATTAGCGCATTGGATCTGTAACTGATAGATGTCATCAAAATGTAACGCAAAAGTCCGTCGTTTGACGGGCTTATTTTTTTCCGGATTGCGAATATTTATAATGATTTAGTCACAATTTCCAATGTAACTTTTTTGGACGCGCCGCGTCTAATACTCATAGAGAGACAGATGCAAAGATAGAAGAGCAGAGAAAGGTGTTGATTCAAGTGTCGTTGGAAGTGTTTCAGTGGGTGACCTTCAGTGCTTACATCTTTTTTGCCCTTATGATTATGGTTCGTTTTGCCTTTTACAAAAAAAGCGATGATTCCCGCGTCTCCGTTTACTTTTGGGGCGGTGTCCTGTTCCTTTCGCTGGTCGTGTCCGACCTGACGTCACACTTGTTTTACCAGACGGAGCTGAACGTCTGGCAGAATCTGATCTTCTCTGCGTTGACCGTGTGGACCATGTACACGGCGGCGAAGAAGCGCAGTGTGGTTGGAGAAATGGCGGCAGAATGATAAAAGGGAGTGGCGATGAGCCACTCCCTTTCTGTTTTACATCTTGTATTTGATGCCGACCAGGTCGCGCACGACGACCGAGGCCAGAATCAGGCCGGCCACCGACGGGACGAAGGAGATCGACGCGGGCGGGTTCTTCGCTTTGCGCGGCGCTTCGCCTTCTTTGACGTGTTCGGGGACGATCGCTTCGGTGACATCGACGCGCGGCTTGGCCGGCTGTTCGAGCGAGCAGACGACTTTGACGCCTTTGTAGATGCCGTGGTCTTTCAGCTTGCGGCGGATGATCTTGGCGATCGGGTCGACTTTGGTCTTGGAGATGTCCATCACGCGGAACATCGTCGGGTCGACTTTGTTCGCGGCGCCCATCGAGGCAACGATCGGAATGCCGCGCTTGTGGCACTCGACGATCAGCAGGATTTTTGCCGAGATCGTGTCGATCGCATCAACGACGAAGTCGGGGTTGTATTTGAAGATCTCATCTTTGCTTTCTTCTAAATAGAACATGCGAAGCGGAATCACTTCGATGTCGGGCGAGATCTCATGCACGCGCTGCATCATCACGTCGACTTTTTCCTGGCCGACCGTCGAGGTCAGCGCCGGAATCTGGCGGTTGATGTTGGTGATGTCCACATCGTCTTTGTCGACGAGCACGAGGCGTCCGACGCCGGCGCGGGCCAGCGCTTCCACAGTGAACGATCCGACGCCGCCCATGCCGAGCACGACGACGGTGCTGCCTTGCAGCTTTTCAACGCCCTCAGGGCCGATGACTAGTTCAGTTCGAGAATGCCGAGTAAGCATATCACAGAAACTCCTTTAGGTTGTTTTATCCAATAGAATCCCCCGAAATAATAACATAATTCCATCGGAAATGGTACAATTGCCGATTCTGGGAAGTGCCTTGAATCAAATGGGAAATCGAGAAACGAATTTAAGAGCCTCCCGTTCGCGGGGTCTATGTCGTATACTGTAGGCAAACGATGAGGAAATGAGGGAAAGTCTTGTTCTCTGCCAGCAGCTATACCGGTACTCGTGAAGAAAATTATGAAGTCGTGATTCGCCAAGCAGAAGCTCTATTCGATGGTGAAAACGACCTGATCGCCAATCTCGCCAATGCATCCGCCCTGCTGAATCAATTTTTAGAAACGATCAACTGGGTGGGGTTCTACTTGATGAAAGATGGGGAATTGGTGCTCGGGCCGTTCCAAGGTCTTCCCGCCTGCGTGCGTATTCCGATCGGCAAAGGAGTATGCGGGACGGCTGCTGAACGCCGCGAAACGGTACTCGTGGCATACGTGCACGAGTTCCCGGGTCATATCGCCTGCGATGCGGCGTCCCAATCGGAGATTGTGGTGCCGATTCTCGTCAACGGCGAACTGCTTGGCGTGCTCGACATCGACAGCCCGATTCAGAACCGCTTCGACGAACTGGATCAAAAGTATCTGGAACAGTTCGTAGAGGCACTTGTACGCCACCTGTAAGCGAGTCATCATGCCTTTGAAAACAGGAGTTCCGCTGGGCGGGAGCTCCTGTTTTGTTTTTTTATGACTGCTTATTGTGCTGGGGTCTGGTTTGGGTGTATTCTTGTAGACGGGTATCTATGATCTAGTATCTTTCGACATAGATTTTGTAAAGAGTTGATGGAGGAATAAGAGATGAATCTTACGGAACGTTACCGGCAGATCGAGTCGGTCACGAAGTATAGCAACTACTATCTCGGCCGCTGCTATACGTGGCTGTCGACGCCGATTACGGAACTCGCGGCGCGCATGGGGCTGCACCCGAATGCGATGACGTTGATTTCGCTGGTACTGGGGCTTGCGGCATGCAGTCTGTTTCTTGTCGGGGACCGCACGTCTCTGATCATCGGCGCTGTGATTTTGTATGTGTCGTACGTGCTGGACTGGTGTGACGGCCAGCTCGCGCGCTTCACGGGCAAGATGAGCCCGTTTGGCGGCTGGCTGGACCAGATGTGCGACCGGATCAAGGAGTTTCTGTACGTGTCGACGCTCGCTGTCGGCGCGTATCGGCTGACCGAAGATGTGACCGTGTTTTACTGGGCGATGGGCGCGTTGTTCGTGCTCTTCCTGCTCGAATATTACGGCCAGATGAACCGCGCGATCCCGGCTTCGAAAGCGGCGCAGGAAGCGGCTGCTGCCGAAGCTCCGGCCAAGCCGCAGCTGGGCCGTCCGACAGCAGGGCGCAAGAAGTTCGTCATCGACTTCTCGATCGACGAGCAGTATGCTGTTGTCTGCCTGTTCGCCGTGCTCGCCGGAGCGAAAGGAACGCTGATCGGCGTCACGCTGCTCGGCTTGCTGTTCGCAGTCTACAAACCGCTGAAAGCTTGGCTTCGCTATTTTAGAACGAATTGAGGGATTCTGGCATGAAAGCTGTCATCTTAGCTGCAGGAGCCGGGGAACGTCTGGCTCCGATTACTCAAACGTTGCCGAAAGCGCTGTTGCCCATCGGTTCGGAAACCATCCTCTCCCGGCAGATCCGCCAACTGGCGGAGCACGGTGTGGAGGATGTTTATGTTGTCATCGGCTATGAAGGGGAAGCGATCCGCGAACATCTGGCGGCGTCCAACCCGCCCTGCGCCGTCCACCTGATCGAGAACCCGGCGTTCAAGGCCACTTCGACCGCGTACTCCGCCCTGCTCGCTGCGGAATTCGTCAGCGGCGAATCGTTCTACCTGCTCGACGGCGATGTGGTGGCAGACGGCTATGTGTTTGAAAAAATGGCGGCGCTCGACGGCAACGTCCTGCTCTATCAGGAGAAGTCGATCTCTTCGCCGGAGGAGATGAAAGTCTCCCGCCAAGGCGATGCGGTCTTCCTGAGTAAGACGATCGATGACGAGCACGCGCTCGGCGAATTTGCCGGCCTCGCGCGCGTGTCTGCAGATGCCAGCGCAGCGTTTTTTGCTGCCTTGACCAAGGTGTCGCAGGATGTGTACTACGAAGTGGCGCTGAACGAGATCGCTGCGGAGTTCCCGTTTGCGCTGGAAACGCTGGTCGAAGGCTCGTGGATCGAGATCGATTTTGTCACCGACTATCTGCAGGCGGTGCGCCTGTTCACGGAGAAGCGTGATGCGGTCACCCCGCTGATCTCCGAGCAGGTGCTGCTCTGCCCAGGTCCGGTCATGGTCTCGAAAAAAGTAAAATCGGCGCTCTTGCACGCAGACATCGGCCACCGCGAGACGGAGTTTATCGAGATCCTCACCCGTTGCCGCGCCAAGCTGAACCAAGCGTACGGCGTGACCGGCAAAGACTACACCAACGTGATCATCACCGGCTCCGGCACCTCGGCGAACGAAGCGCTGCTCTCTTCCTACGGTCCGGGCAAGAAGCTGCTCATCCTCTCCAACGGCGAGTTCGGCAACCGCCTGATCGACCTGGCACGCTGCCATGAGCTCGATTACACGTCGCTGGAGTTTGGCTGGGCGAACAAGATCGACCTCGCAAAAGTCGAGGAGCTGGTCGCAACCGGCGCTTATGACGCGCTGATGGTCGTGCACCACGAGACTTCCTGCGGGATGCTCAACCCGATCAACGAGATCGGCGCGCTGATGAAGAAGCACAATGTCGACTTCCTCGTCGACGCGGTCTCCTCGATCGGCGCAGAAGCTCTGTCTGTAGAAGCGGCGAACATCACGTTCTGCACCGCATCGGCGAACAAAGCGCTGGCCTCGCTGCCGGGTCTGGCGTTCGTCTGCGGTAAAAAGTCGGCCTTCCAGGCGCTGAAAGGGCAGAAGGCGCGCACGCGCTACCTCGACCTGTACAAGCATTACGAGTTCGAAGCGCTCTCCTACCAGACGCCGAACACGCCGGCCGTCTCCTTGTTTTATGCGCTAGAAGTGGCGCTCGATGAACTGCTGCAGGATACGGTGGCGGCGCGGATGAAACACTACGGCTATCTGGCCAGCCTCGTGCGCAACCGCCTGAAGAAGCTAAGCCTGTCCTTCGTGATCGACGAAGCGGAGATGTCCCGCGTTTTGACCACCGTCTACTACCCGGAAGACATCGACGTGGAAGCGTTCCACGATTGGGTGAAGCAACACAACTATGTCATCTACCGCGGCAAAGGCCCGTTCCTTGGCAAGGCGTTCCAGATCGCCAACATCGGCCATGTCCGCGAAGAGCATGTGCTGTCGTTCCTCGACATGATGGAGCGCGGCTTTAAAATGACGGCAACCACAGCCTCTGTAACTCAATAAGGAGTGTAGAAGATGAGATTGGTAATTCTTGTAGCAGGTGTCGGGTCGCGTTTGCGCCCGCTGACCGATGATCGCCCGAAATGCCTCGTCGAAGTCGGCGGGCAGACGATCCTCGACCGTTTCTTGAAGCAAGCGGTGGCAACAAACGCCTTCCAGGAGGTCGTGCTGATCACCGGCTATCGTCATCCGCAGATCGAAGCTGCAGTCAACGAATGGCAGCAGACGAACGAGCTGCCGGTGCGCCTCGTGCAAAATGAGCGTTACGATGTGACGAACAACGGCTACACGCTCCTCTGCGCGAAAGACTTCCTGCTGGACGGCTTTGTGCTGACCGATGGCGACCTGCTGCTGGAAGACGGCATCTTGAGCCGCGTGGCCGGTGCGGCCGACTCGCATCTCGCGGTCGACATGCAGATGAAGCTGGATGAAGAAGCGATGAAATTCGTGCTCGATGCGAGCGGCTATGTCACCGAGTTGTCCAAGGAGATCTCCGTCGAGCGGGGCTTGGGCGAATCGATCGGCCTGTGCAAGATCAACGCGGCGGACGCGCAAGGCGTCGTCGACCATCTCGCGAAGCTGGTTGAACAGGGCGAGGAGAACGAATACTATGAACGTGCTTTCCAAGAGCTGATCCGCGAAGGCTGGAAGCTGAAAGTCGTCGACGTCGGCGACTTGCGCTGGGTGGAAGTGGACGATAACAACGATCTGGCGCGCGCGGAGCAGATTTTCGGATAAATCTCTCGCCACAGGGAGGATCTCGTGCATGGGACGGTATTTTCTTGGCCTCGAAGTGCCGCAGGAACCGTGTGGGAGGACGCTGATCAAGGTGGAGGAGCGGCTGGAACCGCTCCTCGACGTGAAGAAGTGGTACCGCTCGGAGCAGTTTCACATCACGACACATTTTCTCGGGGACTTGGACGCGGGGCAGGTGCAGCGCGTGATCGAGCTGGTCACGCCGCACATGGCCGCGCAGCAGCCGTTTCAGCTGCGCATTGACCACGCGGGTTGGTTCCCGCGTGCCAAGGTCGTCTGGTGCGGCGTGAGCGGCGACGTGGCGCCTTTGCAGGCGCTGTACGCTGTGCTGGCTGAGCCTTTGAACACGCTCGGCGCCGGCCGTTTCGCCCACGACCAGTTCCGCCCGCACATCACTCTCGGCCGCCTGCGCTCCACCGACCCGCACTGGCAGCCGCCGGACGTGGCCGACCTGCTGCAGGGGGCGGAGTGGGACGTGACGGCGCTGCACTTGTACGAGTCGGTGTCAGCTGGCCCTGAAGGGCCGCAGTATCCGGTACGACATACGTTTCCATTCGCAAAAAAGAGAGTCGGCAGTTGATCTGCCGACTCTCTTTTTATTGTTTCGAGCTCCATTCGACCAGAAAATATCACGTTCCGTTATTTACCGGCCTGCTCCTTTTCCAACACATACAGCATACCTTTCGCATTCAGCTCGATATCGAACTCGATCCCGCCAAGCTCCTGCACGATGTGACCTTCTTTCGCCAGGTCGGCGCGGATGTAGTCGCGGATCGCTTCGGCGAGGATCTGGTAGTCCAGCCCCGGTCGGAACAGGTCGCGGGACAGGCGGTCGAAGTCGGCCACCGTCTGGCGGGTGCGCGCGAAGGCGACAGACGCCGGGGCGGTCGGGCCGAAGTGGGTGTGGAAGATGCGGTCAACATCGGGCAATCGCTCCAGCTTGGCGACCGAGTTCATCACCGCCTCGCGGTCAAAATCGGTCGGGGACGTCGAGGGATAGATGCATTCGAAATCCCACCCGGTCAGCGCCTGCACATAGCGCACGCCCACCGTGTCGCCGGAGAAGATCGCCCGTGCGGCCGGGTCGTGGATCGAGAAGTGGTGTTTCGCATGACCCGGCGTGTCATAAAAGGTGAGCAGGTGCCCGTTGCCGAGGTCGAGTTGCTCGCCTTCGTCGCGGATCAGCACCCGCTCGGCCGGAACGGGCAGAATCTCTCCGTACAGGCGGGCCAACTCATCGGCGCCGTAGACCGCCTTCGCGCCTTCGATCAGGCGGGAGGGGTCGATCAGGTGCCGGCCCGCGCGCGGGTGCGCGACAACTGTCGCATTGGGGAAATGGGGCAGGATGTAGCCGACGCCGCCGGAATGGTCGAGATGGATGTGAGTGACGATCACATACTCCACCTGCTCCGGCGCCACGCCGAGCTCCTTCAGCCCGGCCAGAATGTACGGGGCGGACAGTGAAGAGCCCGTCTCGATGATCGCGAGCTTCGCGCCGCGCACTACATAGCACGCCGAGCGCCCGCGCTCCCCTTGTTCCATCAGGTCGATCAGCGACACATCGTGACCGAGATCCTGTACATACACTTGCATGGTTGACACCTTCCTTTACGCATCAAAACGCGTCGGGCGAAGCGGTGCGACGTTCGAGTCGGCCCGCGTTCGCGGCGCATCCTCTTTTAGCGGAACCTGCGCAGTATACCGCGAAATGTTCAGCAGTATGCCCATCGAGAACATTTTGACCAGCAGCGAGGTGCCGCCATACGAGATAAACGGCAGCGGCACGCCGATGACAGGCAAGAGCCCCGACACGGAGCCGATGTTCAAAAACACGGCGAAACCGATCAGCGTTGTCAAGCCGATCGCGACCAGCGAAGCGAAGCGGTTCGGCACGCGCAGCGCGATGTAGATCCCGCGCCAGATCAGCACGGCGTACAAGGCGACCAGTACCAGTCCGCCGATAAAGCCCCACTCCTCCGACAAGATCGCGAAGATAAAGTCGGTGTGCGGCATCGGCAGGTAGGAAAATTTTTCGATCGAGTGCCCGAGACCCCGCCCGGTCCAGCCGCCCGTCGCGATCGCGAACAGGGACTGCACGATCTGCAGGTTGCCATCGTTGACGCCCCCTGCAAACGGGTTGAGGTAAGTCGCGACGCGGTCGCCGCGGTAGCTCATCAAGGCGAGTGGCACGAGCGCGACCAGCCCGACGATGATCGTGTTGCGCACATATTTCCACGGGATGCCCGCCGCAAACATGATCACAAACGGACAGAGCGCAAACGTGACGGCGGTGTCCATGTCCGGCTCGAGAATGATCAGCAAAAAGCCGATGCCGATCAGGATCATCGGCGGCCAATACGAAGCTTTCGGATCTTGGATGCGGTCCTGCTTCTTGGACAAGAGTGCCGCGATGTGGATGATGATCGCCAGCATCGCCAGGTCGGACGGCTGAAACTGCACCCCGAGGTTGACCCAGCGATTCGCCCCTTCGACGTGAACGCCGATGCCGGGCATAAAGACCAGCGCCAGCAAGATGTACGAACCGAGCAGCATCAGCTTGGACAGCTTAAACCATCTGAGAAACTGCACATTCATCGTAAACAGCATCACCAGCATCCCGAGCAGCACCCATTGCAGCTGCTTGAAAAAATACTTGTCGGTGCTTTGCATGCCGGTCTCTTCGAGCGCCACCATCTGCGAGGCGCTGTAAATGCAGATCAGACCAAACAACGCCAACAAAATGACCACAACGAACAGCACAAAATCAGGTCGGTGTCTTTCTAACTTCATGCGCTTCCTCCAGTACCTGTACATCTCCTTACAACTTCGGCACTAAGGGCGGAAAACCTTTTTGCAGTCTTGATCCGGCCGGGCTGCACCGCTCTGCTTGCCGCTCAAGACATGGATTCTTTTCGTGCGTTGCTCTATAATAAGGCAATACGAAACGTCTGTGAGGATGTCACGCGGCCAGGAAGGAGTCATTCATGAGGAGAGCATACAACCAATCGAACGTCTATGCCGAAGCATGGAAACGGTCGAGAGCATATGGGGTAGACCCGGAAAAGCTTCCTGAACTCACCCCGCTGGGGGCGCAGGAGCTGTCGGCGCGCATCTACAGCAACCGGCTGCTGCTCGAGTCCGCGCTCCCTTACGTTGATCAGCTGTACAGCACCGTGGAGAGCGAATGCATCGTCGCGATCTGCGATGCGGACGGCTATCTGCTCGCCACGCGCGGTGAACGCCTGCCGGACAAACTGCTGCAGCACCACACCACCCCGGGGATGAGCTGGCATGAAAACGTGTACGGCGCCAATGCGTTAGGCACGGCGCTGGCGGAAGACCGCCCGGTGCACATGGTCGGAGACCAGCATTACAACCAGGAACTTCACGGCATGTCCTGCGCCGCCACGCCGCTGCACGATCCGCAGGGCAACCTCGTCGGCGGGCTCGCCATCGCCGCCTATAAACGAGAGCACAGCCCGTATATGCTCGGCACCGTCCTGTCGATCGGCCATGCCATCGACAAGGCGATGATCTTAAAGTCGGAACACTACCGCACCCTGCTCCTGCAGGAGAAGATCGCCGAGACTTCGAACAACCTGATCCTCGTCACCGCTGAGGACGGCACGATCATTCACTTGAACGAGGCCGCGAAAAGCCTGCTTGTCCAAAAGGACGATGCGCCGCAGCTCCTGCAGGAGATGTTCTGCGAAAAAAGCGCCGCGCTCGTCGCGTTGCAGGGGCGTAAGCAGCTGACCGACTTTGTCGAAGAGGTCAAATCCTCCACAGGCGACATCCATCACATCTTCTGGGACGCGCACTGGATCGAAGATGACACGAACGCCACGTCGACCTTGCTGCTCGTTGGCCGCGACATGACGAAGTTCGTCCGCCTCGAACGGAGCAGCAAGCAGGGGGAACGCCTGTCCACGATGGGCAAGTTTGCCGCCCAGATCGCCCACGAGATTCGCAACCCGGTGGCGGTGATCAAGCTGGCGATGCAGCTCATGCTAAAACAGGAAGAATTTTCCGAAAAATCGGAGAAAAAAGGGAAAATGATCCTCTCCGAGTTGCGTAGAATTGAAGATCTTGTCAACCACTTTTTAAATATCTCCAAGCCGCAAACGCCTTCCTTTGGGTCCTGCTACATCGTCGAGACGCTGCGCGACACCTGCAATCTGATGCAAACGTCCTTTTTGCAAGGAAATCTGCATTTGGTCGAACACTATGAAGAGATCGGTCCGATCATTGCCGACTGCGACCAGCTGCAGCAAGTGTTTTTAAATCTGCTGAACAACGCGATCGACGCCACGCCAAGCGGCGGCACGATCGACGTGCGGGTGCGCCGCGACGAAGCGGAGCCGGAGTTCGTGCAGATCGTCATCTCCGACACCGGGCAGGGGATTCCGGAAGATCGCCTCGCCGACGTCTTTGAGCCGTTTTACACGACGAAAAGCCGCGGCACCGGGCTCGGGCTGTCTAACGCCAAATCGATCATCGAAGCGCACGGCGGCGACATGGAAGTGGAAAGCGCCGTCGACCATGGCACAATCGTTTCGATCTGGCTCCCTTTTGAGCCAACAGTCTCTTAAAAAATTGCAAGATATTCGGTATACTGGTTCTACTACGCTTTGTTGGAGGCTATATTCATGACTGTGGAAATGTTCGATTTCAAATCTGCGCTCAAGCGCACCAAGCTCAATCCGGTTCAAAAGATGACGTTGTCCAACCGCTTCAAAGGCCGCGAGTTTCCGATGCCGTCGGAGCAGGACAACGTGTACCAAGTCGCATTCGGCGAAACGGTGATCAACATCCGCGCCGCTGAAAACGGCCTGTTGCCGGATGAGATGGATCTGATTGCCGATGTGCTGTCCCGCGCTCGCAAAAACGAGCAAAAGGCGATGATCGATATGCTGACTGTGATCCAAGTGTATCCGCTGGCGCAAGAGACGGCCGACACCTTGATCAAAGAGTGGGGCGAAAACGGCGTCGAGTCCAAGCTGATCGCAGGTCCGGCTCTGGAGAGTGTGGCAAACTAAAAAGTGGGAACGCTAAAAAAGCATGCAGAAGCTCTGCATGCTTTTTCTCTTGCTACTACGAAAGGAGGAGCCGAAATGCGCCAGTTTGTCTGGGTCATCGTTCTCTCCGTCGTGTCTGTGCTGTTGGTCTACTTGGCTGGTGTCTGGTTCGACACGCTGATTCCTGAGTGAACCGGCACTTTTGTTTGGCGGGTTGCCGTCTGGCGAATGCCCAGCGCGCAGACCACGCCGATCATGGTCAGCGTAAACCAGGGTAGCCACGGCAGGCCGGTCTTGGCGGCGAGATCGAGCAGGAAGCCGCCAAACGTGTTGCCAAACGAACCGCCGATCGCCAGCGACAGGCCGGAGAATCCGAAGTAGGACGCGACGAGCGCTTTCTCGGCGATCTCCGTCGTGAACACTTGGAACGTCGGGTTGACGATCAACTGTCCGAGCGCGATGCCGGTGGTGACGATGACGAGCGACCAGAGGCTGACATCGAACATCAGCGGGGCGAAGCCCAGCCCGTTGATCAGCACGCCAAAGGCGATGATCTGCAGCTGTGACCAGTTGCGCTTGGCCAGCCACTTCGAAATCGGCAACTGCAGGAAGATCACTTGCAGCGAGACGAGGGTGAACAGCCAGAAGACGAGGCTGCTCTGCCCGTTGGCTTTGGCGATATAAGGAATCGTCATATAGAGCTGCTGGAACAGCATGTTCAGGCCCATCATCCAGAACAGGAGCCAAAGGAAGGTGCGGTTGTGCATGATCGTGCGCACATTTTTCAAGAGGCTCTGCCGGGCTTGCGCTTCCGGCTTGAGCTTCGGCACCAGAATATACGAGATCAGACCTAAGATCAGAAACACCAGTGCGGATACATAGCTCACGATCTGGAATTCGAACGAGATCAAGAGCACCCCGACGACCGGGCCCAGCGTCATCCCGGCATTGCCGATGATGTTGCGCCAGTCGAACAGCTCTTTGCGCTTTTCCGGCGCGGAGAGGGCGACGAACGCAGCTTGGTTGGCCGGAAAGATCAGAGCGCCGCCCGCGCCTGCGAACAGCGAGGCGAGCAGGATGCCCGGCACGCTTGTCAGCAGCCCGAACAGCGCAAAGCCGAGCGCCCGCAGCAGCGATCCGAGCAGCATCATCTCGCGGTAGCCGAAGCGGTCGGCGAGATACCCGCCGAACAGCATCGAGCTTTGCTGTGCCAGAATCCGGGCACCGAGCATCGTGCCGGCCACCGTGGCGGTCAATCCCAAATTATCCGTGAAATGTGTGCCCAGCAGTGGTACGATCATAAAGAAGCCTAGATTTGAGAAAAAAATGGTCAGTTGCAACGCCCAGATCGGCGTTGACCAGCGAGGGAGACTCTCCGATAGTTTCATAGGACCGACTCATCTCCTTCGAGTCACGAAAGTTTAGTAACACTATAACACAGAATCATCTGCTGAAAAGCAGTTCTTTTGGGATGGGGTGAGGATGATCGATCATGGAATGATGAATTTGCTCGACCAGTACGGGTACTGGGGGTTGTTCGGTCTGCTGGTGCTGGGCATCGTCGGCCTGCCGCTGCCCGATGAGGCGCTGCTGACGTTTGCGGGATATCAGATTTCGCAGGGGCGCATGCATTTCGCCGGGGCGCTTGCGGCCGCGTTTTTGGGGAGCGTCGTGGGGATCACGCTGTCGTTTCTGCTGGGGCGGCTGTTAGGCAAAGAAGTGGTGGCGCGCTTCGGACGCTTTTTGCATTTGACGGAAGAGAGACTGCTTCGTGTGGAACACTATATGGAACGCTACGGGGGGCTTGCCCTGTTTTTTGGCTATTTTGTGCCGGGGCTGCGTCATCTGACCGCATTGTCTGCCGGGTTCGGCCAGATGAAATTTCGCATTTTCGCGCCGTTCGCCTACCTCGGTGCGCTGTTTTGGACGGTGACGTTCTTGTTGCTCGGTCATCTGTTCAGCAACCAGCTGCACCATCTGGAAAAGGTGCTGTATCCGTATCGCTTCTGGATTCTGGCCGTGGTCGTCGTCTCGTTTGTGACGCCGCTGGTCTGGCGGACGATCTCCCGCCGCCGGGGAAAAGCAGATGAAAACAAGACGAGGGAACAGGAGGAGTGATGGTCGATGGGTATCGGATTGCGTTCGTTTTCGCTGGAGCTGCACAGCCCGCATTTGCCGATCAAAGAGGTAGCCTTGAAGGAATGGGCGGTCTGCATCGATGCGATCGCGAAAGGGGAGCAGCTGGTGCTGATCCGCAAAGGCGGGATCACGGAGGAGACGCGGGAGTTCCGCCTGGAGGAGACTTCGTTTTATCTCTACCCGACCTATGAGCATCAGAGATCGCAACTGATCAAACCGCAGTATCAGGCGCGGGTGGAGGCGACGATGCAAGGCGTCACCGTGCCGCCCCAAGAGGTGGTGATCACCCATGCGGCGCATGTGGTCGATGATATCACGGTGCTGGCCGAACAAGACTTGAAACGGCTGGATCCGTTTCACATCATGACCCATGATTATGCCGCAGAACGCTTGCAATGGAGAAACGACAAGCCGCTGCATATCCTGACGGTGCGGGCTTACAAACTGACCGTGCCGAAGACGATCCCGGTAGCGGAGGGGTATCTCGGGTGCAAGTCGTGGATCACGCTGCAGCAGCCGATCGTCGATACCGACCTCGAGCCGGTGCTGTCCGAAGCAGCGTTTGCGGCGCGCCGCCAGCTGATCTTTGACGCGCTGGGGATCACCGAACACAAGAAGTAGGAGAGTTGGGGGAGAGATATGGGGGTCAAACCTTATTTGGATCTGCCGCGGCCGATGGTGCTCGCGCATCAAGGCGCATCCGCCTATGCGCCGTCGAACACGCTGGAGGCGTTTGCCCTCGCCGTGGAGATGGGCGCCGATGCGTTTGAGACGGACGTGCACATGACGCGGGACGGGCATGTGGTGGTCAGCCATGACGACACGGTGAACCGGCTGACCGACGGCAGCGGGTTCATCAAACAAAAGACGCTGGCCGAACTGAAGGAGATCGATTTCGGGTACAAGTTCACGCCGGACGGGGGCAAGACGTTTCCGTACCGGGGAAAAGGCGTGACCATCCCGACCTTGGAAGAAGTGCTGACCGCGTTTCCGGGAATGCGCATCAACATGGACATCAAGCAGACCACGCCGCCGATGGAACTGGCGCTGGTCGAAACGATCAAGAAGTGCAGAGCGGAGGACCGCGTGCTGATCGCGTCGTTTCACACGAGCACGATGAAGCGGTTTCGCAAGCTGGCCTCGAAGCGCATCGCGACGGGGGCGAACACGCGGGAGATGGTGGAGTTCGTCTGTTACTGGCGCAGCGGGCTGCACAAGTTTTACAAACCGCCGGTCGATGCCTTTCAAGTGCCGGAGCAAGGCTTCGGCGTGCGCGTGGTGACGCCGAAGATGCTGCGGATCGCGCATGAGCACGGAGTAAAAGTCCACGTTTGGACGATCAATGAGGAGGCGGACATCCGCCGACTGCTCGAATGGGGCGTCGACGGCATCTGCAGCGACTATCCCGACCGCGTGGTCAAGGTGATGCAGGAGATGGGGCTGCGGTAAACGCGCAGTCCCCGTCTGCTTGCCCACGCGATTCAAAACGTATCGGGCATTTGCAGGCGTAACGCTGGCGAATCGAGGGCGCGATCGGTGACAACGGTCATGCTCGAGCGGAAGGGCGTATGCCTGTGCGCGTATCCTTTTGCATCCGCTCATTTTTTGCAATCTTGTACATAGTCTGTTTTGAGGTGATAACCTTTGATGATCGTATCGGTTGTGATCGCTCTTTTGTTTGGCTATCTTGTGGGATCGACGCCATTTGCATTTTTGCTGGGTAAGCGCAAAGGCGCTAACATCTTTACAGAGGGCAGCGGCAATCCTGGCGCGACCAACACGTTGACCCTGTTTGGCAAGCGTGCGGCCGGAGTGGTGCTTCTGCTCGACTTGCTGAAAGGCTTCGTGCCGACGATGCTGACCGGTCTGGTGACGGGCGATCAGACGCTCGCTTTCTGGACGGCAGCGGGGGCGGTGCTCGGGCACGTGTTTTCCCTGTACACCAAGTTTCGCGGCGGCAAAGCGCTGGCGACGGCCGGCGGGGCGCTGCTGTTCCTGCATCCGGTGCCTTTGCTGATCGTGGTGGTGAGCTATGTGATATTGCTCTTGCTCATCCGTTATATCGTCATCGCAACCACCCTCGTTATCGTCGGCGCCTTGCTGGTGTTCCTCTTCACTCCGCAGGTGCTGTCCGAGCAGATCGCCCTGTTTGCGATGGTGACGGGCGTTCTCTACCGCCACCTGCCGAACTGGGAGCGCATCTACCTGAAAAACGAGCCCAAGATCGGCCAGCCTGTGCATGAGGTGACGCTGGAGCGCCTGTCTCTTGAGAAGCAGGAATGGGTGAAACTCTCCTACTGGATCACCATGGGCATGATCTTCCTCGCCTTTATCGTGTGGAAGCAAATGTAGCAGAAGACCACCCGTCCCATTGCGGCCGGTGGTCTTCTGCTTTATTTAGTTGAGTTTAGTTGAGCACAAAGTTGGAGAGGAGTCCGTCTGTCTGCAATGTCGCGACAGGCTGTCCTTCGAACGTAAAGACTTCCACCGTGTCTTTGGACATCACATACCAGCGGTTGCTGTCTTTGTCGTATTTCAGGCTCGTGGCAGAGTGTTGGGTCGGGAAACTGCGCACGAGGTCGCCGGTGACCGTGTCGTAGATCATCACGTACGTGCGGTCCTGGCCTTTGGGGATGCCGATGAACGCCATTTTTTGCTGATCGGGCACCGATGCTTTCTGTTCATAGTGGGAGATCTCCAAGGGCTTGTCGACAGCATGCAGATCGATCAGTCCGAGCCGCTCCATCGACGGGATTGCGTATTCGGCCAGTTTGGATTGGGTGCCGTCTTGCAGGAGCATCAGCACATTCTGATCGGTCGTCAGCACATGTGGAATCGGTACCTCTTTGGCGTCGAGCGACAGATAGATCGGCTCGCCGGCCAGCGGAACGATCAGCGTTTGAATCTCCGAATTTAGGACGGTAAATCGAAACTGTGCGTTGTAGTAAGCAGGTTCGACGATGGTGCCGTTTATCGGGACTGATTTCACCAGTTTCGGCTCCATATCTTTTTTCACTTGATAGATTAAGATCGTCCTCGGCTTGGTCAAGGAGACGATGTAGGCGGTATCCCCTTGGAAAAAGACGGAGTCAGGCGCTTGATCGAAGGACAGCGTTTGTTTGCTGCCGTTCGTTGGATCGACCACCACAACCGTTCTTTCGGTGTGCGACCCAAATCGGTTCAGCGGAATCCACAGCCGGCCGTCGGGAGCTTCAAAAATTTTGGTGCTGGCGATCTTGCCGAGGTCGATCGTCTTCTTCGTTTGCAGGGTCTGGGGGTCGGCCAAATGAAGCACATTCTGCTGATTTTGCGAGACGGTATACGCGATCAGCCCGGTGTGGGCGTCGGGTGCCGGCGTACCGCGCACTTCAAACATGCTGCTCATTGTGGCGGTGAGCGTGAGAGCCAGCATCGCGACCGCGACGCCGCCGATCAGACGATAGCGAGGCCGTTTCCGCGCCGGTGCCTCCTTGCGCAAACGAGCTTCCAACGCGCGGGCGAACTCGGCGCGGGGCTTGGCATGGGCGAGTTGCTGCAGCTCTTGGACAAGCTCTTCTTCATTCCGGTACACAGTGCAGCCCTCCTTCAGGCGTCGTGCTGAGAGTTTGCTGCAGGAGCTTCAGCGCGCGGTGGTAATCGACTTTGACTTTCGATTCTTTGCAGCCGAGGATCTCGGCCGTCTCTTTGATGCTCAGTTCCTTGATCGCCCGCAAAATGATCACCGAGCGGTAGGCAGGCTTGAGCCGGGTGATCGCCTGCATCAACTCGCGGCGCTCCTCTTTCGTGGACAGCAGTTCCTCCGGCAGTCCGTCTTGTGCTTGCAGCCGGTGCAGCAACAGATCGGGGAACCACGAGGTGAGCCGTTTCTTGCGGTAGTGATCGAGGGCGACATGCTTGGCGACCGACAAGATCCACGTTTTCAGCGTCGAGCGGTGGTCGAACGTCTGCAGCGACTTGAGCAGCCGCAAAAACACCTCTTGCGTCAAATCTTCCGCATCGTTGACATCCCCTGTGAAATAGAGCAGAAAGTGATAAACATCTTCAAAATGCAGTCGGTAGATCTCCTGAATCTCTTCTTCCAACCGAGCCCCTCCTTCCTTTTCGTTTTCGTTTCTGCCAAGTAGTCGAAATGATTGGAGCAAAAGTTACAAGATCGCACAAAAAAGCCAACTCATGAGGAGTTGGCTTTTCAGGCAGGTCTCCGCTGCAGGTACGTGCCCGCTTTCCAGAAGCAGAACGAGGCGAGCAGCATCGGGATCGGCAGCAGCGAGAAGGCGAACAGGAGCGACGTGTGGTCGGAGATCAGGCCGACCAGATACGGGCTTGGGATGTCGCCGAGGAAGTGCATCACGAACATCGCCGCCGCAGCGGCCGTGTTCCAGATCGCTTTGTCGGTCACGTCGAACACCAGCGCCGTCGCCACGCCGACATGCCAGAGCATGAAGAACGCGGAGAGGAAGAACGCGAGGAAGCTTTCCATAAACAGCCCGACCCACAAGAAGACGGCGGAGAGCAGCATCGAGATGACCAGCGTGTAGGCTCGTCCTCGCCCCGTGCGCTTCAGCCAGAGGTCGGCGATCCAACCGCCGAGCGGCGCTCCGAGCAGGCCCGCGCCGACTTGCAGGCCGCCGGCGAGCAGCGTCGCTTTTTCCAGCGAGTAGCCGAACGAGCGCTCGAAGAACGTCGGCACGAACAGCACGATCGCGCCAAAAGCAAAGGAGATGCCTGCGTAGCCGAGGCAGGTGTACAGGAACGGCCGGTTTTTCGAAAACAGACGGATCAGGTCATCCATGCCGAACCTCGGCTGCTGCTCTGTCACCGCCTGCTTGCGCAGCGGCAGTTTCCATGCCCGGTAGGCGAGCAGCAAGCCTGGCACCCCGACGATGAAAAACGCCCACTGCCAGCCGAATTTTGCGCCCAGCCAGCCGCCGAGCACCACGCCCAGCGCGCCGCCGATCGGCATGCCGAGGTTGAACAGCCCGAGGATCGCCGAACGCTTGCGCTCCGGGTAGGCGTTCGACAGGATCGTGCCGGCCGTCGAGACGTACGCCGCTTCGCCGATGCCGACCAGCGCGCGGAACACGAACAGGGAGGCAAACGACCAGGCCAGCGCCGACGACACGGTCGCCAAGCTCCAAACGGCGACGCCGATCGCCGCGACCTTGTGCGGCAGCCAGCGGTCGGCCCATTTGCCAAACGGGATCGAGGTGAGGGAGTAGGTGATCATAAACGCCGAACCGAGCAGGCCGAGCGCTGCGTCAGACAGCAGAAAATGATCCTTCAAGAGCGGGAACACGCCGGACAAGATCTGGCGGTCGACATAGTTGATGATGTTGATTGATAAGAACAAAATAAGCAAACGATTCGGTTTCATAAGTCACTCCTTTCTATCTTTACCATCAGCATATCATGTTTTGAAAAAAGTGGCACAGTCTCGTTTGCGTCGACTGTGCCAGTGCATGCTACGTTTTTTGTTTCGGTCGCCAGCGGCCCGTGTTGTGTTCCGTCCGCTCTTCCGTCACGGGTGCGAGCGGCCGGGCCAGCGGCTGCCACAACCGGAGCAGGTAATACGTCCCGCCGAGCAGCAGCCCGACCGCACCGTAGAGCAGCCAGGGCAGGGCCAGATAATCGATCGCTACCGCCAGTTCCATCAGTTGGCCGCCTGCGATGTTGCCGAGCGCCTCCCCTGCGCCAAAGACGAACGCCGCCACGCCAAAATAGCTCCCGATCTGCTCCGGCTTGGCCAGGTCGGCGACGATGGCGTCAGACGTCGGCATCACAAACATCTGGCCGAATGTGACGACGACTGCGCTCGCGACCAGATGCCAGAACGAGGTGGACAGCGCCACCGAGCCAAGCCCGGTGCCGATCAACAAGATGCCGATCGCCATCGTCCCCAACGGGTGGAGGTGTTTCGTGAAAAAGCGCGTCACCGTGCCCTGCAGCAAGATGACCAGCACCGCCGACGCGGTGAAGAGCAGGCCGATGTTGCGTGCGCTATCGATCTGGGCGGCGCGCAGAGGCAGCGACAAGGCGAACTGCGTGAACAGCGCCCAGACAAAGATCGTCACCACCGAAAAATACAAGAACGGCCGGTCGGTCAAGATCTGCTTGATGCCTTGGCGGTCGACTTTCGGGCAATCTTCCCCGCGGCAGTCGCGCTCCAAGAGCAGCAGGTGTGACAGGGCCAAGACAAAATAGACGACCGCCGAGCCGCCAAAGAGCAGCGTGGAGCTCTTCGTGTGCAGATACGTCCCGAGCAGCGGGCCCATCGTTACCCCGATGTTCGCCGCCACCCCGCGGTAGGAGAAGGCGGTCGTCTTCGTGCCTTGCGAGGCCAGCGCCGCGATGCCCGCTTTCGCGCCCGGCGCGTAAATGCCGCCGCCGACCCCGGCCACGAGGTTGGTCAGAAACAGCGAGGAAAAAGACGCTCCCCAGATGAAGCCAAGCAGCCCGGCCCCGCGGATCAACAGGCCGCTGACCATCGTCATCCGCCGCCCGAAGCGGTCGGACAGAAAGCCGCCGAGCAGACTTCCGGTCAAAAATGCGATCGAGCCGGCGCCGAGCACGAGCCCTGTCGCGCCGAGCGACAGCCCTTTTTCGGTGGACAGGATGATCGCGAAAAACGGCAGCAGCATGTACGACCCGAGATGGGTGAACAAAATGCCGCCCAGCAGTACATAGATGGCGCGTCCGAGCTTTGGCAGGATTGCCATGGTGGGATCACCTCCTCCTTACCTTGCCACAAGCGGAAAGCGTACATGCGGGTCTGACACAAGAGTGTCGATTTTGTAAGGTGGCTGACGTGCGTTCTCAGGGACAGGTGTTGTATGATAGAAGGTGAACATAAAGGAGGAGACGCGAGTGTTAGATGCGGCCAATCCGACGTTTATCGTGGCCTTTTTCGCGGGGCTGTTGTCGTTCGTATCCCCGTGCTGTCTGCCGCTGTATCCGTCTTACTTAACTTACATCACAGGCGTATCGTATCAGGAGATGTACGAGCACCGTGACCAGCGCGCCGTGCGCCGCCGGGCGCTGACCTATTCGCTGTTTTTCGTGCTGGGCTTTTCGCTGATCTTTGTGGTGCTCGGCATGTCGGCGAGCACGATCGGCGCTTTGTTTTCCAACTATGGGGATCTGATCCGCCAGATCGGCGGGATTCTGATCATCGTCATGGGTCTGTTTTTGGCCGGGTTCCTCAAGATTGGCGCCCTGCTTTCGACGAAGCAGTTGCAGCTGAAATGGCGGCCGGCCGGCTACCTCGGCGCGGTGATCGTCGGCATTTCCTTTGCGGCGGGCTGGACCCCGTGCATCGGGCCGATCCTCGCTTCCGTGCTGCTGATCGCCGCTTCCAACCCGGTGAGCGGGATGAGCCTGATGCTGTTCTACTCGATCGGGTTCGCCATTCCGTTCTTGATCATGGCCTATACGCTCGGCTCGGTGCGCTGGCTGATGAAATATGCGAACACGATCTCGAAGATCGGCGGCATCGGCATGATCCTGATGGGCGTGCTGCTGCTGACCGACTCGCTGACCAAGATCACCACCTGGCTGATTCCGCTGTTCGGCGGCTTCACCGGCTTCTAAGGAGGCAGAGACCATTGAATCGCACTTCGAAACTGCTGCTTGGCGTCGCCGTGATCGGCGTGCTCGCCGGAGCGGCATACTTGAGCAACATGGGCGGCACCCCGGTCGACGAAGCGAACCAAGGCGGCAAGGCCGGCCAGCAAGACATCGCCGAGATGGCGGCCGTCGGGCACCGCGCGCCGTCGTTTGAACTGCAGACGTTTGACGGCAAGACGGTCAAGCTCGCCGACCTGCAGGGCAAGCCTGTCGTGCTGAACTTCTGGGCGTCGTGGTGCGGTCCGTGCCGCAATGAGATGCCCGACCTGGAGGAGATGCACAAGAAGTACGGCGACCAGGTGCATTTTTACGGCGTGAACCTGACCTCGCAGGACAATCTGGAGAACGCGAAAAAGTTCATGGGCGAGATGGGCGTGACTTTCCCGAGCCTGATGGACAGCGACGAGAAGACGGCACAGAACTACCGCACGTTCTCGATCCCGATGACCTACGCGGTCGACCAGAACGGCATCATCAGCGAGATTCACAAAGGCCAGATCAACAAAGTGGTCATGGACGGTATGCTGCAGCGCCTCGTCGCTGGCGCCAAGCAGTAGGGGCGGCCGATGTCGATCTTGCCGGTTGGCTGGCACATCGGACCGATCGCGCTCGATGATTCGGGCCCGCTCGGCATTCTGCTGGCTTTTGTTGTGTTTCTTTATGTGGGGAAGCGGGAGTTCGCCAAGCGGGGCGGCGACGGCGACAAGCTGACCGACGCCTTGTGCTGGATGGGGGCGGCGTGGGTGTTCACACCGCGCCTGCTGTCGTTTCTCTATGCGCCGGCCGAGTCGTTTGCGCATCCGATCCTGACGCTGGTGAACGGCGAAGTGCCATACGGCGGCTGGCTCGGCGCGACGGCTGCGCTGCTGGCCGGCGTGTGGTGGCAGCGCAAGCACCGGTTTCCGCTGTGGGCAGCAGGGGAGGCGGTCGCCAAGGCTTTTGTCTGCGGATTCGTCGTGTATGCCTTGTGTTACGCGGAAGCAGGCATGCAGACTTCGCTTCCTTGGGCGGTCACGCTCGGCGAGAGCACGTATCACCCGCTCAATCTGTATCAGGCGCTGCTGGCGCTGCTCATCCTCGCCCTGCGCCGAAGCGGTTATCTGTCGCTGGGGCTGCTTGGCGGCGGGCTGCTCTTGCTGTCGCTCTTGCAAGTGCATCCCCACACGCAGTTCGGTTTGGCGTCTGTGCAGTGGCTCTGGCTCTTGCTGACGGCGGTTGGTCTTTTGAATAAATCGGAGAAGGCTGCCTGAGGCAGCCTTTTTTAGGAGGAAGACGTGTGGCGGAGCGAATCTTGATCGCCGATGATGAAGCGGACATGCGGACGCTGCTGACGATTGCGCTGAAGAGTCAGGGCTATGAGGTGCTGGCAGCGGAAAACGGCGCGCGGGTGATCGACCTGCTGCGGCGGGAAGCGGTCGATGTGCTGATCTTGGACTTGATGATGCCGGAGGTCGACGGCTGGCAGGTGCTGCAGGAAGTGCGCGGCAAGACGCCGACGCTGATCTTGTCGGCGCGCGGCGCGGTGGAAGACCGCGTGAAAGGGCTGAACCTCGGCGCGAGCGACTACCTGCTCAAGCCGTTCGACATGCGCGAGCTGATCGCCCGCGTGCAGGCGCTGTTGCGCCGCCAGGAGAGCAAAGAACTGCTCCGCCGCGGCAGCCTCGTGCTCGACCGCACCTCGAAAGAAGTGCGGGTGGAAGAGCAGTTGCTGGAGTTGACGCCAAAAGAGTATGAGCTGCTGGAATTCCTGGCGCTGCATCCCGGCCAGGTGTTTTCCCGCGAGCAGTTGGTCGACCGGCTCTGGGGCTACGATTACACGGGCGAGCTGCGGGCGGTCGACACGCACATCAAAAAGGTGCGCCTCAAGCTGCGCGAGGCGGGCGGCGACGGCAACTGGGTCGCGACGGTGTGGGGCTTCGGCTACAAATTTGAAGGTGCAGCCACATGAACATCCGCTACAAAGTGATGCTGATGCAGTTCGCCATCTTTTTGGCCGTGCTGATCCCGCTGACGCTGCTGGTCGATCAGCAGGTGCGCGACCTGTATATGGAACATTTGATCGATGAACTGAACGAGGAGAGCGACAAGCTCAGCCAACTGCCCGATGATGATCGGCAGCACCATCTGCAAAGCATCATCCAGTCGCTGAGTGAAGTGTCGATTCGCGACTACCTGCTGCTCGACGCAGACGGGCAGGTGGTGATCTCCACGCTGTCCTCCTTGACGACGCAGGACCTGCTCGGACGGGAGATGGTGCAAAACGTGCTGCGCGGCGCCGTGGGCAACAGCAGGCAGGCTCCGTCCGGGCAAGAGGAGCTGTTTTATTTCACCGCCCGGCCGATTCATGGGACGGCAGGAGAGATTCACGGCGCCTTGCTGCTGTTCGCTTCGATGGAGCCGGTCCATGCGGCGGTGGACAAGTTTCGCGTGATGATCACCACGCTGTCGGCGGGTGCGTTGGTGCTGGCCGGCTGGCTGCTCTATACGATGGCCGGGCAGATGGTCGCGCCGCTCTTGAAGATGAAAGACGTCACTCGCTCGCTCGCCAACCGCAACTACGAAGCGCGGGTGGTGGCCAGCGGGGAGGATGAAGTCGGGCAACTGGCCCAGTCGATCAACGAGTTGGCCAGCCGTCTGCAGCATCATGAGGAGCAGCAGCAGGAATTTCTGGCCGACGTGACGCATGAGCTGCGCACGCCGCTGTCCTATATCCAAGGCTACAGTCAGGTCTTGGCGGAGAATTGGGTGCAGGACGAAGCGGAGCGCCAGAAATACCTCGCCCTGATCGTCCGCGAATCGCAGCGCCTGCAGCGGCTGGTCAGTGAGTTGACCGACCTGTCCGGAGCGCAAGGGGAAGGGATGAAGGTGGTGCTGATCCGCACAGATTTTCAAAAAGTGGTCCGGGAGGCGTATGCCAAGCTCGTGCCGGCCGCCCAGGAAAAAGGGATTGAGTTGCGGATCGAACGGGGGCAGCAAGGAGCGCTTTTTGTGATCGGTGATCCGGACCGGCTGGAGCAGGTGCTGTTCAATCTGCTGACCAACGCCATCCAGTACACGCCGCAGGGCGGGCTTGTCCGGGTGCAGTATGAGGCGGACGGGGACGATCTGCGAGTGCGGGTACAGGATACGGGCATCGGCATTCCGGCCCGGGATCTGCCGCATGTGTTTGACCGCTTTTACCGGGTCGACAAATCCCGCAACCGGGCGAATGGCGGGATGGGCTTGGGTTTGTCAATCGTGAAAGGGATCATCGACCGCCATGGCGGCCAGATCTGGGTGGGGAGCGAAGCGGGCAAGGGCACGTCGTTTTTCTTCACTGTGCCCTTGGCTTCGAGTCGTTCGTCTGTCGAATGAAGAAGATTTCCGGGGAAATAATGCCGAATCCGCGCAGTTGGATTCGGCATTTTCTGTGTTTATAAGAGAATGTCGAGCGCGATGATGGCGACGGCGAAGTGGAACAGGATCTCCAGCCATTTTTTCTTGGCGTGATTGATCAGTTGGAAACCGACATAGCCGCAGCGGGCGATCACGAGCATCAGGCAGAGTTGGATGATGATCTTGGGAATGACCATACGTTGTGTCCCCCTTCACCGTGAGAAGTGCTTTATGTATACGGTATCTTTTCGTGCTGCATGACCGAAATGTACACGATTTCAACACAATTGCCGGATATGCTAGAGGCAGAAGATCACGGGAAATGGAGGCTTCAGGATGAATAAAATGCGAAAAACGGTCATGCTCTCGCTGTTCAGCGGGCTTGCTGTCATTGCGGCGGCGTATGGAGGTTATGGGTTGTGGAACGGGCAGCCGAGCAGCGAAGTGCTGCAGGGCGTGGAGAAGCAAGATGAGAAAGGCGCATTTCAAGAATATGTGGTCGAGGCGCGGGAAGCGAACTGGGAGTTGAAAGCGGGCGCGGAGATCACAGCGTGGACGTTTAACGGGGCGGTGCCGGGGTCGGAGATCCGCGTGCAGGAAGGGAAGCGGGTGAAAGTCGTCTTGAAAAACAAGCTGCAGCAGCCGGTGAGCATCCATTGGCACGGCTACCCGGTGCCAAACGCGATGGACGGCATCCCCGGCGTGACGCAAAACGCGGTGCAGCCCGGTGCGTCGTTCACGTATGAGTTCACAGCGTCGGAGCCGGGGACCTACTGGTACCACTCGCATCAGGACAGCGCGAACCAAGTTGACCGCGGTCTCTACGGTGCGCTGGTCGTCGAGCCAAAAGAGCAGAAGGTGAAGTACGACCGCGAGTTTACGCTGCTGCTCGATGAGTGGTCGCCGGAGATGTTCGCGGCGAGTGGTGCGGGTACCGATCACGGCGGGCATGGCGGCGGGGGCAGTAAAGGAGACGATTCTGGCAAGCAAGGCAGTGGGAGTCATGCCGGAACGGATCACAGCGCACATAGTGGCGACAACGGCGGCGCATCCACCCCGGTGATCAGCCACGATAAGATGATGAAGCAGATGTACAGCATCTTCACCGTCAACGGCAAGGCGGGCAGCGAAGTCGAGCCGCTGCAGGTGAAAAAGGGCGAGAAGATCAAGCTCCGGCTGATCAATGCCGGGTACCAGACGCATCAGCTCAACCTGACCAACCAGACGTTCAAGATCACCCACATCGACGGGCAGGCCTTGCAGAGCAGCCCGGATGTCAGCGGTTCTCTGCTCGCCATCGCGCCGGGAGAGCGCTATGATGTGGAGCTGACCGCCGGGGCGAATTTTGGCATCCTTTGTGCCAACGATTCGCAAGCGAAAGGCGACATGGCCGTGCACGTCGAGGTGGATGGCAACGACAGCCACGACTATGCAGCGCCGGCCGTGGAACTGTCGCCGCTCGACATCACAGCGTACGGCAAAGCAGCGCCGGTCAACATAAACGTCAACTACGATGTGGAGACGACCCTGCTGCTCAACAACAAAGTGATTCAGAAAGACGGCGCGGCGCAGGAAGTCTACACGATCAACGGCAACATCCACCCGGACATTCCGCCTTTGCAGGTGAAAAAAGGGCAGCAGGTGAAAGTCACGATGACAAACGAAGGCACAAGCGACCACCCGATGCATCTGCACGGGCACTTCTTCCAGGTCTTGCAAAAAGACGGCCGTCCGCTGGAAGGTAATCCGCTGCTGAAAGACACGCTGAACGTGAAGCCGGGCGAGACGTACGTCGTGGCGTTTGTCGCCGACAATGACGGCAACTGGATGTTCCACTGCCACGACCTGCACCATGCGGCGGCGGGGATGATGACCACGGTGAAGTATGAGGGCTACCAGCCTTCCTTTGTGCCGGACCCGAAGGCGGGGAACAAGTCGGAGTAAAACCTAGAAAAAGACCAACGCGTCAGAGCGCGTTGGTCTTTGTTGCTAGGCACCGGGATTACCAGTAGTAGCCGGGGTAGCCATAGCCATAGCGATACCAAGGGGCGAGGGCGAGCAGCGTGAAGAACGGCAGGAACAGCAGCGGCCAGAACACCTCTTGGGCGTCCACTTGCGAAGCGCGGTCGGCCGTTTCGACGTTCAGCATGCCGGGTTCGGCCGAGACCTGTCCACCCGTGCGCTGCAGCCAGATGCCGTCGCGTGTGACATTGCGCACCACACCGACGTGACGGCCGTCGCGACATTGAGCGACAACCGTTTTGCCGAGATAGCCGCGTGCGTGACTATACGTGATTGCCATAGCAGTACCTCCTTTATGCTTTTACGACATTTTACGAAAAGTGCATTTGACAAGCATTCCGCGTCTGCTGATTTTGCAGTGAGATTTGTAAAAATAGGCAAATCATTGACAGATTGAGAAGGGTGCGATATGTTTAGGGCAAATACATGAACACTTGCTCATATATCGTCATATAGTGGTTGGACAAAGGAGGAATTCTCGCGTGGAAGCCAAGACGGAAGCGTGCTGCAATGTGATCCACGAGGATACTGTGGACAAAGTCAAGGCGGCGGAGCTGCCGGAGGAGCAGGTGTCGGAGCTGGCGACGATCTTTCAGGCGCTGGGGGATACGACGCGTGTGCGGATCATCCATGCGCTGGTCCAGTCGGAGATGTGCGTCTGCGACCTGGCCGCCGTGCTCGGCATGACCCAGTCGGCGATCTCCCACCAACTGCGCACCTTGCGCAATCTGCGCATCATCAAGCGCCGCAAAGAAGGCCGCGTGGCCTACTACAGCATCGACGACCACCACATCCTGACACTCTTCAAAACCGGTCTCGAGCATGTCTCCCATCGATAGCCGCACCGAATGAGAGGAGGACCGCACACATATGCCGGACCAACACAGGGAAGATCATAAAAAGGGCTTTTCGGGTGACTCGGGTGACCATGATCCTGCAGATGGACACCGCCATGAAAGCGGACATGACCATGCAGGCGGGCACGATCATGCATGCTGTCAAGACCATGCCAATGGACACAGCCATGCAGTTCCTCATGATCACGCTGGCTCACATGGGCATGCGCACGGAACTGATGAACTTATCATGCTCTCGGACACTGCGTCGAGCTGCTGCTCGGCAGAAGGGGATGCCTGCTGCGGGCATGGGTCTGACTTTGAAGAGGTGACGATGCTCGCCGATGCTCCGCTGGAAGCGCCTTCTGCCGGCGATTTGCAGCCGGGCGAAGCGCGCTCTGTGTTTCGGGTGGACGGCATGGACTGCGGGGAGTGCGCGCGCACGGTGCAGCGCGTGATGCACAAGCTGGACGGCGTCCGCGAAGTGGCGGTCAGCTTCAACACGACGAAAATGACAGTCGTTCACACCGCTGCCCTCGACGCGATCCAAAAAACGGTCAGCGATGTCGGCTACCGCGCCACCGTGCTCGACACGACCCTGCAAGACCCGGGCGTCCCCGTTCAAGCAAATGGCGACACCGCACAGCCTTCCTACTGGGAGCGCAACAAGCGCGCCATCCTCACCGCCGTCTCCGGCCTGTTCCTCGGGGCCGGCCTGCTCACAGAATACGCATCGTGGTCAGAACTGCTTTCGATCATCTTCTATACGATCGCCATCCTCACCGGCGGCTTCTACGCTGCCCGGGCCGGATTTTATGCCTTGAAATCATTTACGCTCGACATGAACTTCCTGATGACCGTCGCCGCCATCGGAGCGGCAGCGATCGGCGAGTGGTCGGAAGGCGCCACCGTCGTCTTTCTCTTCTCCGTCGGCAACTGGCTACAGGCGAGCACGATGGAGCGCACACGCCGCTCGATCCGCTCCCTGATCGGCTTTGCCCCGAAAGAAGCGCTGGTCAGACGAGACGGCGCCGAACGCACCATCCCCGTCGACGACCTCCGGATCGGCGACCTGATCCTCGTCCGCCCCGGCGAGCGCATCCCGATGGACGGCACCGTGCAGGCGGGTTCCTCGACCGTCAATCAGGCGCCCGTTACCGGCGAATCGATCCCCGTGCTGAAACAGCAGGGAGACGAAGTATTCGCAGGCACGCTCAATGAAACGGGCGGTCTGGAAGTGATAGTGACCAAAAAAGTTCAAGATTCCACCCTCAGCCGCATGATATACTTGGTGGAAGAAGCACAAGAACAGAAAGCGCCGTCGCAGCAGTTTGTCGACCGCTTTGCCACCTATTACACCCCGATCGTCGTGCTGCTCGCCCTGCTGATCGCCGTATTGCCACCGCTGTTTACCGGCGACCCGTTCAGCGAATGGATCTACCGGGCGCTTGCCCTGCTCGTCATCGCCTGCCCGTGCGCTCTTGTCATCTCCACGCCTGTCGCCATCGTCGCCGCCATCGGCAACGCGGCCAAGCAAGGCGTGCTGATCAAAGGCGGCGCCTTTCTCGAACTGATGGGACGGATTCGCGCCATCGCGTTCGACAAGACGGGCACGTTGACCCAAGGCAAGCCGGTCGTCGTCTTTGTCGAGCCGTTCCAAGGCACCGACAAAGCGCGCCTGCTCACCCTCGCCGCTTCGATCGAAGCGCGCTCCGAGCATCCGCTGGCCCGCGCGATCACCAAGCTCAGCGCGGAACAAGGCATCCGCCAGCTGCCCGTGCAGCAGTTCCAGGCCGTCGCCGGCAAAGGCGCGCAAGGCCAGATCGACGGCAGCCTCTACCGCATCGGCAAGCCGTCCTGGATGCAGGAGCTCGGCTACGCAGGCACCGAGAAGCTCAAGACCGTCCTGTCTGTGCAACACGAACAGGGCCGTACCGTGATGCTGATCGCCGATGAGCGCCAAGTGATCGGCCTGATCGCCGTCGCCGACACGGTGCGAGAAGACAGCGAAATCACGATTACCAGACTGAAACAGGCGGGCATCGCATATACAGTGATGTTGACCGGAGACCACGCCCGCATCGCCAAGTCGATCGCCCAGCAGACGGGCATCGGCGAGTACCACGGCGACTTGCTCCCTGAGCAAAAGCTCGCTCGCATCACCGAACTGAAACAGCGTCACCGCCTGGTCGCCATGGTCGGGGACGGCATCAACGACTCGCCCGCCCTCGCCGCGTCCGACATCGGGATCGCCATGGGCGGCGCCGGAACGGACATCGCACTGGAGACTGCAGACATCGTGCTCATGTCGGATGACATCGGCAAACTGCCGTTTATCGTCCGCCTCAGCCGCAAAGCGCTGCGCATCATCAAGCAAAACATCTGGTTCTCACTGCTTGTCAAACTGGCGTTCCTGCTCCTGACCGTCGCCGGTCTGTCCAATCTCTGGATGGCGGTGTTTGCAGACACAGGAGCGGCGCTGCTCGTCATCTTAAACGGCATGAGACTGATCAAACAACGTTAACCACAATCAGAGAGGGAGGCAGCAACGAATGAAGAAGATGACCAAGATTGTATTTGCCGGCCTGATGGCGATGACCCTCGCCACCGGCTGCGGCAGGGCCGACACCGCGACGTCCGATGAACACGCGGGTCATTCCGACCACGGGCAAACCGGCCCGGTCAAAGGCCAGCACCCCGCCGGTGCACAAGCAGAAGCTTACAAAGCGCTGAAAGTCGGCGAATCGGTCAAATTGACCGCGATCGGCGACATCCAGGAAGTGACGGCGGGCGCCAAGTCCTACCCGCAGTTCCTGATTAAAACAAACACCAAGATCAAGCAGTCGTACGCGGCGGCGATCGACAACCTCGACGTGCTGAAAAACATGCCGTGCTACTGCGGCTGCGGTGACCATGCCGGCCACAAGAGCAATGCAGAATGCTTCGTCAAAGACGTGCGCGCCAACGGCGAAGTGGTCTGGGACGACCACGGCACCCGCTGCGATACCTGCATGAACATCGCGCTGGAATCGGCCGAGCTGAAAAAAGAGGGCAAGACGGTAAAAGAGATCCGCACCATCATCGACAACAAGTACAAAGAAGGCTACGCGAAACCGACCCCGACGCCGATGCCGTCTTAATTTGCATATGCGAAAATCAAAAGACACTCTGCGGAGTGTCTTTTTTGACTTGTCTTTCGATTTCAATTGGCTGTATAGTATTTACTTAGTGATTGCTATCGTTATTTTTTATGAAAGGGGTCTTTACCCATGAACATAAAATCGGCTGACCGTCTGCAGGGGCTGCCCACGCAGTTTTTCTCCACGATGGTCGCAAAAGTCAACTCCTACATTGCCGCCGGGCATGATGTGATCAACCTCGGCCAAGGCAACCCGGACTTGCCGACGCCGCCGCACATCGTCGAATCCCTGCGCCACGAAGTGCTCGACCCGGTGACGCACAAATACCCGCCGTTCTCCGGCCTGTTCGAGCTGAAACAGGCGATCGCCACTTGGTACAAAACGGAGTTCAACGTCGACCTTGACCCGGCGACCGAAGTCGCGATCCTCTTTGGCGGCAAGACCGGCCTCGTCGAGATCTCGCAATGCCTGCTCAACCCGGGCGATGTCTGCCTCGTGCCGGACCCGGGCTACCCGGATTACTGGTCGGGCGTCGCGCTGTCCGGCGCGGAGATGACGATGATGCCGCTGCTGCGCGACAACGCCTTCCTGCCCGACTACAGCCAGATCCCGGCGGACAAGCTGGCCAAAGCCAAGCTGATGTTCCTCAACTACCCGAACAACCCGACTTCGGCGACCGCGCCGGCCTCCTTCTACGAGGACACCGTCCGTTTTGCCGAACAGCACAACATCGTCGTTGCCTCCGACTTCGCGTATGGCGCGATCGGATTCGACGGGGAGAAGCCGGTCTCGTTCCTGCAGACGCCGGGCGCGAAAGAAGTCGGCGTCGAGTTCTACACCTTGTCCAAAACGTACAACATGGCCGGTTGGCGCGTCGGCTTTGCGCTCGGCAACAAAGACGTCATCTCTTTGATCAACCTGATCCAAGACCACTACTACGTCTCCTTGCCGGCTTTCATCCAGCGCGCTTCCGTCACGGCGCTGACCTCGCCGCAAGACTGCGTGCATGAGCTGGCGGCCACCTATCAGCGCCGCCGCGACGTGTTTGTCGGCGGACTGCGCCAAGCGGGCTGGGACGTGCTGAACCCGAAAGGCTCCTTCTTCACCTGGGTGCCCGTTCCGAAAGGCTTCACCTCGGTCGAGTTCTCGAACACGCTGCTCGAACAGGCGCACGTGATGGTCGCGCCGGGTGTCGGCTTTGGCCCGAGCGGGGAAGGGTATGTCCGCGTCGGGCTCCTGACCAGCGAAGAGCGCTTGCAGGAAGCGGTCGACCGGATGTGCAAGATTTCCATTTAAAAACTTCCGGCAAAGTGATTGACACACACCCCTGTTGGTTGTAATATCGTCTACAGAACTTTTCACACATATGAGACAACTCTTATCCAGAGCAGGCGGAGGGACTGGCCCTACGATGCCCGGCAACCGGTTTTCACAGATGATGATCACACGGTGCTAATTCCTACAGGAAATATCCTGAGAGATAAGAGGCGAACCCAGACATTCTGTCGCCTCTTTCTTTAAGTAGAAAGAGGCTTTTTATATTTTAACGATCAGCAAAGGAGCATCCGCCCTGTGACTACACAAGAATTCGTCCACGTTACCTACCTGGCGCACGGCAAGCCGGGTACCGATTGGCAGAAGAAAGCACAAGGCATCGCTGTCGGTCTGACCGTCGGCTCCTGGACCGACCTTCCGGAAGCGCGCAAAGACGCGATGCAAAAACACCTCGGCCACGCGGTGCGAGCTGAGGAGATCGGGCAGGACGCACACGGCCTGAGCCAAGCGTTGCTCACCGTCGCCTATCCGACGATCAACTTCACCCCGGACATTCCGGCGCTGCTCACCTCCGTGTTCGGCAAGCTGTCGATGGACGGCAAAATCCGCCTCGTCGACATCGAATTGCCCCCGGCATTCCAAAGCAAATTCCCGGGTCCGAAATACGGCATCGACGGCATCCGCCAACAGCTCGGCATCGAGAACCGGCCGCTGTTGATGAGCATTTTCAAATCGGTGATCGGCTATGACATCGACGCGCTGGCCGAAGCGTTCTACCAGCAAGCGCTCGGCGGCGTAGATCTGGTCAAAGATGACGAAATCTTCTTTGACGAAACGTACGCGCCGTTCGAAAAGCGCATCGAAGCATGCCGCCTGTCAGCGGAGCGCGCGAAAGAGCAGACCGGCAAATTCACGCTCTACGCGGCCAACCTGACCGGACCGGTCACCGAGATTTTCGACAAAGCGCACCGTGCGGTCGATGCTGGCGCCAACGCCCTGCTGCTGAACGTGCTGACCTACGGCTACGACGTGCTGCATCGCCTGGCAGCCGACCCGAAGATCACCGTGCCGATCATGGCACACCCGGCGATGGCCGGCGCGATGTATCCGTCTGAACAGTACGGCATCGCAGCGCCGGTCCTGCTCGGCAAGCTGATGCGCATCGCAGGCGCCGACTTCGTGCTCTACCCGTCGGCGTACGGCTCGGTCGCGATGGAGCGCGGTGAGACTTTGAAGATCGCCGAAGCGCTGCGCACCGAACACAGCGGCCTCAACCGCTCCTTCCCGGTCCCGTCGGCCGGCATCCATCCGGGTCTGGTCACCAAGTTGTATGCAGATCTCGGCAACGACCAGATCATCAACGCGGGCGGCGGCGTACACGGCCACCCGGGCGGATCGGCAGCGGGCGGACGCGCGTTCGTCGCGGCGATCGACGCGGTGGTGGCAGGCAAGACTTTGGCCGAAGCGGCGGAGCATGCCCCGGAATTGAAAACAGCGTTGGAGCTGTGGAACAAATAGAGTTTGGATAAAAGGAGACAGGCAGCCATGAGCAAACGCATCACGATCTTCTGTGATTTTGACGGCACGATAACAGAGCGCGATATGATCATCACGATCATGGAGCGGTTCGGCGCTCCGGGATGGGAGAGGATCAAGGATCAGATTCTCGGCCAAGAGATCGCGATCCAGACCGGCGTCGGCCAGCTTTTCGCCGGGATTTCTTCTGACAAGCGGGACGACATCGTGGCCTTCGCACAGGAGGTCGCGGTGATCCGCGCCGGGTTTGCAGAGTTCCTTACGTTTTGTGAAGAGCAAAACATCGACTTTTGGGTCACCAGCGGCGGGATCGACTTCTTCGTCCACCCGCTGCTCGCCCCGTTCGGGATCAACAACCCGATCTACAGCAACGCCAGCTCCTTTACCGGTGAGCAGATCGAAATCCTCTGGCCGAACGCGTGTGACGAGCACTGCACCAACGGCTGCGGGATGTGCAAGCCATCGGTGATGCGCAAGTTCCCGGATGAAGAGGTGTACAAAGTCGTGATCGGCGATTCGATCACCGACTTGCAGGCGGCGAAGCAGGCCGATTTCGTTCTGGCGAGAGCGTTTTTGCTGAAGCAGTGTCAGGAGCTGGGACTTCAGCACGCTGAATTTGCGACGTTTTACGACTGCATCACAGCACTGAAAACACTCATTAACGAACAAAAGGGGGAGGTTCTGTCATGAGCCAAACATTCTTGCAAGAAGAGCGCTACCGCATCGCGGAGCAACTTGTCAACGTATCCCAAAACTTCGCGAACAAAGGCTGGTTCCCGGCGACGAGCGGCAACCTGTCGGTCAAGCTGAGCCATGAGCCACTGACGTTTGGCGTCACCGCAAGCGGCAAAGACAAAGAGTACCTCACCATCCACGACATCTTGTTCGTTGACGGAGATTCGAAAGCGCTGGAAAGCACGCAGTTGAAGCCGTCCGCCGAGACGCTGGTGCATGCGGAAGTGTACAAGCGCATCGGGGCCGAGGCCGGTTCGGTGCTGCATGTGCACACGATTTACAACAACCTGATCTCGGAGATCTTCGCTGAGCAGGGTTCGGTGGTCATCTCCGACATGGAGCTGATCAAAGGCTTGAACATCTGGGAAGAGGGGGCGACGATTGAGGTGCCGATCGTGGAGAACTTCGCGGACATCCCGAAGCTGGCAGCCGAGATCGGCAAGCGCCTCGACCCGCGCGTGCCCGGTGTGCTGATTCGCAAGCATGGCATCTACGCCTGGGGCGACAGCGTGGCCGCTGCGAAACGCCATGTGCAGGCGTTCGAGTTCATGTTTGAGTACCTGTTCAAGTACCTGCAGTTCCAGCGTTCCGCCGGTGTTGAGCCTGCAGTTGTTGGAAATTTGCGTTAAACTAGAAGCAGAGCATCGAACCGATTACTGATCTCGAGGAGGAATTATCATGCCGTCCATCCGTTTTGTCGAAACCAACGAACGCATCGAAGGGCTGGAGCAAGTGTCCGAGTACCTCAAGACCCAAGGCATCGTCTATGAGCACTGGGATATTTCCAAGCTCCCGCAGCAATTGAAAGAAGACTATCAAGTTACTCCGGAGCTGCAAGAAGCGATTCTGAAAACCTTCCGCCCGGAGATCGATGCCCTGTCTGAGAAGCGCGGCTACAAGTCTTCCGACATCGTGGTACTGTCCGACCAGACCCCGAATCTGGAAGACCTGCTCACCAAGTTTAAAGATGAGCACCACCACACCGAAGACGAAGTGCGTTTTATCGTCGACGGCGAAGCGATCTTCACCCTGAAAGGGCCGAACGATGACACGTACTATGACGTGTTCCTATACCCGGGCGACCTGATCTCCGTGCCGACCAATACCCGTCACTGGTTCACGCTGACCGAGCTGGGCAAGGTGAAGGCGATCCGTATCTTTGAAAGCAAAGATGGCTGGGTTGCGGTGTATGATGAGAGTGAGTTGCAGAAGCAGGCGTAGTGCTTGTTTGTGGGGCGCGTAGAGAGCTTTTCTACAACGAACTAGACAGGAAAATGTTGAGTTCGGTTTGACGAAAATGCTAGTTCGTTGTGGTGATTCGAGAGTCATAACCTCCTGATGCCAAAACACAGGGGGTTTTTCTTATGTCCAAAAAACGTGTCACTTTACGCAAGGGTGCAACACAAGAAGTAACAGGAATCACGCAGAAGAAATTTTCGCTCCAACAGTTGTTTGACTTGTTTATTGCCTCCAAAAAAGCTGAGGGGTCGTCTAGCCGCACGATTCAGGATTATCATGACCATTACAGGTATTTCATCCTTTGGCTCGAAACAACGGAGCGGGATCACATGACACCTTACGAATTGGATGTGAACATATTTCGTATTTACATCGCCTATATGTCTGACAAATATTCTCCAGTTACAGTCAATACACGATTGACTACAATCAAAACGATGTTCAACTTTCTGTTTGAGGAAGGACTGCTGCCAACAAATCCTCTTCAAAGAATTCGCAAAGTTCGAGAGCCAGAGGATACGATAGGGGCTTTTTCAGAAGAACAGGTCACTTCATTGCTTGCACAGCCTGACCAACGTACTTTTTATGGATTTCGTGATTATGTCATGATGACTTTGATGCTAGACACGGGAATACGCATCAATGAAGTTCTGTCGCTAGAGGTAAAAAATATGGATTTCGCGCAACGTCAAATTACGATTGAGGGAGGGAAAAGTAAAAACAAACGCGCACGAGTAATTCCAATAACAAAACACACCGCAAAACTGCTCCATGAGTTAGTATGTGAGACGAAGCAACATTTTTCGATTGATCTTGTTTTTGTATCAAGTGACGGGAATCCAATGAGTTACTTTACTGCCTACTCAAATATCAGTAAGTACGGTGCAAAAGCAGGCATTGACGACGCGAGAGTATCTCCACATACCTTTAGACATACGTTCGCCAAAATGTACATTTTGAGTGGAGGAGATGCGTTCTCTTTACAGAGAATCTTAGGTCATTCGACACTTCACATGGTGAGAAAGTATATTCAATTAAACACTGAAGATTTACGAATGAAGCATGCACAGCATAGCCCTATTCTGTCACTAATGTCAAAAAGGGCTCGTGCAAAGAGATAATCAAGATTCCCCATATAAGAATCAAAAGAGCAGGTCAATTCGATCTGCTCTTTCTATGTTCATTAATCACAAAACTATGGTCTAACTTTTTCGAGAATACTGATTCTCTCGCCTTATTTTTCAACGTTTATCTACGATCTCACGATTATTACTATATAATATAATTGAAGAAGTGAAATGAAGTAGAAGAAGAACAACACGCGAAATGCGCGTACGCATTCTGCATCAAATGAAAACGACGTTTTCATCTTTGATTGACTTATCAGCCGTTACAATATGAGCTACGCGAGGGGGGATCAGCGTCTATGGACGGTATGCTGCCAGATGAATTTACTAATGATGAATATGCTTTAGAATATGGCTCAGCATATGTTGCAAAAATGCAATATCTTGAACATGTTATGCTCAACTATGAGACAGGTAATGAATGTTTTAATGTCCTCAATTTTGAGGGAGGATTGGGAAAGTCGCTTCACATTTTGCGAGTGTTAGACCGTTACCTCTCACAGGACGAGAGTAAAATGAATTTCCTTATAGTGAAAAAGTTCAACAAAGAGATTGAGAAATCAGCAAATTATTTGACTGGTCGCGGACATTTTTCGGTTGTTGGGCTCACCTCTGAGAATTGGACTTCTGAGTGGGCAAAAAAACCAGATTCTTTAAAAAATGTTCGCGTGATATTTATTAGCCACGAACGATACATAAAACTCTGTCTAAGCGATGATCGGAAGTATTTCATGGAAGGTAGACACGTTTTAATCATTGATGAAAAAGTTGTTTTCCCAATCCATACTTTCAACAAAGCGAAGTACGATAAAATTAGAGCTTATTTTCCGCGACCTCTCCAGAAAGAGTATGATAAAGTCTGCGATCCGTTGTTACATTGGCTCGACAAGCTCGAAGATCAAAAAAACCAATGTAATCGCGTTAAGGCAAATATACACCCTGCAACAATTTCAAACTTTAAAAGTATCGTCGAGCCATACTTGTCCTCGCTAGCGATTAAGGAGCGCCAAGAGGTTGATCATTTTTTACAAGGTATAGACATTTGGTACGGGACTAAATGCGCATTCAACAGCGGGAACATCTCCGGCTCCGACCCAAGGTACAAGCATTGGGGAATGTACAATAACATCATTTTGGACGCTTCAGCCAACATTGATGGTGCCTATAAGCTTGATAAAAACAAGTTTAGGATTATCAATCAAGGAAATGTAATTGATCACAGCAACTGCATCTTCAATATCTATCAATTCAATTCTAGTAAGAGCAACATCCGTAAAAATCAGGAACACATGTTAGCTGAAGTTGTGCAAAAAATTCAACTAAACTTGCAAGCTGAAGACCGTATCCTTCTGATCTGTCATAAGGAAAATGCCGAAAAACTGAATCGGTACTTGCATGAAGTCGGGCTTGATGACGTTCTAGTTCATGAAAAGGAAAAAGAGTACGGAGGGGAACAGATAGTCATCAATTGGTACGGAAACCTTGTGGGAAAAAACGATTACAGCCTATTCAACAAATGCTGGCTGATTGGGACACCAAATCTCCCTTTTGAGCATTACTTGTTACATTATCTTCAATATTCGAATATTAATTGGGGGAAGAAGGGGCTGGCACTTCACGCTGGACGGTTTACGAATGATACATTTCATAGTGTACAGCTTGGCTTTGTCTCTGCAGAAATTTACCAAGCTCTAAAGCGGATACAGCGTGTATCGGTACCACACGGTGAGTTCAACCTTGTCCTCAATAATGATGAGATTGTGACAAAGGTGCTAAGCAGCTTTAAAAACTCAATCAATAGAGAAGTCCTACATTTTGATTTCAAGGTAAAGCAGGATGAGGAAAGAACGGAAACCCGAAGTTTACGCGCTACTGAACTTGCGAATTACCTTAAGGGTTTGCCAATGGGTGAATACAGCAAGAAGTCGATCCGAGAAGCAAATGGAATAGATCAGCCACATTTCTCAGACTATTTGAAGCATCCAAAAATCTTGAAATTGACGCAAGAGGGAAAGATCATAATCCGTTATAAGACCATTACGGTACTGTAAGGAGCTCAGTACAGCACTGGACATGTGAGGGAGGGGGAATCTCTTCCCTTTTTTTATTGGAGTAGCATTGTGCTACTCCTTTTTCTATAGTTGGGGACCACTGTCATGTTGAATCGACAGCAACGGTCAAGATTGTCAGCAGACGGACAAAGCGACTAGCAGCAATATGTATCAAAAATAACCATTATTGCTCTGTATCAGATTTTTAGATTCAAGCCTGAACCAAGGTAACACCCTCCACTCAAAAACGCAATACAGGTCAAATATGAAGGGTTGAGAGGGTGTTGTTGATGGTTAGGGTAGGGAACAGCGTATTTCTTGAAAGCAGCAATGGTTCATATCAAAAGCGTACAATTTATACTGATCGAAGGTCTTTTTAATGCACTGAGTCTATCAATGTACCACAGGGTTTTTACTACCTATATACTATTGTAGGTAGTAAAAACCCTAGACTACTTCGATATAGAACTATAGATTTGATGAGAAATAAAGGAAACAATATTATTATATATTTTATACAAGAGAGATAGACCATGCTCCGCAAAACCATATGCGATAAAGGTTGTATAGCATGCCGAAAAATCAGGGAGTGGCAATATGCCATTCTCTTATGTATTTTACGCGGTCAAACAAGTTCGTCAATTTGTGGCCAAGATCGATAGCAAGTGACAAAGTGAACAGTAGAATGTAACTTGTGAAAAACTTAGGGGGAACTAACATGGAATGGAATGTAGAAGCATTTCGACAACATTGTGTTCGACTTGATCTACCGGATACATCTGTATTTTTATCTTCGTTAGAATTGAAAAATAGAAGAACAAGATTCTATGGTAGATTAGCTAAAGATGTATGGAAAGATTATTATCTCTCTAAGAACGGTAAGATCAAATTCAGTGAGGAGTCTTTTGGAGAAGCTATATTCGCTTACGAATCACATGTCGAATCATCTCTTTACTCTTTGTATTCAATGGCGGATATAATGGCTCAAATAATTAATTCTGTTGCTCTGAGTGAAAAATTCCCTGAAGATGCGGTTACGCTTAGCAAGGTGTCACGAAGGATCAATCATGAGAATAAGGTTCATCAAGTAATTGATGCAATTCAACAAATGAAAAACTCTGATGAATTTCGCTTCGTTGCAGGGTTTGTGAATGTTTTGAAACACAGGAAAATGGTAGAGGCGTATGTTAAATTGCAATTTGATAAAAGAGATGAAAACATCTTTGGGATCTCCTTTCGTGGATTTGAATATGGAGAAGAGATATATCCATCGGTGCTGATGGATTTAATTATCAACGAAATAACTGAAGAATTCATAGATAGGTTAATATATATAGGTACAATGATGAATGATTACCTAGAGAAAAGTCTCAACTGTCAAAACAAATTGCCAGCAGAGTAGATGGAAATTATCCAATTTTGGCGCTGTTTTCAATTTATGATCAAAGGGTTCACAGATGTACCTCGCCGATATATAAACTTAATACAAGGCAAATGTGAAGGGCTGAGAAGGTATGAAACTGGTCATTTTATTTATTGCTTATTGAAATTATATTTAAATCGGCTCCTGCTCTTTAGGGAACAAATGGGCAACCTGAAGGGTTGCCTTTTCGATTTTGTGAGCAACGGTTGTAAAATACCCAATATAAACGGTTGAAAATTCCCCACTTCCAACGGACAATCTCTCCGAGAGGAGAGAAATTATGGTCAAGAACGGGGAATTTTTTGTGATCAAAGAGATGAAACAACGAGGAATGAGCATCACGGCCATTGCGAAAGAGCTTGGCCGTGATCGTAAGACGATACGTAGGTGGTTACGCGAGGAGTACCCTGAAACTTACCAGCGGACAACAGTAATGCCTGAGAAGTTAGCACCTTTCAAAGCTTACGTTCGAAAGAGGATGGAAGAAGGGTGTTTGAATGCGGTTGTTATTCTGGACGAGATTCGAGCCGCAGGCTATACCGGTGGCATTACCATTCTTCGAGATTTTATGCGACCACTTCGACCCCAAGTTGCTTCAAAGGCAACGGTTCGATTTGAAACCCCGCCTGGAAGACAAGCACAAGTGGACTGGGGCGAGTTTCGTGTAGATTGGCACGGTAAGAAGAAACGTCTTTATGCGTTTGTTATGGTGTTGGGTTACTCTCGAATGATGTACGTGGAGTTTACGGAGGATCAGCGTCTTGAGACTTTAATCGGTTGCCATGAAAGGGCGATGAGATACTTTGGCGGCATTACTGAAACGTGCCTCTACGACAACATGAAAACGGTCGTTTCGGGGACTGACGATCAAGGGGAAGTTGTTTGGAATGATCGTTTCGCTCGGTTCGCTTCCCATCATGGTTTCTTGTTGCGCCGCTGTCGCCCCTATCGGGCTAGAACGAAGGGAAAGGTAGAGAACGGAGTGGGCTATGTACGAAAAAACTTCTGGCAGAGGGTTCAGACATTCACGGATCTCCAGAATCTCAATGAACAAGCGATCAAGTGGCTGAATACAGTTTCCAATGTGCGCCTGCACGGCACCACGCAAGAACGACCTGTTGACCGTCTCATCCGTGAGCATTTGAAATCGCCCGCAGTTGAACCTTTTGACTACGTGGATTATCAGGTTCGTAAAGTGTCGTCAGACACGCTCATTTCCTACGAAGGAAATCGCTACTCGGTTCCAATTCGCCTTGTAGGTCATCTGGTAAGTATCAAGGATGATCGTCGCGGCGGCATTCATATCTATCACGAAGGTAAAGTCATCGCTGAGCACAGAAAGGCTACAGGACACCGAGAAGTTGTACAAAATAAAAACCACTTCAACGGAATTCGAAAAGACAGCGTCGAGAAACCGGTCGGCCAACCATCACCTCGACTTATGTCCAATCCAATACCTGAAGTGGCTGTACGCCCTCTCGCCGCCTATGATCAGCTTATGGACGAGGGAGTGATGCGCTCATGATCATACAAGAGCGCCTGCAGGCTGCCTTTCAACAGTTTGGATGGGTACGGATTCCCGACACCCTCCATGCCCATGCGGAAGAAGCAGCTAAACACAATCTAACGTATTTAGAGTTTCTAGACAAGCTTCTTCAAGAGGAGTTAGCGGCGAAACACGAGCGATATCTTAAGACTAGGACACGCTTAGCGAAACTGCCTTACCATAAGACATTGGATCAGTTTGATTTCGAATTTCAACCATCCATTGATGAACGGCGAATTCGGGATCTGGCTACCTTACGGTTTGTGGAGCATCAGGAGAATGTCATACTTCTGGGTCCACCCGGTGTAGGGAAGACTCACCTAGCGGTAGCTTTGGCCATGGAAGCAATCAGCCGACGAAAGACGGTCTACTTCACGTCAGCTCATGACCTTGTTCAGACACTCCAAGACGCACATCGCAGTGGTTCAATTCAGCAGAAGGTGCGTGCCTACACCAAGCCTGACATGCTCTTGATTGATGAAATTGGGTATCGAAAAATGGATGAAACAGCTGCCCACTTCTTCTTTCAAATCGTGTCGGAGAGGTATGAAAAAGGATCCATTGTGCTCACTTCCAACAAGTCCTTCGGAATGTGGGGAGATATCTTTGGCGATACCGTCTTGGCGACAGCCATTCTAGACCGCCTCCTCCACCATTCCAGCACCATCAACATTAAGGGGGAGAGTTATCGAGTGAAGGAAAAGAAAAAAGCGGGGTTCTTTAGGTCTGAGAATCAAGCGGATCAGCATGCGTAATCGTTCGCGCTAGATCGGCGAAACTGGGGAATTTTCAAACGGTGTTTTTGAGGAATTTTCAACTGATGTTGACAATTTAGCGGGAGGGAGATCGGAGTAGAGGTCAAAAGTAGCAAAAGAACACTTCTATTTGCAGTAATTTGTTTTTCACCGATTCCGATAATCGGGGGCATTTTGAGGATGTTTTGAGCTTAGATCGTTAAGGAATAGGGAATTTACCGAACTCGATTTCATAAGCACGTCATAGATTGAATGTAACACAATAGATAAAGAGTTACATTCAAGGAAATGCCGCCAACCCTTGATATATAAGGGTTTTAAGCAAATATAGAAAAATTTGTTGCTTCATAATGTAACATATTGTATGATTGAGTTACATTGAATGTAACAAAACGTATATCAAAGGGGTATAGAAATGGAATTCGTACAGCCTATTCGTGACAAAAAGCAGATCGAGGAGATGAAGAAGGTACTCAGAAAACAATCGCTTCGTGACTGGTTTCTGTTTGTCCTTGGGATCAATACAGGATTACGTGTAAGCGACGAACTTACCTTGAAGGTTAAGAATGTACGCAATCAAACACACATCACCATCAAAGAGAGTAAGACAGACAAAGACAAGAGATTTAGAATCAACGGGGCATTGCGTGAGTGCATTGACGAGTATGTTGAGGGGATGGTAGATGAAGCGTGGCTGTTTCCCTCTAGGAAGGGTGACAAACCAATTTCGAGGGTACAGGCATATCGAATCCTGAATGCTGCTGCAGAGAAGGTCGGGGTGGAAGAGATCGGGACTCATACCATGAGGAAGACATTCGGCTACCACCATTATAAACAGAACAAAGACGTTGTCATGCTTCAGAAGCTCTTTAATCACTCTGCCCCGTCCGTGACGCTTCGCTACATTGGTATTGAACAAGATGAAATGGACGCATCAATTGAAGAGTTCAGCCTATAACCATCCGAGAGGGTGGTTTTTTGTAGGGGGGTGGGAAAACATCCCTTTCCGCGTATCAAACGGCGAAAAGAGAGAGAGCACTTCTATTTACATAACCGGGTTAGAAAAATGAAATGAACATTTTATTGAGTGTTCTAATTAGGTAGTATAAAATTATGATGTTAGATTATTCAGGAGGGGTGCTATAATGTCGAAATATGATTTTACCTCGCTGTCGGATTTTGATTTCGAAATTTTAACTAGAGATCTTTTGCAATGCGAACTGCAATTAACCTTGGAAAGTTTTAAGAACGGTCGAGATAATGGTATTGATCTTCGATATAGTAGGAGAAAAAAGAACGAGATCATCATCCAATGCAAACATTATTCAGGGTCTGGATATAGTCAACTTAAGCAAGCTGTGAATAAGGAGGTTGAAAAAGTACGAAAACTTAATCCCAAGAGATATATTCTTGTAACATCCCTCGGTTTGACACCAGCAAATAAGGATGAATTATTAGAAACACTAAAACCATATTGCAAAACTACCGGAGACATTTTTGGGAAAGATGACCTGAATAATCTACTAACTAAATTCACCGAAATAGAAAAGAAAAACTTCAAATTATGGCTAACTAGTGCAACTGTACTGGACAAAATTTTGAATAATTCAATTTATAATAACAGTGAAATACAAAAAGAAAATATAATTACGAAGCTTAAGAATTATGTACAAAACGAAAGCTATAAAGTGGCGAAGGATATATTGGCTAAACAAAATTATTGTGTAATCTCCGGTATACCGGGTATTGGAAAAACCACATTGGCTGAGATTTTGTTAGTAGATTATCTATCTCGTGATTATCAAATTGTGAAAGTGTCCCATTCGATTTCGGAAGCCTTTGATGTATATCATTCTTCGAAGAAACAAGTGTTTTATTATGACGATTTTCTAGGTCAAACTAACCTAACCGAGAAACTTCGAAAGAACGAAGACCAGCTTTTACTGGATTTTATCGAGGCGGTAAGAAGATCCAAGAATACTAAGTTCATCTTGACTACACGAGAGTATATTTTGAACCAGGCGAAAACAACATATGAAAAATTGGAACGGTCAAAATTTGATATTAGAAAATGTATCGTTGATTTATCGGACTACACTAAATTTGATCGTGCCAAGATACTGTATAATCATTTACATTTTTCAAACTTACCTTTGGAATATAAGAGGGAATTAGTGAAGAATAGAAATTATTGGCAAGTTATTAACCATGATAATTATAGTCCTCGTATTATTGAATGGATGACTGATCTTACAAGAAACCCTGATTTAACTACGAAAAATTATTTCGTTACTTTTTTATCAAATCTCAACAACCCTTCATCATTATGGACACACGCATTTGAAAGACAAATCTCGAAGGCTGCTCAACACATATTAATAATAATGGTAAGTCTTCCACCTGAAGTAACTTTGGCTGATTTGGAGAAAGCATTTGACGAATTTCACAACCTCCGCTCTGACAAATATCGCACGTCATTTAAGTCAACTGACTTTAGAGACGCTTTAAAAGAGGTGGAGAGCACCTTTGTAAGGATATTTAGACATGGGGATGAGACATTGGTAAGTTTTCACAATCCTTCTGTCCGTGATTTTATGGAGAACTACTTGAAAGCTAATGTGGGGGAGTTGAAGGATCTTCTTGACTCTACTATCTTTTTCTATCAGTGTGCTGTCATCTGGGGAATAAGAAAGAAGATCGATAAGGATTCTCCTAGATTAGTTCTGGACTTTATTTCTAATTTTGTTGATAGTATTGCTCGTACGATTAATTCAAAAGATGTTCTCTATGAAAAGCTTCCGAACGGTAGACTAATAACAAAACATACTCCTTTTGAAGAAAGGGTATCTTTTGTTATTGACGTAGCCGAGGAACAAAACTGTCAAAAGATTATTGAATTACTAGATCGATTAATCACTGATCAAATAGAAAGAATTCAGAAAAGGGAGTTAAGTTATGAATCATTATTGAGTATGCTGCGGAAAATAAGCCGAAGTACAGTAGAAAGTAGTATGGAACAGAGTAAGTTATTGGATTTGCGGAGACTGTCCAAGGATAACTATACAAATCGGTACAGTGAGGTTGAAGACTTTCTATACGTTGCTTCACTATCAGAAATATTTCCTTCAGATTTTTCCGTGGATGAGATTGCAGAACTCCGGGAAGAATTCATTGAATTTTATGAAGGAAATTATGATATGGTTTTGGGCGAAGGAGACCCCACTATATTAAGACAATATGCTGACGTAGTAGAAGAAATCACAGCATATCTGGAAATAAATTCACTTGAACCAGACTATGAAGTTTTTAGGGAAGAAGCTGATAATATTGAGCGTGAGCATGAGCCGGATGATGATGATTATTGGGACTATAGAGGTAGCGATAATAGTGATGATTCAGAAGACAAACAAATCGAAATGATGTTTGATCTTATTTGAGGTCATAAGCCGTGTCCTTTGTGGATGCGGTTTTTTATTTTCTGGTACAGATACCAAAGTGGAGTTATTTCGTAATGTCACCAAATTGAATTTCATATTAGACATACACCAAATTCTGTGGTAATTTGAGTTAAATCGCACTGTATGAAGTTGATAGTTCGGTGTATCGTCAAAAGTCCGATTGTCACTTCAACATGCGAAAACTCAATAGCATCAATGGTTATAACACTCTAACGTGACTCCATAAACCCACACCGAAGACGAAGTGCGTTTTATCGTCGACGGCGAAGCGATCTTCACCCTGAAAGGGCCGAACGATGACACGTACTATGACGTGTTCCTATACCCGGGCGACCTGATCTCCGTCCCGACCAACACCCGCCACTGGTTCACGCTGACCGACCTGCGCAAGGTGAAAGCGATCCGTATTTTCGAGAGCAAGGACGGCTGGGTTGCGGTGTATGATGAGAGTGAGTTGCAGAAGTAAGGGTAATGCGCTAATGGTTAGAGCTTCACTCTATAGTGGCAAGTCACGGAAAACCTCCTGAGCGATCACAGGAGGTTTTCCTTTTTTACCAATAGCGCTGTTTTGCAATACCAGATGGATGAAAGTGAACATATTATTTTGGATTATTTTATAATATATGAAACTTTTTCCAGTTATTTTCGTCTAAATGTATAGTGGTTAAGGCCACGTGAAAATATAAATGGAGGGGAAAATATGAAAGTTTTGAAGACGAGTATTTCAGCTTTGCTAATCTCTTCTGTGCTCATGAGCCCTGCGTTTGCCAATGATTCTGAGGGAATCATTGCGAGTCAGCATTCTACAGTAGTCGGAGATCTCGACGAATCACAAAAGCATGAAGTGGAAGCAATCATCTCATCAGGGATGAAAGAGAAATGGACGGATCATCAGTTTAATCAAGCGCTGTCTAAATACGGCATGAAGAAAGAACCGATGATTGCACCGTATAAAACTAATGTAGGCATTGAAAGTTTACGCGGTCAAGTGTACATGCCTGCCCCTACAACTTTCACATACGATAGTGGAAGAAAGCGTGTAATTACCGGACAGATGACCTGGTATAGTGACAGCACAGGAAAACCTTACTGGGCATACGATAAAAGTATCGCTGGCAATATGGGCGGTGAAGATGAAATTGGATTGTACCTGTCGAATGGAGCAAAAGATAACATTCGCGTCTTTGACTCAAGTATGAAATCGGAAGATCGTTGTGGGAGTGTGTACTACCACGGAGGGTCCCCCTATACGCGCCATCATGAAAGTGACACAGGGGTACTACACAAAGCCCAGGATACGGTCATTAACCGAATAGGCAGTGGTTGCGGTTATACTTGGAACAATGTTGATTACAACTTTGACACCGCATGGGTATATATGTATATGGAAAAGCGAAACACAACTCAGAAAGTAGATGTGGATGTTCGTACCCAGTTTGCTCATACTTGGAGTACAACTGTGATCAACTCCTTCTCGTTTGGTTTAGACAGTTTCGGCTTCGGGTATTCAAACCCGAGCTACGGTTGGGATACTGTTTCGGTCCCTTATCGACTGATTTGGTAGCGAAACTTTAAAAAGGAGACGGGGGATTCAGATCTCCCGTCTTACAATTTTGTGAGATGAGGTGGACGTTTAATGATATGGGTTCGAAAGAAGATTGTACAGTTTTCGATTTCGGTGGTAATTATATTGTTCGCTGTATCTTCATTTATTATTGTAAATTATGACGATGATCCATTTTATTCAGTACATGCTGAAGCTCTACTTACTGAAAAAAAAATTGAGATAACTGCAGATTTTTCTGACCTCCTAGAAATCGAGGATGCGATATTATATCTTTATACACCTCATGCGTTCTATTCACTAGGGAATACAACTGCTGAATCCCCTATTTTTGGGAATGACTTGCGGACAGATAAACTGAAAGATCACATCGCGCGTGCGAGTCACATGAGTAAAGAGGATGCGGGGCTCTATTTATCTACCGGAATTACGCATCCAGGAAAGGCAAAAACAACGTTTCATTTACAAAAACAAGACGGTCCTGTGGAAATTGACAAGTTTCGGTTGTTTGTTGTTACAACAGAAAAAGGTTGGTTTAAAACTAGCTATCATGTCGAAGAGATTAAGGTAAATTCTTTTAAAGATTGAGGCGTGTATTACGCCCTTTATCTCACGAAAAGTAAGTCTTCATAACGAATTAGGCTGGCAAGACGCTATCATTTGTTATACACATGCAGGTGATCAAAGCAGGGGACAGCTTACGCCACTTTGAACAGGAAGCAGGTCAACGGCGTGCAAAGCTACAACATCCGCTTCAACACTTAATTCTTGAGCAAATCTCCCATAAGAGCAACATCCGTAAAAATCAGGAACACATGCTATCTGAAGTTGTGCAAAAAATTCAACTAAACTTGCAAGCTGAAGACCGGACCCTTCTGATCTGTCATAAAGAAAATGCCGAAAAACTGAAAAGTGTACGGAGGGGAGCAGGTAGTCATCAATTGGTACGGAAACCTCGTGGGAAAAAACGATTATAGTCTATTCAACAAATGCTGGCTGATTGGCACACCAAATCTCCCTTTTGAGCATTACTTGTTACATTATCTCCAATATTTGAATATTAATTAGAGGAAAAGGGGATGGCACTTCACGCTGGACGGTTTACGAATGATACATTTCATAGTGTACAGCTTGGCTTTGTCTCTGCAGAAATTTACCAAGCTCTAAAGCGTGAAAGGGCCGAACGATGACACGTACTACGACGTGTTCCTGTACCCGGGCGACCTGATCTCGGTGCCGACCAACACCCGCCACTGGTTCACCTTGACGGAACTGCGCAAGGTGAAAGCGATCCGTATTTTCGAGAGCAAGGACGGCTGGGTTGCGGTGTATGATGAGAGTGAGTTGCAGAAGCAGGCTTAAAGAGCGTGTGCGTTATGACGAAAAAATAGTTCGATCCTCCGATGATAAAATCATTGGAGGTTTTTTGTTTTCCAGAAAACAAGCGACTTTTTTAGCTGAGACGAAGGTCTTCGTCATTAAATTGGACCGCGCAGTTCGATTTCTTCTGTTGAGTTGGGTATATATGTTATGCGATGCGAGCGCTTCATGAAAAGTATGTGAAGCAATGAGTGGAATCATAAGTTACTAGAAGGAATCGAATTGTAAAAGTGAGACTAAATCCATTACATCAGATTAATATAATGGATTTATTTGTCACATAGGGAGGATATTGTCACAAATTATCGAAATTAGGGGTGATCTTTGAGAGGAGGCATATTTGCCTAATGAAAAAGTTTTTATCAGCGCTGATTGTGACCGGCATGCTGGCAGGCAGCATGGCATCGGTGGCATCTGCAGAAGTTCAGCCGATGTACACGCAGGGGAAGAACAGCAAAGTCAACGTCTACGTGAATGGAGCTACCTTGAAGGTTGACCAGCCCGCGATCGTGAAAAACGGCCGCACACTGGTGCCGCTGCGTGCAATTTTCGAGGCATTGGGCGCGGAGATTCTGTGGGATGAAAAGACACAGACGGTCACGGCCAAGCGCGAGAACACCGTCATCAAACTTCAATTGAAATCGAAAAATGCCGTTGTAAATGGCAAAACGGTAACGCTTGACGTTCCGGCTGAGTCGATCAACTACCGCACCATGGTACCGGTTCGCTTTGTCAGTGAAGCGCTTGACGCACACGTGGGCTGGGATGCTGGAACCGTCTCTGTTTTTGTCTCGCAATATCCGGCTATGTCGATCGTGGAATTGGGCGAGTATGTGAGTTTGATCGAAGAGAAGTTGACTGCGTTAAGTGATGCAGCTGTAGAGTCGGATACGATCCTGAATAACTATCTCAACAAGAAGATCACCCTCGAGCAGTTCCGTTCTCAGCACAAAGCCAATTTGAAGGAAATGGCTGCCCTTACCGCCGAAATCAAGGCTGTCAAGGTGCCGGATGATCAACTGGCGCAGCGTTATGCGAACCAGACGATTACGCTGTTTGAAAACTTGTACAGCGTCTGTGAACTGCGCGGCATCGTCCTGGGCGAAACAACAGGCGTGACTCGAGTACAAGAGTTGACCGATGACAGCAAGCAACTGATGCTCGCTCAGACCGCGTATGAAAATGAGTTCGCTTTCCTTGAAGAGTTCAATTTCGAGCAATAAGAAAGCGGCATCAACTTAGCAGGGCATATCGCAATAATATATCTTCATTGTGAAAAGCCACTCACCTGAAGTGGTGAGAATTGGAGTCCCCGCTTGAAAGGGGTTAATAAAGGCTACCCATCGAATTGGGTAGCCTTTTTATCCTTAGGTAAAGGGATTCATGACCGCTTTTGTGTAAAAGTAGGTTGGTCAATGTGGTTCTGGCCACAACAATAACTAGAAATTAGCATGTGAAAGTGATGGGCTGTAACCCTCGCAAAGAAAACTGTCCAGTTAACGTCTGCTTCGAAGCGTTCCTTTCACATAGATCAATCACTGTCTGCTTGAGAGGGGACAGACCAGTCTACTCCGTTAATTTATACTTGAGTAAGTCTTGAAACTGCCGCTGCCAGAGGGTGATGCGCTCTCCTGTCAAATAGACAGGCACGGTTTGATCTTCGATTCTGGTGTTCCAATAGACGATTTCCTGTCCTTCCGTCAAAAGAGCGCCCGGGTAACTGGTTCGAAAGGCAGGGACAGAACGTCTCCAGAAAAAGAAACGACCTAAGCCCGATGTTCGTTCGAGCATAGGTCGCATACCTATATCAACGAATTAATGAATGCCGACAGGGTCAAGCGGAAGGTCTTGAGCTGTTATTGTACTGGTGCCTGTGAAGGAGAGAGCGATGATGACAACGAAAAGCAGACTGCCAAGCAACACTTTTTTCATTACAAATCCTCCTCGAAGAGTATATTGTGACTCGAAAAACCAATATCTTTTGCCATTCTATAGTATTTCATTAGCGAATATGAATCGCCCCGTTTGTCATAGAGATCCATTAACAGACGATAAGCTAATTGTTTGATTCCCGGATCACATTCGCGGTCAAGCAACTGTTCAGCATGTTCGGGGTTGTCGTTGGCCAGCGATAACATCAACGTGAATTGGTCATGTAGATGCTGCATCTCTTTGGAGCCAATCTTGCGGAGCGAAGAGGCAATCAGTTCCGCAGCGTGTTTGTTTTCACCGAGACTGATCAGTGTTTTGCAGTATTCTTTCGTACAGACGAATCGATGAAAGGTATGGTCGGACAAATCGGGAAGTGCTTGCTCGAACAGGTCCTTGGATGTGGCAAAGTTCCCGCACCTGAACTCAAAGCATGCCGTATTATGCAAAGCTTTCGAGATAAAAAACGGTGCTTCTGTCTCGCGATAGGCATTCAGGGAAGCATAGTAGTACTGGCTTGCTTTTTCTGTCTCTCCTTTCTGTTCGGAGATTTTAGCCAGTGAGTAGTTGATGATCCCTTTTCGTTTGGGATCAGATATGAAAAAAGACTCGATGTCATTCAGGATTTTAGACAATTCAGAGTACTCTTTCCGATTGGAGTACGAGATCATCAGGTTCGTAATGACGTTGAAAAGCGGCTCTTTCTCAGATATGGTTTTGTCGGCAAGCTTTTTGGCATGTCCATAGGCGAGCAGCCAGGCATCGTGTGCTTCCTGGTAACGGTGCAGGTAATAATAGGCTCGTCCTAACTGGTTAAAAGACTTGCTTTTTTCTGACACTCCGAGTGCACATTGGGTGAGCTGTTCCGCAATGGTCAGCGCCCTTTGTTTCATCAGGTCTGCATATTGGTTCTCCGCAAAAGCATCGCTTGTCGCTTCTGACCAAAAGAGCTTTTGGGCGACAGATTTTGATTGTTCGGGATCTTGTAAAGCGGAGAAGATCAGGTCCAATTCTTGCTCCAATTCGCTCGTATCGCTCTGCATCAGCCGTTCTACAGAAACATGCAGGGCCTCGGCGATGCGTTCCAGTTCGAAGGAGTAGATCTTTCTTTTGCCTCGTAATTTCATGCGAAGCGTATCTGTGCTGATGTTGATCCGCATCGCAATCGCTTGTTGAGAATAGGCTTTTCCGCGCTCTTCCATGATTTCAGAGATTCTTCGATATGTAGTTTGCGAGAGTGTGAGACCCTCCGTGTATGGTTCAAAATTACTCATCGAACATAACCACCTCAAGTAGAGTTGCAGTTATTCTTCAAGTAGAGAAATCGTTATCATTATAAGTAAACAAGAGCCTTCTGTAAATGTTTCACGAGAAAAACCAATTACCCGAAACGTTGTCAGATTATTCTGTTAATATTAGCCTGTTTCTTGTTTGGTGGTACAATTTATTTATAAAACATAGAAGTTCTTAATGTTGCGGTTACAATAATTACACAACCACTGTGCAAGAAGTAGGGGGCGTGTTTATGGACCGAACGTTAGGTCAACGAGTACGAAAGTTTCGCAATCAAAAAGGCATGACACAGATCGAACTTGCGGAAGGTCTGATCACGCCAAGTATGGTGTCGCAAATCGAATCAGACCGGGCTCGCCCGTCGTATAAGGTATTGGCAGAGATTGCAGCGCGTCTCGAGGTGCCGCTTGAGCAGCTGTTAAAAGGCGTGAACCTCGATCTGGAATATTCGAGCAAATACAAGTTGGCATTGGGCATGGTGCGGGCGAATGAGTTTGGAACTGCGATTCCATTGTTAGAAAGTCTTGTGGAATATGCTCCATTCAAAATTCCCAAGGGAAACGTGTTGCTGGAATTGGCCCGCTGTCAGCTTGAGGTGGGCAACGTGACGGAAGCGGAAAGCAACTTGAATCAGTTGGCGAACCACGAGCAGAGTGCGGCGATGCTTCCGCAGGTCTTGCTGCTATTAGGAAAGGCCGCGGAGTTGAAGAGTGAGCTTCCGATCGCCCTCTTCCTGACGAAGCGTGCCTTGGAAGAAGTACTGAAGGCAGAGCAGCTCGACGCAGATCTGCATGTGAAGTTTCTCATGCAGTTGGCGGCGCTGCTCGGAAAGGTCGGCAAGGCGGGAGAAGCGGTCAGATACTACGAGCAGGCTTTGCAATTGGATCATGGCAGCAGGGAAGAACGGGCCAAGACCTATCTCCGGCTGGCGGAGATGTTTGATCGTCAAAAGAAGTATGAGCAGGCCGAAGACTACGCCTCAAAGGCGGCCGTATTATTGGAAGAGCAATCGAATGAAAAGATCAGGCAAGAGCTGCAGCACCGCTCGATCATGCTGCTTCGCGGGTCGGGAGATTGGAAGAGTGCTGTGCAACAGTTGTTGAGCCTGGCGCAACGGTGTGAGCGAGAAGCAGACAGAGCGGGAGCAGGAAAAGTGTACGCCGACATCGCTCTGATCTGCAGAGAGCATCAATCGTTTGACGAGGCTCGGACATATGCTGAGCAAGCACGGAAAGCGCTTCCCGACACCGACCCGGCGATGGGAAAAGTCCATCGTGTGCTGGCAGACGTCTCTTTTTACAAGCATGATGACAGGAAGGGCCAAACGCATCTTGATGATGCGGTCAAGATATTTGAACAGCACGGGATGGCTGCCGAGTTGGAAGAGGCGGTGCTGGTCATGTGCCGACATTTGAGCAGCAAAGGTGATTTTCAGGAAGCTTTTCGGAAGTTGGAGAACTATCACCAGTATCTGCTCCAAGCATTGGGACACCGCGGAATTGTGCTGTAAGTGAAGACAAGTTCGCCACGCATTTGAGTCTTGATTTTTCGATATTCAAAAAAAGTTCGGTACGATTTACCCCGATGTCATGGCATAATGAGAGGTGAATTCAATATATAAACATCATGCAATAGACTTAGGGGTGAGCGATTTGAAATTAAAAGCTAAGATCGTTCTATTGTTTACGCTGGTGATCGTGTTGGGAACGGCTGCGATGGGGACGTTTGCGACGTATACGCTGAGCAGCAAGATTAAAGATGCGGCTGTGGATAAGCTGAAGTCGGACATGAAGCTCAGCCGATCGCTGATCGAAAGCAAGTTCCCGGGCGACTGGCAGGTGCAAGGGGACAAGCTGTATAAAGGCGATACGCTGGTCAATGACAATACGGCCATCGTCGATGAGATCGGGGAATTGACGGGCGGTACGGTGACGATTTTCCTCGGCGACACCCGGGTGACGACCAACGTGAAAAAAGAGGACGGGTCGCGCGCGGTCGGCACCAAGGTGGCGGACGTTGTTGCAGAACAGACGCTCAAGAACGGTGAGCCTTACTTTGGCGAGGCGCAGGTGGTGAACATGATGAGCCAGACTGCGTATGAACCGATCAAAAATGCGGGCGGACAAGTCATCGGGATGTACTACGTCGGCGTGCCGAACTCTGTCTATGATCAGATTGTGGACAAGTTCCGCAACCAAGTCGTGGTGTTCGGTGTGGCCGGGCTGGTGGTGGCGGTAGTCGCGTCTTATCTGGTGGCGCACTTCAATGCCCGCCCGCTGCGCCGTTTGACGCAGGTGGCGAATCAGGTGGCCAGCGGCGATCTGCGCGTGGAAAAACTGCCGGAGAATCGCAAGGACGAACTCGGGGACCTGTCGCGCTCTGTCAACGGCATGGTCGACAATCTGTATGAACTGATCGGCAATGTCAGCGCGACGGCAACTCAGGTGGCAGCCTCTTCGGAGGAGCTGTCGGCAAGCACGGAGCAGGCGGCGATCTCGACGGGGCATGTGACGGAGACGATCCAGGAAGTGGCGACCGGCGCGGAGTTGCAACTGCAGCGCACGCAGGAGTCGGAACTGGCCATCGAAGGGATGACCGTCGGCATCCAGCGCATCGCGGACACGTCGGTGATGGTGGCGGAAACTTCGCTGCAGTCGGCGCTGGAAGCGGAACAGGGCACCGAATCGATCGAGCAGGCCGCACATCAGATGCGGATGATCGTGGAGACGGTGAATGAATTTGCAGCCGGTGTGAACATGCTGGAGCAGCGTTCGCAGGAGATCGGCGCGATTGTGGAAGTGATCACCGGCATTGCGGCACAGACGAATCTGCTCGCGCTCAATGCGGCGATCGAAGCGGCACGGGCAGGGGAGCATGGCAAAGGCTTTGCTGTCGTGGCGGATGAAGTGCGCAAGCTGGCCGAGCAGTCGGGCCATTCGGCAGGCCGGATCGAGCAGTTGATTCAGGCGATTCAAGCAGAGACGTCCCGCGCGATGAGCTCGATGGAAGTCGTGATCCGGGAAGTCAAGTCCGGCACGGAAGTGGTGCATGTGGCGGGCGATGCGTTCCATCGGATTTTGACGGCAGCCCGGCAGGTGTCGGAGCAAGTGCAGGATGTGACAGCTTCGTCGCAGGAGATGAGCGCCGGATCACAGGAAGTGGCGCAGGCGGTGGAAGAGGTCACCCGGATCGCACGCGGTTCGGCGGGCAACGCACAGCTGGTGGTCGCTTCGTCGGAAGAGCAGTTGGCGGTGATTGAAGAGATCTCCCGCTCGGCCGAAGCGCTGAGCCAGATGGCGCTGGAACTGCAGGAGAAGGTCGGGAAGTTTAAAGTATAGGGCAGCAGAATGACAATTGAAGGAACGGTCGAGACCTCCCGCATGTGTGTGCGGGAGGTTTTTTTCCGTGCCCCTTTTCTGGTGATTATTCATTGTTTATGATGAGGAGGAGGAATTATTTTACTCCTGAGAGGACGGGGTGCCGATGATAGAGCGGTTGCGGCAGCAGATGGAGTTTCTTGTGGAAATCGACAAGTTGAAAAGCGTATCTCGCAGAGCCTACTTGATGAACGGTTCGAGAAATGAAAACGATGCGGAGCACTCCTGGCATCTGGCCTTGATGGTGATGATGCTGCAGGAGCATGCGAATGAACCGTCCGTCGATCTGCTGCGCGTGGTGAAGATGGTGCTGGTGCATGACATCGTGGAGATCGATGCCGGTGATGTGTCGGCGTATGACGCGGCAGGACAAGCCGGCAAAGAGGAGCGGGAGCGGGCGGCTGCGAAGCGGATTTTTGGCCTGCTGCCTGCGGAGCAGGGGGCGGAACTGCTGGCGCTGTGGCTGGAGTTTGAGGAGCGCGAGACGGCAGAGGCGAAGTTTGCGGCAGCACTTGATCGTTTGGCGCCGCTGTTGCACAACTATCAGACGGAAGGCCAGACCTGGCAGGAACACGGGATTACGCTGGAGATGGTCCTGGCGCGCAACAGCCAGATCGCGCAAGGGTCGGAGCGGCTGTGGGAGTATGCGCAGGAACTCATTCGCGAATCGGTGGAGAAAGGATACTTGCCGCAGCGGTAGATCGTCTGCCGCCGAAGAGATTGGGCAGCCTATTTGTAACAAGGGGCGGACTGAGACGTCTACTTGCTGAAAGGCAGGGAGGGGTTCGCATGAAGAAAACAGGATGGCTGGTGCTCGCGTTCCTTTTGCTGATCGTCGCGGCCGGTTGGTGGGCGGTACGGGGTGAGAACCTGTGGCCGACGCCGCAGTCGCACCCGGCTCCGGCTCCGGCTCCGGCTCCCAATCCAACGCCGGAGCCGGGACAACAGCAGCCGGAGCCAGAACAGGAGCCTGAGCGGCAATCGGAGTTTGCTGTGCGGGGCGTGATTGAAGGGTTTTACGGCGAGCCGTGGACACACGCACAGCGGCTGGAGATGCTGGCGTTCATGGGGCAGCACCATTTTACTACGTACGTCTATGCGCCCAAAGATGACCCGTATCAGCGGCGGCAGTGGGGCGAGCTGTACCCGCCGGAGCTGGGCGGTCAGATGCGGTCGCTTGCAGAGACCGCGAAGCAAAACGGCATCGAGCTGGTCTATTCGATCTCGCCCGGCATCCCGGCGCCTTTGCCGAGCGAACAGGCGACCCCCGAGTGGGTGGCCAACTCGATCACCGTTTCCTCGCCGGATGACCGACAGCGTTTACTGGCGAAGATTGACCAACTGCGCGGATATGGTGTGCATGATTTTATGCTGTCGTTTGATGATGTTCAGGAGATCGTTAAGCCGGAAGATCAGGCGGTGTACGGCAGCGACTATGCCAAGGCGCATGTCGATCTCGCGAATGCTGTGTATCGGGCGGAGCGTGCCAAAGATCCTGATTTCCAGCTCTGGTTTGCGCCGACCGACTATTACGGGCTGGGCGATTCGGGTTACTGGCAGACGATCCGCAATTCGCTCGATCCGGCGATCCCGGTGATCTGGACGGGAGAGTGGGTGCTGAATCGGGCGGTGACCTCGGAGCAGGCAGATCAGGTGGCCAAACTGCTGGGCCGCAAGCCGATGCTCTGGGACAACTACCCGGTCAACGACTACACGTACGCGATCAACAAGCGCCCGCAGCTGATCATGGGGCCGCTGGAAAACCGTTCGGCAGATCTCGGCGAGCATTTGTCCGGCTATCTGACCAATCCTCAGATCCAGCCGGAAGCGTCCAAAATCTCGCTGGCAACGATCGGCGACTATCTCCGCGACCCGCACAGTTATGAGGCTGCAACCGCTTGGAAGGCAGCGATGCATGGCCCGGCCGGTGTGCAGGATGAGGAGGCGCTGCTGCTGTTTTCCCAATACGCGGCCCAGAGCACGCTGCGCCCGGGCGGCAACCCTGATTTTGCCAAGCTTGCCGCTGACTATTGGCAAGGCGGCGACCCGGCTGCGCTGCGGGAGGAGTTTCAGGCGCTGGCCGCCTTGCCGGATCGCGTGCGGCAAGGGACGGCGAATCCCGAGTTGTTGCTCGAGATCAGCCCTTGGCTGACCAAGCTCGGCGAGGAAGGACAAGCGGGTTTGCTGGCCATGCAATATCTGGAGAACCCTGCCGACCGCGGGGAGTCGTTCCGGGCGCTGCTCGGACAGATCAAAGGCAACCCGTTGCAGATCGGCGGGGAGATCGTGGAGTTCCTGCAACAAGCGGCTCAGCGCTGAAGCGGTGGAATGGGCGCTGTGCAAGCATCTGGCTTCGACTTCTTCAGTCACAATCACCCCTCGGCTCGGCATATTCTACGAGCAAGTCTAAAATGTGAGTTTCATTACTTTCAAAAAGGAACCTGCAATATAGACTAAAGCATTATGGGGTTGAGAAAGGGCGTGATGACGACATGGAACATGTGATGTCCACAATCCAGGAGATCCTGCCTGTCGAAGTGGCGGAGCGGCTGAAGAACAAGGAACCGGTCAAGATCATCGATGTTCGTACCGATCTGGAAATCGAAGAAGGGAAGATCCCGGAAGCGGTGCACGTTCCCATGTTCGAAGTCATCGACCGGTACAGGGAGTGGGATCGCGGGGAAGAGATCATCTTTGTCTGCCGTTCGGGCAGACGGAGTTTGGCTGTGTGTCAAGTGTTGACGCTCGAAGGATTCCGCAATGTGAAAAACATGGTCGGCGGTATGCTCGCTTACCCGGCCATCTAACGGAAAGAAAACAGGAACCTCCCCGGCCGGGGAGGTTTTTTCATGCGTTACGAGTGGAGTTGTCCGCCTTCCTTTTGCCAATACTCGACGCCGCCGAACATCTCTTTGACCGCAAAACCCAGTTCGCTCAGGCGCAGCCCTGCTTTGGCGGCCGCGTTGCAGGCCGGGCTCCAGCAGTAGGTGACGATCAGGCGGTTTTTGTCAAACGCGGCGGTGCTTTCTGCCGAGATCTCCCGGTACGGCAGGGAGACGGCACCGGGGAGGTGCCCGCCGGCATACGCTTCCCGGCTCCGGGCGTCGAGCAATACAAAATCGCACTCGCCGCTCTCCAGTTCGATCCGCACATCGGCCGGGTCGGTCTCAAAGGCCAGCTTGTTGGCAAAATGACGGTACTGTTCCTGATTCAAGAACATCGCTCCTTCTCATTGGGGTTGTTTTTACAGTATCATGGGGATTAGCATCACAGTTATCGATAGGAATTGATGATAGTCATCAATCATTTTGAAGATAGAGGAGGAAGGGTTGTGATCTTGCAGTATTTGCGTACGTTTTGCACGGTGGCCAGAACGGGCAGCTTCACGCGGGCGGCGGAAGAATTGGGCTATGCGCAGTCGAGCGTCACGACGCAGATCCAAAAGCTGGAGCAGGAATACGGCACTGTGCTGTTCGAACGCTTCGGGCGGCGCATGCGGCTGACCCACAGCGGGGAAACGCTGCTCGGCTATGCGACGGAGATGATCCGCCTGCAGCAGGAGTCGAAGGAAGCGCTCGCGACCGAAGCTTCAGGGACGCTTACGATCGGCACGATCGAATCGCTCGCCGCCTACTTCCTGCCCCCGCTCTTGCAGGCGTTCCAAGCGCGGTATCCGCGAATGAACTTGCAGTTAAAACCCGGCTTGGAGCCTGGCGTCATCCAAAGCGTCAAAGACGGCGACTGCGACATCGGCTTGATCCTCGACGTGCCGTTTGCCGATCCGGATCTGCACGTGGAGACGGTGCAGCCGGTCGAGTTGATGATCACCGCCCAGCCGGGCCATCGGCTGGCCGGGCTCCGGGAGGTGCAGTACGCCGATCTGGAGCAGGAAAGTCTGATTCTGACGGAGGAAGGCTGCACCTACCGCGCGCTGCTCCTGCAAGGGCTGCAGGCGGCCGGGGTGTCGTACCGCCTGACCTGCGAGTTTGGCAGCCTGGAAGCGATCAAACACTGTGTGAGCCAAGGGCTCGGCGTGGCGCTGTTGCCGCAGATGGCGGTGCAGGCGGAACTGGAAAGCGGCAAGCTGATCGCCCGCCCACTGACCGGTCAGCCTGACTTTTTGGTGCAGTTGATCCGGCACAAGAAAAAATGGCTGTCCGAGCCGTTGCAGGAAATGTTGGGAATTCTTGTCGAATCGAAATGAAACCCTTCCGCCCTTGTTTGCGTCTGACAGTACAACAAGGAGGGGAAATCGTGAAAAAAACGCTGATGTTGTCCGTTTCATTTTTGCTGATGCTGCAAGTGCTGTTTCTGGCCGCACCGACGCCCGGGTATGCCTGTTCCTGTGTGGCGCCGACGTCTCCGCAAGCAGCCCTCGCCGAGGCCAAGGCCGTCTTTGCGGGCAAGGTGCAGCAAGTCGAGGCGCAATCGCCGTATTATAAAGTGACATTCGCTGTAAACACCGCCTGGAAAGGAATCGACAACGCCGAGAGCGCGGTGTTGACGGCGATCGGCGGGGAAGCGAGCTGCGGGATTAAGTTTCAGCCGGGACAGGAATACCTGATCTATTCGAACACCACCGAGGACGGACGGCTGCATGCCTCTCTGTGCAGCCGGACGAAGGAGCTGCAGCAGGCGGACGAAGATTTGAAAGCGCTGGGCACCGGAACCCATTTCCTGGCGACGTCTTTTGTGGAGCAGCGCGTCGAGCGCTCCGAGCCGGCCAAGCAGCAGGCGATGCCGTTCGAACCTGAGAAGCAAAATGCGGTCATCGACTTCGGGGCAACAGGCGTCTGGGCTGCGCTTGCCGTATTGTTGGCGGCCGGAGCCGCTTTCTGGATGTTACAACGAAAACGAGGGAAGTAGAATGAGCACAGAGACGATATTAAAAGCCATGCCATTGATCGAGACGGAGCGCTTTTGGCTGCGGGAACTGCGTCTTAGCGACGCAGAAGATTTTTTCGCCAATCTGTCTGATGAAGAGACGATGCGCTATTACGGGATGACGCCGCTGACGGAGCTGGAGACAGCGGTAGAGATGATCAAGAGCCGGGAGCTGGCTCGTCAGGAGAATCGCTCGCTGCGCTGGGCGATCGCCCGCAAAGAGGATGACCGGCTGATCGGCTCGATCGGGTTCCACCACTGGGAACCGCAGACGTTTCGCGCCGAGATCGGCTACGAGATCAACCGAGAGTATTGGGGAACGGGCGTGGCGACGGAAGCGGTGCGGGCGGCGCTGCACTGCGGATTTGGCGAGATGGGTCTCAACCGCATCGAAGCGCTCGCTTCGCCGGAGAATCCCGCTTCGATTCGCGTGTTGGAGAAGGCAGGCTTTCAGAAGGAAGGCGTGCTGAAAGAGTATATGTATTTTCATGATCGCTTTCATGATGCGGTGATGCTCGCGCTGCTCAAGCGTGAGTATCAGGCGTAAACAGCAACAACCCCGCTCCGCAACAAGGGAGTCGGGGTTGTTTTGTTACCATTAGAAGCCGTGGCCGAGGTATTGGGTGTCGAGCATCGTTTCCTGAATCGCGCCGCCGATTTTCTGGACGCGGTAGCCTTTTGCTTTCGGGCGCGAGGAGACGACGCGGTGCAGCTTCGTGCCGATAAAATGAAACGCGGCGCCGTCATCGGCAGCGAGGCCGTCCTGCAGTTCACCTGTGAGGATCATGCGCTGGTAGGACGGGCGGCGCTCCGCTTCGCCGTCATAGTGCGGCGAGGCGCTGCCGGGCAGGAAGCCGAGGCAGGGGAGGGGGCTTAGCTTGCCGTAGTTGGAGTCGGTGATTCCATGCTCAAACCAGCAGATCATCCCGGCGCTGAGGCCGGTCAGGATCTTGCCTTCTTCCCACGCTTTCTTGAAGATGCGGTCGAGGCCCCATTCGCGCCACAGCACGATCAGGTTGCGGGTGCTGCCGCCGCCAACATAAATGATGTCTTTGTCCAGCACATACGCTTCGAGGTCGGCGGACGGCGGTCTGTAGACATGCAGGTGTGACGGCTCGCAGTTCAGTTCGCCCATCGACTTGTAGAAGCGCGCCGTGTAGTCGGGAGAGTCGCCGCTGGCGGTCGGGACGAAGCAGACTTTCGGCTTGTCTTTCCCCGCTTGCTGGAGCACATAGCGGTCGAGCAGCAGGTTGTCCGGTTCCATCGAGAACCCGCCGCCGCCCATGGCGATCAGCTGTTTCATCGGTTGCATAGGGGATCGCTCCTTGCTTTTCTGATTTTTTTCATTTTAACGAGAATTGGCAGGTTTGGGAAGGAGAGAGGCTGGAATGGCTGGCAACGGAGGAAGGGTTTGGCTTATAATGAAGTTTATCGCTAAACGAATGCAGGAGGCGTTAACATGGCAATTCGCAAAATTGAACACGTGGGCATCATGGTGCGTGATCTTGAAGCATCGATCAAGTTTTACACCGAAGTGATCGGCATGGAGCTGAACGGGCGGCTGACGCATACCAACGGGGTGATTGAGCTGGCGTTCCTCGGTTTCGAAGGGGCGGAGCAGACGGAACTGGAACTGATCCAAGGCTACAACTCCGACCTGCCGCGCGAAGGCAAAGTCCATCATCTCGCCTTGAATGTGGACAACCTCGAAGCGGAGATCGAGCGCCTTGAGAAGCACGGCGTCAAGTGGATCGACGAAGAGATCACCACCCTGCCCAACGGCACGCGGTATAAGTTCTTCGAGGGTCCGGATGGTGAGTGGCTGGAATTGTTTGAGGTGAACCAAGGGTAGTCCGCATGAACATCAAGGCAATCGTGGAGTAGTACGTCTAAGGACAGAGCACGTGATCCGCGTGCATGAATAAAAAAGCCGCTTCCAATCGGAAGCGGCTTTTTGCTGCCTGCCGTTTAGCGGGCCATGAACTTGACCGCATCGGCGGCGATGTAGAGGTTGTCGCCGGTGGCATCGCCGAATTTGACGGTGCCTGTGGTGCCGGCGGCGAAGCTGTAAGTGCCGAGGGAGACCCATTGGTCGGCGTAGTTGGCTTGATTGACCGTTTTCACGATCGAGCCGCCGTTGTAGGTGATCGTGTATTTGACGTTCGTCGATGTCGCGTAGTTGGACGGCACGAACACTTTGACTTCATAGTTGCCCGCCTGCGGGATGTTCGGGCGGTAGACGGAATAGTTCACTTCGGTCGTGCCGTTGCCTTTCGTCCAGCGCATCGCATTGCCGAGGCCGTAGCCGGTCACGGAACGCCAGTACTCGGCGGGGCCGTAGAAGGTCGCTTGCGGGTTGTCAACGATCACGACGGAGTAGTTTTTCGCCACGCCGGTGATCAGCGACATGTAGTAGTTCCAATCCCAGTTGTTGCCCGGGTCGGTGTGCGTGTTGCCGTACCACTCGCTGTGCGCGAGGATGTAGTCGCGGGTCATCGGGATGCCGTACTTCTGGCAGATGTTGCGCACCAGCGCCGCCGACGCGCGGTACATCGCATCGGTGTACCAGCCGGTCTGGTTCGCATAGCCTTCATGCTCCAGGCCGATCCCGTTCGAGTTGGCGCTGCGGGCATGCCACGCGATGTCTTTTTCGGCGACCATCTGCGTGATCTGCCCGTCGCTGGAGCGGATCACGTAGTGCGCGGAGACGCCGGCAGCCGGGTCTTTGAACCAGTTGATCGCCGACGCGTACGAGCCTTCCGTGTCATGGATGATGACGTGTTTGATCGGATGCGATGTGGGACGGGACGCCGCTTGGTAGTTGCCCGAGTACGCCGGATTCCAGATCGCCGGCGCATAATCGGCCGACTCGGTGGTCACGCCGTCATAGACGATGCCCGCATACGCGCCTTTGTCCGGCGCGACCGCAGCGTCCCCCGGCAGAGACAGCGTCTCGCCGTCTTTGTTCAGCGCTGCACCTTCTTTGAGCAGGCGATACACATCGTCGGCGAACAGCACGGCCAGCTCCTTGTCCTGCGAGGCAAAATAGCTGGCGACCGCTTCATACCACTCGTTGACATCGCCGGACAGCGGTTTCTTCAGCTCTTTTTGGTACTGGGCCAGCAGGTAAGCGCCGGCGCGGATGTTGCCGAGCTTGTTTTTCTGAATCTCCGCCTTGGCGAGGCCGAGGCCTTTCGCCGCTTTGCCCAGCGCTTGTTGCTTGTCGTTTTCCACGATGTGCATCAGGCCGTAGCCGTTGTCTTTTGACGGTTCGCCGTTGTGGTCCTGCCAGCGGGTCAAGGAGTAGGACAGCGCCATCAGCAGTTCTTTTGGCACTTGAAACTCTTCGGCCGCCTGTGCAAACGCTGCGTCGAGATCGGCCAGATGGTCCGCTTTGGACAGATTCTGTGCAGAGGTTGCCTGCGTTGCCCCGGTCAGCGTCGTGCTGAGGGCCAATGTGAGCGCGGTCGTTGCCAGCACCGCTTGCCATGTTTTTTTCATTTTGAATGCACCCCTCTATGTTATTAGTAATATATAATAAGTTTAAGTACAGATTCATGGTTTGTCTATGATTAAAATGTACTAGTTATTCTCTAATAAGTTTGGAATTATAAGAAAGATGCAGAGGATACTACGCATTGGATATAATGGAAAGGAGTCGAGATGGAAAAGAGGAGATAGAGATGACTGAGCATTTGTCTGCAAAAAAAATAAGCGAATCCCGCGCGGTAAAAGCAAGTATCGTGCTGCCTCCCGACACCAACACCCACCGCACGATGTTCGGGGGCAAAGTCATGGCCTACATTGACGACATCGCCGCCATTTCGGCGATGCGCCACTGCCGCAAGCGCGTCGTGACGGCGTCGACCGACTCGGTGGACTTTTTGAACCCGATCAAAGAAGGCGACTCGATCTGCCTGGAGTCTTTCGTCACCTGGACGCACAAGACATCGATGGAAGTGTTTGTGAAAGTCGTCGCCGAAGACCTGCTGACCGGCCAGCGTGTGCTGTGCGCAACTTCGTTTTTGACATTTGTGGCGCTCGACCCGGACAATCGTCCCGCCCCGGTGCCGCATGTGATCCCGGAGACCCCGGAGGAGAAAGACCTCTACGACAGCGCTCCACAACGCGCCGATGCACGCCGCGCCCGCCGTGCGGAGAGCAAGAAGCATGCCGAGATGTTCAACCCGAAGAAACCTTGGGATCGATAAACAGAGGAAACAAAAAAAGCCCGGGAGCTGCCTCCCGGACTTTTTATTTTTCGTATACGGTTGTGCCGCCGATGACGGTGCGGATGACGTTCGTCTCGAGAATCACATCGGGGTGCTCCGTCATGATGTTGCGGTCGAGGATGGTCAGGTCGGCGAATTTGCCCGGTGTGATCGTGCCTTTGACATCCTCTTCGCGGGTGGCGTAGGTGCCGCCAACGGTGAAGAGATGCACCGCTTCCTGCGCGGTCAGGCGCTGCTCCGGCTGGTAGCCGCTGCGGGTGATCGCCGCATGCAGGCCGAGCAGCGGTTCGATCGGCTCGATCGGCGCGTCCGATCCGCCGCCGCACAGGAGTCCTGCGTCGAGCAGCGTCTTCCACGCGTAGGAAGTCTTGTGCAGCTCCGGCGCGATGCGCTCCAGCACCCACGGATAGTCGGAGGTGACGAAACGCGGCTGCAGGTCGAGCGCCAGACGGTCGCCGAGCTGCTGCATGCGCGTGATCTGCTCCGGACGCAGGACTTGGGCGTGGATCAGGCGGTGGCGGTGGCCGAGCACCTGATGTTTCTCCATCGCTTCCAGCACCATGTCGGTTGCGCCGTCGCCGATGGCGTGCACGGCGATCGGCATGCCGTACGCTGCACCTGCTGCCGCGATCCGGTTCAGCTCTTCCTGCGACAGGATCGCCGTGCCATAGGTGCCTGGCGCATCGCCGTACGGGAGGGTCATCAACGCGGTGCGTCCGCCCATCGCGCCGTCGGCGAAGATTTTCAACGCGCCGATGTTCACCCACTCATCGCCGTCGCCGGTGGTCAGGCCGGTCGCTTTCAGCTCGTCGAGGTGCGGGTAGTAGATCAGCAGGTTGCTGCGCAGGCGCAGGTCTTCTTCGACCACCAGCTCACGGTACAGGCTCCACGTGGTCTCAAAGTCGTTCAGGTAGCGCAGGTCTTCCGTATGCACGCCGGTCAGACCGCTGGCCAAGGCGTGCTTGATGCCGCGGCGCAAGGCGTCTTTCAACTCGGCGCGGCTTTTCTTCGGGATCGCGTTCTGCAGCGGGCGGGACGCGTTTTCATAGATGATGCCGTTCAGCGCCCCGTTCGCGTCGCGGCCGTAGGAGCCGTCCGCCGGGTCGGCTGTGCTTGCCGTGATGCCGGTGCGTTCAAAAGCCCGCGTGTTGGCGAGGTAGGCGTGGTTGCAGACGCGGGTCAGAAAGACCGGGTGGTTCGGCGCCGCTTCGTTCAGCTCTTGGAGCGTCGGAATGCGGCGGTCGGAAAATTGGTTTTCGTTCCAGCCGGTCCCGACCACCCATTCGCCCTGCGGAATCTTGATCACCCACTCGCGGAGCATCTTCAGCATCTCGGCGGTGCTTTGCGCGGGCGTGAAGTCGAGCGTGGACAGTTTGATGCCGTGGTTGGAGACATGTAAATGATTGTCGATCAGGCCGGGCAGCACCGTCGCGCCGCCGAGGTGGATCTCCTCGACGTCCGCGCGCCCGTACTGCAGGCGGATATCTTCCGTATCGCCGACCGCGAGAATGCGGCCGTTCTCAATCGCCAAGGCGGTCGCCTGCGGCGTTTGCGCGTCCATCGTGTAGATCGTGCCGTTGGTATAGATCGTTCTCATAACTCCAGCCCCCTTTTTCATCATTGTACAGGAAAATATCAACCGGCGGTAATAGATACCGTTGACCCCTGCCGACGTAAGTTCTAAAATACTAGGAGGCAGGAGGCGATTTTAGATGAACGAATTTAACCAAAGCCCGTTTACCGAGGCTTTTGCTTATGATACACGACTTGGCATCTACGTGCTGCGTCCCGATCTGCACTGGGGGCAGTTTTCGGAAGCGGACCAGAAGCGCATCGGATCGAAATGGGTGCTGATCTGCTCGGCACTGACCGACCGCGTGGCCGATCTGGAAGTGCAGATGATGGACGCGCTGGAGCGCATGTACTCCGCGAAGGATGAAGAGGAGATGCATCAACTCAACAACGAGATGATGGAGTACGCCAGCATCGCCTGCGATCTGAACATCCTGGCGCGCAAAGTCTATGACGACTTGGCGAAGGCGCATTTCTAAAAGAGAGAAGGCACAAGGATGAGCAAAGGATGGGAGTTTGTACCCGATGAGCGCCTCGGCATCGCCCTGCCGCAGCTCGCGCAGGACTGGTCGCTGTACAGCCGCGATGAACAGGCCCTGATGATCGAAACATGGGAGCGCGTCAAAGCACGCATCCCCGACCGCGTGCAGGTACTGGAAGCGGTGATCAACGAGAAGCAGCTGTTGGCTTCGCAGGAAGACGACTGGGACACCGTCTGCGATCTGTATGAGAAGATCTACGAGATCGCCAGCATCATCAACGACCTGAACATCTGGAAGAACGTCGAGCAGTACCTGTCCCATCAGGAACAGCACACCGCGGGAATCTCCGAAGAGCATACGAACCGGGAAAAATAAGCCTGGGAAATGACACGAGAAAGGCAGCGTCATGAAACGCTGTCTTTTTTTACATAAATGGCGCATAATGAGGGAGAGAGAATTCGAGCGGACCAAGCTTGAGAGGAGCGCGAGACAGATGACACACGAACAGTTGCTTGCCGTGATGCAGCACACGCCCCTGCCGGAGCGCATGGGGAATTTTGAGCGCACCCGTTCCCCGCAGCAGACGGAGGAGACCGGGAGCGGCCTGGTCTTTGTGGAATACAGCCACCTGAGCGAAGATGTGCAGTTCCAAGCGGTGCTGCGAGGAGAGCAGGCGCTGCTGCAAGTGGTGCAGAACGGTGCGGCGACGCCGGTGCGCGAGCTGACGATCGAAGAAGTCGGCCATGTGCTGCGCGCCGATCTCTTGATGATGTTAGAAGACCTTGAAGACGAACTGTAAGACTGGAGGCCATACTATTGCAACTTTTGCTGATTGACGGCAATCATATCATGTACTCGGTCCTCTACCGCTTTATCGCCAAGGCGAAAAAGCGCGGGGACTATGAGGAAGCGACCGACGAGATCGTTGAGAAGACCGCCTCGCAGTTTACCAAGATTATCAAAAAGCTGGCCAGGCGCTTTCGGCCGACGCATATGGTGGTGATCTTTGACAACGATGCGACCAACTTCCGCCATCAGCTGTCCCCGATCTACAAAGCGAACCGCCGCGAGCGTCCGAAGGAAGTCCATCCGCTGAAGCAGCGCATCTACGCGCAGTTTCGCGAGGAGAACATCCCCTACCTGTACGCGTCGAACCACGAAGGCGACGACCTGATCGGCACGCTCGCCGCGCGGGCGGAAGAACTGCCGCGCTGCAAGAAAGTGATCCTGCTGTCGGGCGACATGGACTTGGCGCAGCTGGTCACGCCCAAAACGCAACTCTACCTGATCAACAACGGCATCTTCACCGGCTCTTGGGTGACCGACCGCAATGTGAAGAGTCTGCTCGATGTCGGGCCGGAGCAGATCCCGGCGATCAAGTCGCTGCTCGGCGACCGCACCGACAACATCAAGGGCATCTCCGGCCTGCGCCGCCCGAACGTGCTGCGCGTGATCGAGAAGTACCCGGATCTTGAGGAGTTCCTGCAGATCGAAAAGAGCAAGAACAAGACGGAAGCGCTGATCCTGCGCCACCGTGAGCATGTGGAAAACAACATGCGCCTCGCCCGCATCATCTGCGACATGCGCTTCCACCTGCGTTGGGAGGACTATCTGGTCAGCGCGTGGATGGACAGCGGCAAGCAGCCGGAGAGCGCGCCGGCAGCCACCGGTGCGAACAAACCGTCCCGCCGCCGCAAGTCCTCTGCAGCCAAATCAGCAGCCAAAGCTCCTGCCGAGGCGGCCAAGCCGGCCGATCTGCCGCCAGCAGACCCGGCGGAAAGACCTGCAGAAACGTCGGCTCCGGACGGCGCACCGGCAGCAGCAGAAACCAAAAAAAGAAAGCGTCGCCGCCGCTCCCGCAAGCGCAAACCTGCGGCTGGCACCAGCGATCAAATGTAAGATCCCGGTCCTAAATGGACACGGGATTTTTTAATCCCTACTCATTACAGGAAGGATTTGATATGCTGTGCGTCAAATTTAACAGAAGAGTAAATTCTTCCAAGTGTGGGGGGAGACATGGTGGTTGAATCAATCCTAAAAATTTTTTGGAAGGATCTGGGTGCTTATCTGCATGAAGATGAGTACTTCACATACTCCCAACACATTCGGGAATTGGTCGGTTATGTGGATGAAATCATCGCGACCGGCGAGCGGAACGAAGGGGCTTGGGAGCCGTTTTTCGAATATGGACGGGCGTACGGCCATCGGCTGGCAACTCGCGGTTTGCAACTGGAGATCATGTTGGAAATGGGCAACATGTTCCGGGAATCGATCTTGAACCACGTCTTTCATAATCATCAGCTGAAACTGCATGAACAAGATGCGTTTGGAAAAATACTCTATATATCCGCTAAGATCAATACGTATATGAACAAAATTGTGCTCGGCTTTCATCGCGCCGAGCAGGAGGTAGCCGAGCAGGCCATTGCTGCGCGCAGTCATCAGGTGCTGAACCACCTGCCGTTTTCGATCGTCGTGTATGACAAGGAGGGCCGCCTGCAGTTTGCCAACTCGGTCGCGCTCGATCCGACCGGGCTGTCGTATGACCAGGTGATCGGCAAGACGCGTTCGGAGCTGAAGCAGATGTTCAGCCGCTCCTCGGAGCCGGAGAACATCTGGCGCAAGGTGATGAACGGCGAGCGCATCCGCTGGCGGGCCAACGTGCCGAGCAAGGTCAACGATTTGGAGCAGGTCGACAAAGAGATGATCCCGCTGTTCGACGAGACGGGCGAAGTCGACGGCTCGATGACGATTCTCTATTCGCCGGTCACAGAAAAAGAGCGCCTGTATAACCTGCACAAGCAGTTTTCATTCGTGCTGAACTCGATGAACAGCGGGCTGTTGATCTTGAATCAGGACTTTTCGCTCACCGCCTACAACAAAAAGGCGGAGGAGATCTTCGGCCTCGCTGCCGAGCAGGTGCTGGGCACGTCGCTGCTCGATCTGTACAACCGCTACACAGGCAAAGATATGAGCGAATCCAAGCTGAACTCGGCGATGAAGCGCGGGCTGCCGATTCGCGATCTGGAATATAAGATCGAAATCAACGGCCGCTCGCTGACGATCCGCATCGACGGCAACCCGATCAAAAACACGCAGGGTCAGCCGGTCGGCTACATTTTGATCATCGATGACCAGACCGAGCTGCTCGCGATGCGCGAGGCGATGATGCGCAATGAAAAATTCGCCCTGATCGGCCAGTTTGCGGCCGGGATCGCCCATGAGATTCGCAACCCGCTGACGACGGTGTTCGGCTTTTTGCAGCTGTTTGCCTCGAAGTCGGTGCAGCCGGACAATTTTCATGATCTGACCGTGAAGCTTTTGATCCCGGAGCTGGACCGGGCAAATACGATTTTGTCAGACTTCCTGATGGTGTCGCGCCCGCAGGCTCCGCAGCGGCAATCGGTCTGCACGGAGACGTTTTTGGCCGATGTGCTGCGGCTGGTCGAGTCGGAAGCGAACCTGCGCGGGGTGATGCTCGAAGTGGAGGTGCCGGACGATCTGCCGCGGCTGAACCTCGACGTGCAACAGATGAAGCAGGTGTTTCTCAACCTGTGCAAAAATGCGTTTGACGTCACGCCGCCGGGCGGCACGCTGATGCTGCGTGTGAAGGTGGAGAACCAGGCGGTGGTGTTCGAAGTGATCGATGAGGGGCCGGGGATTCTGGCGGAAGACTTGTCGCATATCTTTGAGCCGTTCTATACGACGAAAGAGCACGGCACCGGTCTGGGACTGCCGATCTCGCACCGCATCATCGAAGGGCACGGCGGCATGCTCACCGTGCGCTCCACCGAAGGGGTCGGGACGACGTTTGCGATCGGGATTCCGTTTGCGCAATAGAGACAGCAAAGCCTCCGCATATTTCGCGGAGGCTTTTTTGTGAAGGAGCGTGGCGCTGGTCTGGTCAGGTGCGCAGGCTGCAGGACCGGTTCAGGATGAACTGCTGCACGCCATGCAAAATGCCGTCTTCCCGGACGTGCCGGGTGACTTGCTTGGCCACGGCGAGCAGTTCCGGGGTGGAATTGCCCATGGCGATGCCGAGTCCGACATGCCCGATCATCTCCAGATCGTTGTTGCCGTCGCCAAACGCGGCCGCCTGCTCAACCGGGATGTTCAAGTGGTCGAGCAGCTTCTGCACTCCGGTTGCTTTGTTGACGCCAAGCGGGTTGAGATCGAGCGCCGAAGTCCGCCAGCGGTGCAGATAGAGCTGCTCTTGCAGGTGCGCCGTATAAGGCGCCTCCTCTTCCTGCGGCGCGAACAGGATGCACTGGTAGATCTCCGGGAGCGTCTCCGCCTGTTCGAAAGGCAAAGGTTCCAAAAAGCCAATTTCGCGGTCCGCCGCCGTGAAGTGCGGGCAGTCGGCGATCGCGCGCGTGGAGTAGATGTTTTGCCCGCCGTAGAGCAGCAGGGTGTGGCCGGGCGTGGTCTGCGCCAGGCGGACCCACTCGCGAATCTGCTCTTTGGCAAACGGCGTGCCGGTCACCGTTTGGCCGTGCCGGCCGACATGGGCGCCGTTGCAGGTGACCGCCCAGTCGATACCGAGCTGCTCGCGGACCGCATGCATCTCATATTCGGGACGTCCGGTGGCGAGGACGGGGATGATCGCATGCTCTTTCAGCAAAGAGATCGCCTGGCGGGCGGAGTCCGGGATCTGTTTGTCTGTCATCAGCGTGCCATCAACATCAAAGAAGACGATACGGATCATTGCGGCAGCCTCTGCGTGTACCATCTGTCGCTAAACTCCTGCGCCGCCACGCGGTATTTGCGCCCGTCTTCGAGCAGGACGAGATACGCGCTTTCCAGCATCCGCCCCATGTCGTCCGCTTCGATCGGTCCTTCCCAGCGCATTCCGTCCAGCGTCTCCACGTCAAACAACTGCATCCCGCCATTCAAAAACGCCACCCGCGCGGTCGCCACCTGCATGGCCCGCTCCCCGCGCGGCTGGATGTGTACTGTCGCCTGATAAGACATTTCGGGTTCACCTCGCTGTCCATGATACCACTTCCCTGTGCGCGTTGGTACCCGATACAGCTGAGGAATCTGCTACAATAACAGAAGTGAGAAGGAGGGACGGACATGGGAATGAACGAGCTGATGCACACGGCGGCTGCGGTGTTGGATCATGTGTACGACGGGGTGGCGGCGATCGATGACCGGGGGAAGATCGTCTATGTGAACCCGGCGAATGAGCGGATCACCGGGCTGAAGCGGGAAGAGCTGGTCGGGCGGCAGGTGAAAGACGCGATCCCCAGCGCCCACATCCTCGACGTGCTGGTCACCGGGGAACCGGCGATCGGCGTGCGAACGAAAGTCGGAGAACGGCCGGTCGTCTCGAACATCGTGCCGGTGCGGGAGGCCGGCCGGCTGCTCGGCGTGGTGTCGGTGTTTCGAGATGAGACAGAGCTGCACAACCTCGCCCGCCAGCTGTCACAAGCGAACGAAACGATCGAACAACTCGCCCGCCTCGTCGATCCGGAAGGGCGCGGCGGTATGATCACCGGCGAAAGCGAAGCGATGCAACGAGCGCTCGCCCTCGCCACGAAAGCGGCCCGCGTCTCGTCTCCGGTGCTGATCCAAGGCGAGAGCGGCACCGGCAAGGAAGTGCTCGCCCGCTACATCCACGACCAGAGCCCGCGCAAGTCGGAGCCGTTCGTGCCGATCAACTGCGCGGCGATCCCGGAGCAGTTGCTCGAAAGCGAACTGTTTGGCTACGAAGAAGGCGCTTTCACCGGCTCCAAGAAAGGCGGCCGCCCCGGCCTGTTCGAGCTCGCCGACGGCGGCACCTTGTTCCTCGATGAGGTCGGGGATATGAGTCTGCACCTGCAGGCCAAACTTCTGCGTGCCATTCAGTTTCAGGAGATTCGCCGCGTCGGCGGAACGGGCACTAAGCAGGTCGACGTGCGCTTTTTGTTTGCCACCCACCACAACCTGCGCGAAAGCGTCGCCGCCGGGACGTTCCGCGAAGACCTCTACTACCGGATGGAAGTGGTCTCAATCCACCTCCCGTCCCTGCGCGAACGGCAAGAGGACATCCCGGTGTTCGCCGTGCACGCGCTGAGCAAGATCACCAAGAAACTCGGCTTGCCTCCACTTAAGATCGGACAGAGCGCCATGCAAGCCTTTCGACGCTACGCGTGGCCCGGCAACATCCGCGAGCTGGAAAACGTGCTGGAGCAGGCGGCGATCCTCGATGAGGACGGCGTGATCGAGCAGAATGACCTGCCCAGACGATTCGGCGACCGCGCCGGCCGCCACAGCGAAGAGCCGATCTGTCTCACATGCAGCGACGCGTTTCCCACCCTCGAAGAGATGGAGGAAAAGCTGCTCCGCCATGCTCTGCGCAAGTATGTCACCAAAGGAGAAGCTGCCGTCGCCCTCGGCGTCTCCCGCGCGACGCTGTATCGCAAATTAGAAAAATACCACCTGACCGAGGATATCTAATCTCATAATGAGACGATGCGTCTCAATTTGATACAAAAACTGCGCAGACACCATCTCCCACCCCCGCTAGATCAAGGCAAAGTAGTTGGCATGATTTTTGCAAAAACTATGGGGCAGTGAACAGAATAGGGCTGAAGGAGAGATCACACAGATGCGCACAGCAGAACCGTATCGCATTAAAATGGTAGAACCGATTCGTTTGATCCCGCAAGAGGAGCGCGTGGCGAAACTGAAAGAGGCGGGATACAACCCGTTTTTGCTGCGTTCTGAAGATGTCTATATCGATTTGCTGACCGACTCCGGCACCGGAGCGATGAGCGACGCGCAATGGGGCGCGATGATGCTCGGCGACGAATCGTACGCCGGCTCGAAAAGTTTTTATAAATTGGAAAAATCGGTCCAGGACGTGCTGGGCTATAAATATCTGATCCCGACCCATCAGGGACGCGGGGCGGAACAGGTGCTGTTCCCGCTGGTGATCAAGCACTCCGGGCAATACGTGCTCGGCAACATGCACTTCGATACGACGAAAGCGCACATCGAGCTGGCCAAGGGCCGCGCGGTCAACTTCGTCATCGAGGACGCGTACGACTCTTCGACCTACCATCCGTTCAAAGGCAATTTCGACCTCGAGAAGATGGCTGCGTTCATCGCCGAGCAGTCGGCCGAAAACATCGCCTTCATCCTGATCACCGTCACCTGCAACTCGGCCGGGGGCCAGCCGGTGTCGATGGAGAACATCCGCGGCGTCCACGAGATCGCCCGCAAGCATAACATCGCACTGTTCTTCGACGCGGCGCGCTTTGCGGAGAACGCGTATTTTATCAAACAGCGCGAAACCGGCTATGAAAACAAATCGGTGCCGGAGATCGTCCGCGAAATGCTGTCTTACGCGGACGGCTTGACCATGTCGGCGAAAAAAGACGGTCTGGTCAACATGGGCGGCATGATCGCGATCAAAGAGGACGAAGAGCTGTTCAAAAAATGCCAGTCCTACGTCGTGCCGTTCGAAGGCTTCCCGACCTACGGCGGGCTGTCCGGACGCGACATGGAAGCGCTGGCGCAAGGCCTGCGCGAAGGCGTCGAAGAAGACTATCTCGCACACCGCATCGGCCAGGTCGAATACCTCGGCGAGAAGCTGCGCGAGATCGGCGTGCCGATCCAGTATCCGACCGGCGGACACGCTGTGTTTGTCGATGCGAAAGCGCTCCTGCCGCACATCCCGAACTTGCAGTTCCCGGCACAGGCGCTGGCCAACGAACTGTATCTGGAAGGCGGCATCCGCGGCGTCGAAGTCGGCTCCTTCCTGCTCGGCCGCGACCCGGAGACGCGCGAAGAACTGATCTCGCCGATGGAGTTCCTGCGCCTGACCATCCCGCGCCGCACGTACACCAACAACCACATGGACTTTATCGTCGATACGTTCAAAGAGATCATGGCGCGCAAAGACCAGATCCGCGGCGTGCGTTTCACGTACGAGCCGGAGATTCTGCGCCACTTCACCTCGCGCCTCGCACCGGTCGAAGCCTAAGCGGACGCAATGGCGAAACAGGACTAACTTTGACGAAAAGATGAAACTTTTACGCCCCCGACTCGTATGTATTACCATACCAGAAAGGGGCGTTGTTGTTAGTGTCTACCGAAAGCAAAGTATTAGCGGTCTTATCGCATGTATCGTACTTCTTCTTGCCGATCATCCTCCCGGTGATCGTCCTCTTGGTGAAACAGGATGACCCGTATGTCAAACACCATGCCAAACAGTCGCTCATCTTCCATGCTGCGATCATCGTCGCGACGCTGATCGCATGGATTTTGACTCTCCTGCTGATCGGTTTCCTGCTCTTGCCGGTGATCTGGATCGCCGGGCTTGTCTACACGATCATCGCGATCATCCGCGCCGTTGACGGCGAGTACTACCGCTACCCGCTGGCGGGTAATTGGGTGAAGTAAAGGCAAAGCTAACTAGCATCCTGTGCGAAAAGGGGTGCTGCATGATGGACAACAGGCAGAACACGCTGGACGCGATCTGGGACGGGCTGCAAGAGCTGCCGCGCATGGAGCTCAACCAGCTGTTCGCGACACTCGGTCTGTCCAAATCGATGTATGCCAAACTCGAGGATCAGGACGCGCGCAAGATGTTCCTCGGTCTTGCCACCCGCCTGGACGACGACACATTAGGTGAAGTGGTGCAGTTGGTTCGGGCGTAGCACGGGGGAAGGGGGCCGTGCGGCCCTCTTTTTTCTTGCGCTTGCACACAACTGCATAGGTCGGCAGCGGCTGCTAAATACTACCTGTACCGAAGTTGCTATGGAGGTGCAGCGAGTTGAATCCTTACGCATGTCCGAATTGCCGCAACAAGATGAGGTTTCACATCTGCGATCAGAACCCGGTGTCGGTCAAACTGAACCCGCAAACTGGCGAAGTGCTGGCGTACATCGACCAAAACGATTTGATGGCGCACCCTTACAAAGGGGAGTCGCGCCTGGTCGAGTGCGCCGTCTGCGGGCTGGACGGCGCGGAGCTCCTGTTCGTCAAAGCCGCACAGCGGATGTAAAAAAGTACCGCCTCATCAACCTTTTGGGGGATGAGGCGGTTTTTTACGTTTTTGTCAAAGAAAATTCATGCTATACTAAACTGAGCTTGAAATCATGCTTTTTACTCATTTTCTGAAAGGTGGATTCTTTCTTGCTGCGAAATATGTTTAGCATTTTGTTCCGCCCGCAACAGACGGTCGACCGGCTGCTCGAAGAGCGCAGATTCGGCCAGTCCTGGGGCGCAACCTGGTTTCTGATCGTCATCAACCTGGTGGTGCTGCTCGGGGTCGGGGTCTGGATGACCGGCGAGTTCAACGACATGATGGAACTGATCGATCCGTACGGCGAAGCAGGGATCGACACGTCGGCGCTGATGCTGATCTGGGTGATCGGCGGCGTCGTCGCGATTCTCTCGACGGTGGTCAGCCTGATCTTGTCCCGTTTCTTCTTTAAATGGCTGGTCGTGCTGGGCATTCGCATGGTCGCCTCCCGCGAGTATCCGACCGACCCGGAAGAGCGCCGTGAAAAGGGACGCCTCGTCGAAATGATCCAGCCGTACACGATGTGGATCTACGTGCTGGCGTCGGTGGTCAGCTTGCTGTTCCTGCCGCTGTTCTTCGATATGAGCTCGTTCATCGAAATGATCGAGATGAGCGAAATGGGCGGTGAACCGACCACCGACATGATCACGATGTTCATCGGCTTCTTTATCTGGAGCGGGGTCGTGCAGCTGATCTCCTTGGGGCTGTTCATCTACATGATCGTCGTCCGCGTGTTTGCGCTGAAGAAGATCTACAACATCTCCGCTGCCAAAGCGTTTTTCGGCCCGTTTATCACTTACATGATCGTCTACGTTGTCTTGTTTGTACTGTATATCGTGTTTGTGACCGCGCTTGCGTTGATCCCGGCGATCGTCGATCCGAGCATGGTCTAAGCAGCGCAGGAGGCGTACACATTGAACGCGTTGTCCTCCCTGTTTCAGATCTTGTTCCGGCCCCATGCCGTGTTGGATGATTTGCTGTTTGAAGGCGATCTCAGGAAATCCTGGCGGGCGACCGGCCTGCTCGCCTGCTTGGATGCGCTGATCATGCTGCTCGTCGTGCTCGGGCTGGTCATCCTCGTGCTGGCCGTCCCGGAAATTCGCGAAGACCCGCTGGAAAACGTCGGCATCCCGAAGGCGATCGTGGCCTTGCTCCTCGTGTTGGCAGTGCCGGTGGTGTTTCTGCTATCCTGGCTCGTCCATGCGGTGTCCCGCTATTGGTTTTCCGGGATGGTGCGCCTCGGGCTGCGAGTGTCTGCGGGCGCCTACTATCCGCGCGACACTGAGGAGCGGCGGGAAAAAGGCCGTCAACTGCAGCTGATCCATCCTTATACGGCCGGCATCAGCTGGATTCCCTCTCAAGCGGTCCAACTGCTGTACTTGGCGACCCTTTTCGGCGGCGTGCTGGTGCAGTCGGTGTCACCCAGCCTGGAACCGCCGCTGCTCTGGACGATTCTGATCTTGATCTTTGCGCTCCTGAACTATGTGGTTCCGTTCGGCAGCCACATCTACATGGTCATCGTGCGCGTGATGGCGATTCAGAAGTTGTACGGGATCTCCGGAGCGCGTGCGTTCTGGGGGCCGTTTCTAATCTATGCGCTGCTCTATGGGGGACTGTTCGTGCTGGTGATGGGCTTTGCAGCTTGGAGCTTCATGACCGACGTGCACACGGTCCTCTACTGACCAAGAGAAAGCCGCCTCTTCCCAAGGAAGAGGCGGCTTTTGTTGTTAAGCCAAACGCTTACGGACGGTGGTGACGATCTGGTCTTTCAGCGGGGTGATGCTGTTCAACAGCGCGTCGCGCTCCGCTGCGTAGGCCGATTTGCGTTCGAGGTCTTTCAGGCCGGGCAGGTTCATGTCGACGGTGAGCAGTGCCGATTGCGCCGCCGATTCCAGCAGCAGGGCGGCGATGCCGAGGTCGGAGATGACGTTTTTGTTCGCCGTCTCTCCAATGGTCGCCGAAATCTGCAGCGCGTCGAGGCAGAGCCGGGCGAGGCGCATCGGCACTTCGGTCGCGTGGATCGACGCTTCCTGCAGCGCCTGCGAGCGGGCCGCTTTTTGCTCATCGGTGTCTTTCGGCAGTTTCAATGCGGCCATGTAGCGGTCAAACGAAGCCATGTCCGCTTCGAGCAGCTGCTCAAACTGGCCGATCGCTGCGGTCATCCGTTCAACTGCTGCCGTCATGTTCGCTTCGACGTCGGCAAACTTGGCACCTTGGGTCAGGTTGCCGACCATCGAGGTCATCGAGGCGCCGAGCGCCGCGACCAGCGCGGCGACCGAACCGCCGCCCGGCGTCGGGGAGTTGGATGCCGCTTGGGTGAGGAAGGAGCGGATGGTTGTATCAAACGTTGCCATTGAGGTTGACCTCCTTGGTGCCCAGGTTCTGCAAGCGCATCGCCTGCATCAGGTTGGCGAACAAGAGGGCGGTGGTGACCGACCCCACGCCGCCCGGCGTCGGGGACATGCCGGCGACCACATCGATCACGTCCGGTGCCACATCGCCGGTGATGCCGCCGTCGTCCGTCTCGTTGATGCCGGCGTCGATGATCAGCAAGTCAGGGTGCACCATGTCTTTCGTGACGAGGTTCTTGCGGCCGACCGCGACAAAGGCGATGTCCGCCTTGCGCAGATGCGCGCCGATGTCCGGGGTGCGGGAGTGGCAGACGGTGACCGTCGCGTTTTCCCGCAAGAGCAGGTGGATCAGCGGCAGCCCGACCGTTTCGCCGCGGCCGACCAGCACGACGTTTTTGCCGGCGAGGGTGTGGCCGTAGTGCTTGAGCAGCAGGATGCACGCTTGCGGCGTAGCCGGGTAGAGGCCCGGCGTGCCGGCGACAGTCGCGAGCAGGTTCTGCGGATGCAGCCCGTCCACGTCTTTGCAGGGTGTGATCGCCGAGGTCGCTTTTTTCGTATCGATGTGCTTGGGCAGGGGCAGCTCCAGCATGATGCCATGTACTGTCGGGTCGTCGTTCAGTTGCCGGATGCTGGTGAGCAGCTCGTCTTCACTCACATCGCTTGGGAAGGAGTGCAGTTCATAGTCGATGCCAAGCTTCTCCGCCGCTTTGCCTTTCGCCTGCGCGTAGTGATAGGAAGCGGGGTCGCCTTCCACCAGCAGCACCGCCATCTTTGGGGTGTGGCCTTGCGCTTTCAAGGTGTTCACAACTTCTGTAACTTCTGCCCGGATGGCGTCTGCCACCGGCTTGCCTTTGAATGCTTGTGCCATCGTCTCGATCCTCCTGAAATAGCGAACGATTTATTATGTGGTACGAAGCAATGTTCGATATTTTCTGTTGTAACCGATTATACACGTCCATTTTCTGCTTGTCGACCCTTCTAAAAACGAAAAACGACCTCAATCTCGTATAGCTTTTCCAAGAGAGGTCGCTTTTCGTCCTGTCAGACGTTTTTGGTCTTGCCTTTGACATAGGTGTCGGAGAAGAGGAACAGCCAGGCGAGGACGCAAAGACCCGGGATCAGCACCAGATAGCCGAGTCCGAGCGTCCAGAACAGATAGGTGGCCATCGTCGGGTTGACGAACGCCTCCTCGATGTTCAGGATCGGATAGAGCAGATACGGCATGTGCGAATACCCGTACGCCGCCACTGCCGCCGCGTATTGCCCGATCACGAGCAGGAAGCTGAGCCCCGGCCATTTGCCGCGCTGCAGGAGCATGTAGGCGTTGACGAACAGGAAGCCGGAGAGCAGCAGAAGCCACGAATAGTCGGTCGACATCGCCAAAAAGTGTTCCGGGCGGTGATTGGCGAGCGGGAGCAGGATGAACGCCCCCGCGCCGAGCGCAGGCAGTCCGGTATTCAAGGCGACCAGGCGGAATTTTTCCCGGGCGACCGTGTTGCCGGCGCGGGCGGCGTAGAAGTGCAGGAACACGGCCGACACGAACAGGACGCTGAGCAGGGCGAACAGCACAAATGTCCACTGCAGCGGGCTTTTCAGCACTTCGCCAAACAAGAGCCGGAGCTTCCCGTCCTGCTCGACGACAAACCCGCCTTCTGAGACGGGGATGATGCTGACCAGCACCAATGGCAGCAACAGCCCCGTCACCGCCTGCAAAAACACGGCGAGCTTGCTGCGCACTTTCGCGTAGTGGAAGTAGGCGAAGAACGTGCCTTTCAAGATCAGCAAGAGCAGGGCGATCGTCCCCGGCAAGAGCAGCACCGTCCCGTACACGTAAGCGCTGCGCGGGAAGAAGCCGACCAGCCCGACGACGAAAGCGATCAGAAAGACGTTGGTCACTTCCCAAAACGGTGAGAGGTACTTTTCGATCACCTCTTCCACCTCGTGCGGCCACTTGCGCAGCCGCGCCCAGAAGAGCAGGAACCCGGCGCCGAACTCCACCGACGCCAAGATGATGTAGGAGAACAGAAACAGCCAGAGCAGCGAGATCGCCAGTTCAGGTGTCGTCATCATCGCGGGAGCCCTCCTCCGCCGTGGATCTTCAGGTAGTGCGGATCTTGCTCAACCGGCCGTTTGCGGAAGAAGCGGATCATCACAAAGGCGGTCGCCAGCGCGATCAGGAGATAAATCAGCACAAAGAGGAAAAAATACTCACGAATCCCGGTCATCGAAGTGACTGCGTCTTCCATCTTCATCACGCCGTAGATGATCCACGGTTTGCGGCCGATCTCCGTGAAGATCCAGCCGCATTCCATCCCGACGATGCCGACCGGACCGAGCAGCACCGCCAGCCGGAGCATCCAGTTGGAGAAGGTATAGCGCCCCCAGAGGAACAGGGCGGAGAGCAGGATGCCGAACACCCCGGCGCCGACCATCACTTGGAACATGTAGTGAATCTCCACCGGCGGCTGCAGCTCTTGCGGGAAAGCGTTCAGCCCCCGCACCTCGGCATCAAAATCGCCGAAAGAAAGGAAGGACAGCAGTTTTGGCAGTTCGACCTTGTAGTGAATCTCCTGCGTTTCCTTGTCGACCAGCCCGCCGACGAGCAGCGGAGCGCCTTTTGTCGTTTCAAAAAGGGCTTCGGCAGCGGCCAGCTTTTCCGGGTTGTAGGCGGCCATGTATTTGGCCGACACGTCGCCGGCGATCGCGGTCAGAATCCCCGTGACGAGGGCGAGGCTCATCGTCAAGGTCAGCGCTTTCTTCATGTAGGAGATGCGCTTTTTGCGGAACAGGATGAAAAAGGCGGTCAGCGCAGCCAAGGCGCAGGCGGTGGTGAAATAGGACGACGAGAGCACATGAAACACTTTGCTCGGTGTTGCCGGGTTCAGAATCGCTGCCAGCGGGTCGATGTCGACCAAGTGGCCGTTCTCGATGCGGAAGCCGGCCGGCGCGTTCATAAAAGCGTTGACGGTGGTGATCAAGGCGGCCGACATCGACGAGCCGATAATCACCGGCAAGGAGAACAGCCAGTGCAGATAGGGGTTCTTGAAGCGTCCCCACGTATACAGATAGATCCCAAGAAAGATCGCTTCGAGGAAAAACGCAAACGCTTCCATCATAAAAGGGAGGGAAATCAATTCGCCGGCCAGCTCCATAAAGGACGGCCACAGCAAGTTCAGTTGAAAACCGATCGTCGTGCCGGTGACAACGCCGACGGCGACGAGGATGACGAAGCCTTTCGACCAGCGTCTGGCGAGCAGGATGTATTCCGGGTCCTGCTTGCGAATCCCGATCAGCTCGGCCAAGGAGATCAAGACCGGGATGCCGACGCCAAGCGTGGCGAAAAAGATGTGAAACCCGAGTGTAGTACCTGTCAAAATGCGGCTGAACAGCAGATCGATCATCAAAGCCACACCCTTTCTCTCTCTATTAGAAGCCCATCTGCCTTTAGCTTACGCCAGCCGCTGGGGGCAAACAACGCCTCTGGAGAGTGCGGAATGAACACTTTGTGAAATGAATCACAAATAGAAACTGCAAGCAGGACGAAGGATCGAGTTCATCGAAGTATATGAGTGTCCTTTTTAAAATAGAGGAGGTTCTTGATCCCATGAGCAAAAAAGATCGCAATCAACAAAAACGCGATTTGAAAGCGTTGCGCCGCGAGCGCGAGTTGAAAAAGAAAAAGCGCATGCCGATCATCTTCGGCGCGGTCGTCGCCGTGATCATCGTGCTGATCGGCGCTGTCGTGCTGTCCAACATGTACGACGAGAACCGTCAGCAGCAGGAATCGCTGTACCAAAATGAGATCGTGACCGGCGAGATGGAGAAAAAGATCGCGAACAAGGAAGACTTCTTCGCCTACTTCTACCAGCCGAGCTGCGAACACTGCAAAGTGGTGTCTCCGATGCTGATGCCGCTGGCCAAAGAGCTGAAGAAGCCCCTGTTCCCGGTCAACATTTACAACAAGAGCGAAGTCTGGAGCAAATACTCCGTCCAAGGCACCCCGACGTTGATCCACTTCCAGGACGGCAAGGAGGTTGGACGAGTTGTCGGCGAACAACCGAAAGCAACCTTCGAAGAATTCCTCAAGAAGTAAGACCGTCAAGTGGGTGATTCTTGCCCTGCAGCTCGTGCTCGCTGCGATCTTCCTCTGGTCGGCGGTGTCGAAGTTCATGGACATCTTCACCTTTGGCGAGATCTTGCGCTCGTACAAGCTGCTGCCCGCTGCGCTGATCAAGCCGCTGGCGATCCTGCTGCCGATCGCCGAGTTTTTCGTAGGCGTTGGCCTCTTGATCCGCCCGGCGGTGAACTATGCCGCCTGGGGCGTGATCGCGCTGTCGCTGGCGTTCATGATCGGACTCATTTTCAACTACGGTGAAGTGCTGCCTTACGGGTGCGGCTGCTTCGGACCGGAGGAAGCGGCGGCGGTCGGCATCTGGGATGTCGGCAAAGACGTGCTGTTTATCGCCGGAGCTGTGCTGTTGCTGGTCTTGAACCGCAAAAAAGCCCTTGCCTAGTCGCAAGGGCTTTTTATGTGATCAGAAGACTTTTTTGCGGTCGCGCTCTTCCTTGAGGATCTCGACCGCTTCGCGGAAGCGCAGCGAATGGATCACTTCGCGTTCGCGGAGGTAGGCGAGCCCGTCTTTGAGATCAGGATCGTCGGTCAGGTCGATCAGCCATTGGTAGGTCGCGCGCGCTTTTTCTTCTGCTGCAATGTCTTCATACAGGTCGGCGATCGGATCGCCTTTGGCCGTGATATGACGCACGGAGAAGGGGACACCGGCCGCATTGACATAGAAGAGAGCGCGGTCATGATCGGCGTAATGGGGATCGAGTCCGGCCTCTTTGATCTGTTCCGGGGTGGCGTCTTTCATCAGTTTATAGACCATCGTGGCGATCATTTCCAGATGGGCGAATTCCTCGGTGCCGATGTCGTTTAAGACACCGATGACTCTGTCCGGCACGGTATAGCGCTGGTTCAGATAGCGCAGCGCCGCGGCGAGCTCGCCGTCTGCGCCGCCGTATTGCTCCAACAGCAGTTTCGCCATGCGCGGGTCGCATTTCGACACGTGGACCGGGTATTGCAGTTTCTTCTCATAAATCCACACGTGGTCGTTCCCTCCCTACACTTGCCACGGCCAGGGTGCCTTTCCCCACTCGAACGGATCTTTGGAGTAGGAGTTGCCAAAACCCTGCAGCGGGCCAAAATTTGCATCGAACTGCTGTTTGAGCTGCTGCTTCTTGTGGGCATACAAGTTATATTGTTCGATCGCCTTCCGATCGGTGGGATGCGTGTCGAGGTACAGGTTGAGTTCTACCAGCACGAAGTCGACCGCCTGCAGATCCAGCAGGAGCTTGTAGTACTCCTCCGGCATCTGATGTTGGTGATGTGTCATCGCTTCTCCACCTTCTTTCCTTCTACGCGCCCGTGATACGGGTCGTAGTACATCGGCCAGAGCGTTCCTTTCATCAGCGCTGTGTAAGGGTCGAATTGCGGGAGATTGGGCGGCTGCACAGGCACATAGAGCTGAGGAGGGGTCTGGTAGGTCTTGGGCGTGATCGGCGGGCAGGGATCAAATGGCGACACATACGGTTCGTATACTTTACGAAGGGTAAACATGCGGACACAACCTCCCGTTGTCGTGTTATCCACACAGTATGCAGGGACAGACGCACAGGACACAGGTCTAGATGAATTTGGGCGGAACTGGTAAAATGATCCTACTTAGCCAGAACAGGTAGAAAGTGAGAGGATGAATTCATTGATCGATGTGACGTTGCGCCCGATGCGTGTGCCTGATGATTACGAGGCGGTGGCCCGCCTGATGCAAACGACTGCCGACGATTTGGCTCAAGGGGACCGGCAGACCCCGAAAGCGGACTTGCCGAAGGTGGATGAACACGGACGGATCTGCGGCTTTTACCGCACGCGCATAGTGGCGGTAGACCTTGCAGACCGAGTGGTCGGCTATGTGGCGTCATGGCGTGCGCCGTGGGCGGTGCCGGGGACGCTGGGCAGCCATCTGGTGGTCGACCCGAATCTGCGCGGCCAAGGGATCGGAACGAAGCTGTGGGAACATCTGGCCGACTGGAGCGAGGGGCTCGCAGCACACGTTTTGTATGCGGAAATTGCAGAGACCGACCGCGCTGCGGTCTCGTTCGCGCAACAGCACGGCTTTGCGGTCGACCGCCATCTGTTCCAGTCGCGGCTGGAGTTGGCGGCCGGTGCGGAAGTGCCTTTTGCCGAGAGCGTGGAGCGGGCTCTCACAGGCGGTATCCGCTTCGTGACGGGTGCGGCCGTCTGGGAAACGGTGTCCCAAGCGGCCTTGTACGAGCTGTTTGCTTTGACCTGCCGCGACAACCCGGCGATGCTGACCCCGCCGACGTTCGACGAGTGGCAGGAAGCGGTGCGGGCTTGTCCGCCGCAGTATCTGTTCCTCGCGCTGGACGGCGGCCGTCCGGTCGGGCTGACGCAGCAGCTGCCGTTGGAAGATGGCGGGCTGTATAACGAATACACGGGCGTCGACCCGGCGTATCGCGGCCGGGGGATCGCTCTGGCGCTGAAAGTGCTCTTGCTGGCGGAGGCGAAGCGGGGCGGAGTGACCTATCTGCTCACCGACAACGACGCAGAGAACCATCCGATGCTCGCCGTCAACCGCAAGCTCGGCTATGCAGCTGCGCCCGGAACGTACCGGATGATCAAGCTGCTGCGCCAAGAAGTGGAGAATGAAACAATGTTTGTCTAGCGGCTTCTTGCAAGATATAATGGAGTACGTGTATTAGGAATCGTCTCCTGTAACACTCTATTGGGAGTAACAATTTCCAGAGGAGGAACGAAATGAGCGACAAAGAGGTATTTCTGACCCGCGAAGGGCTCATGAAATTAGAGGAAGAACTGGATTTTCTGAAAAGCAGCAAGCGCAAAGAAGTTGCGGAACGGATCAAGATCGCAGTTTCTTATGGTGACTTGAGTGAAAACGCAGAATATGATGCAGCTAAAGATGAGCAGGCGTTCGTCGAATCGCGCATCGTGCAGCTGGAGAAAATGATGCGCAACGTGCGGATCATCGAGCCGGGTGGCGATGACAAGTCGATGGTTGCGATCGGTTCGACTGTCAAGCTGAAAGAATTGCCGGACGGCGATTTTGAAACCTATACGATTGTTGGTTCCACCGAATCTGATCCGTTTGACGGCAAGATTTCCAACGAATCTCCGATCGGGTCGGCGGTGATCGGGCGCACTGTCGGCGACAAGATCACGGTCAACACGCCGGGCGGCCAGATCGAATTCGAAGTTGTCGAGATCGTTTAGGGGCGCTCAGGTTTGATTCGAGGAGCCACCGCCGAGGACAGAGCGGCTATCCAGCGACTGTATGAACACCTGTGCCCGGAGGAACCGGTTCGCGTGATCGCGTCCCGCATCGAAGCGATTTCTGAAGACCCGCACCATTTTCTCCTCGTGCATGAGACGGACGGTATGGTGGATGGCAGCGTGTTTGTCAACTTTTGCCCGGACCCGATGTTTGGCACGCTTCCGTACGCCGTGGTGGAGAATCTGATCGTCGACCCGGAGCAGCGGGGGAACGGCATCGGCCGACGCCTGATGGCAGAGGTCGACAACCTGGCGCGTGAGCAGCGGGCGACGAAGATCATGCTGAACAGCCGGAAGCATCGTCAGGATGCACACCTGTTTTTTGTGAAGCAAGGGTATGACGGCGACGTTTCCTGCGCGTTTAAGAAGAGTATGGTCACCAAGTAACGGACGGCTTGGCTGCAGGTGCAGCCAGGCCGTTTTTTTGTGATTCGCAAATTTGCAGGCTAGTCCGCCCGCAGAGGCTGAATATCTTGTTACGAATGCTCTGGTAGTTCCATTTTAGGTTTCGGGGAGGTCGAGAATGGAGAATTGGAAAAAAGGTCTGGTCATCGGTCTCTTCTCGTCCATGCTGCTTGAGCAGCACGCCGTCGCGGCCAGCGTCGGGCTGAAGCGCGCAGATGCCACGGTGCAGCACAGGACCGGGCTGGCGATGCCGTTGCTGGCTCTGCAAGAGGTCCCGCCGTATCCGGCGGCGACGGCAAAGATTGAAGAGCTTTGGCAAGAGCGGGCGGCCCTGGCGTGGCAGCCGTTTGTGCCCGCTCCGGAGGCGGACGTGTCAGAAGGGATTGCCAGCCGGTTGGTGCTGGCCGAGCTGGATGTTCACGAGATCGGGGAGCAGGAGGAAGCTGAGGAAGCGGTGCTCGCCGACGCGCAGCTGCCGAAGCTGGCGAGCCGCAGCGGGGTGAAGTTGCCGCCTTTGGTGCCGCCGAACATGCAGGAAGCGGTCGCGGAGCGGCCAGCGCCTGCGCAGGAGGTGCAGCCGCAAGCTCCGCAGGGCAGTCAGCCGGTGAGCAGTCCGGCGCCGACGCTGCAGCCCGGTTCGGGAGCGGTCGCGCCGCAGGGCGGCAAGGCGGTGGCAGTGGCGATGCAGTACCAGGGCGTGCCGTATCGATACGGGGGCACGACGCCTGGTGGATTTGATTGTTCCGGCTTTATCCAATTCGTTTATCAGCAGTTGGGCGTCGAGCTGCCCCGTACAACGTATGCGCAGCTGGGCGCGGGGGTGCAGGTCTCGCAGGCGAATTTGCAGCCGGGCGACCTGATTTTCTTCTCCTGCGGCGGTGTGGCGACGTCGCATGCGGGAATTTACATCGGCAACGGGCAGTTCATCCATGCGGATGCGGACCGCGGGATCATGGTGGCAGCGCTCGACAATCCGTACTGGTCGGGCGTATACCAGACGGCGGTGCGCATCTGATCGAATATGAGGCATCTGTTGAGGAAGCCAGCGACTTGACCGGCCGGATGAGTTCCCGGCCGGTTTTGTGCTACAATAAGCGGTAAGAGTTCCAAAAATGGACATGCCTTGATGAGATGAAGGAGGCACACGTTTTCATGACAGTGTTATGGTTACTGATCATCAGCTATCTTCTCGGTTCGATCCCAACCGCCTTGATCGTCGGCAAGCTGGGCTACGGCGTCGACATCCGCACCGTAGGCAGCGGCAATCTGGGCGGCACGAACACCTTCCGGTCGCTCGGCTTCACGGCAGGGCTGATCGTGACGGTGATCGACGTGTTGAAAGGGACGGCCGCTGCGGCGTTGCCGTATACGATGAACGTCGATCTGCACCCGATGATCGCAGGTCTTCCCGCCGTGGTCGGGCACTGCTTCCCGATCTTTGCCGGCTTCCGCGGCGGCAAAGCGGTGGCGACGTCGGCAGGCGTCCTGCTGCTGGTCAGCCCGCTGTGCTTCGCTGTGGCGGCGGTCGGCTTCTTTGGAAGCTTGTATCTGTCCAAGTACGTCTCGCTGGCCTCGATCCTGGCCGTGATCTTCGCCCATACTTATGCGATCTTCTACGGTGACAAGATCCTCTCCATCGTCACCTTCGCCCTCGTCGTCTTCATCCTCTGGATGCACCGCGCCAACATTGAGCGGATTGTGAACGGCTCCGAGCGAAAGATCTCGTGGATGTAGTGAGAATCCCAACCTCAGTCCTTGTGTAGGATTGAGGTTTTTAAGTTCTTGCTTTCTAACTCCCGGACTCTTGGAGTTTCCTGCGGGGTGAAGGTTGGCATTTTTTCGTGCCTGTCCCAGTATGTATCAGGGAGGGGGGAGCGAGGATGGAACAAATCTATTTTGAAGACAAGATCGGCGAAACGGATGTCTTGCTTTCAGATAAACGCTTCAAGATTGGCACGAAAACGTTCGTTGCCGAGCAAGTGACCACTGTGGACTTGAAGAAACAGGTCACGCGGAAGAACGTGCTGTTTTATTATCTCCTGGTATTTCTGGGATCGTTTCTTGCCATGCGGGAGAGTCTGTTCACCTATGCAATCCCTGAATCTCTGCGCATCACCGGCTTTGTGATCGCGACCGTGTGCATCCTCGCCATCTGGCTGCTCGGACGCAAGCAGATCGACTATACGGTGCGCGTTGGCAGCTCCTCAGGCGTTGTCGATGTGTACATGACCCGGAATGCAAGAAGTGCTATGCAATTGCTTGAAGAGATGAATCTGGTGGTGTCCAATCGCGAACAGGAGCAGGGCTAGTAAGCCCTGCTTTTTTAATGCCGAAAAAAGAACGAGCAGGGTTCGAAACCCTGCCCACACCGTGATTCTGTTCATGTTCAGACCAATTCCTTCGAACCGTCCGGCACCTTGCGCATCAGCCACATGCCGATCAGGACGAACAGAAGCAGGGAGAGGATCGCGATACGGGAGCCGAGGTCGCCGTAGTCGCGGAGCAGGTAGGTGATCACGCCCCAGACCATCGGACCGACGATCGCCGAGACTTTGCCGGAGAGCGAGAAGAGGCCGAAGAACTCGCCGCGCTTCTCGACCGGGGAGAGCTCGACGATCAAGGTGCGCGTCGAGACCCACGTTGAACCCATGCCGATCCCGATCAGGATGCCGGTCACCCAGAACAGCGGCATCGTGTTCGCCACCGAGGCGATGATCAGCGCCACCACCCACAGCCAGAGCACGACGTAGATCGAGCGCTTCGAGCCGATCTTGTCGGTCACAAAGCCCATGATGAACGACCCGACCACCGCAAACGCCGTCGCGACCAGCAAAAACAGGGTCAACTGCGATGCCGACAAGCCCATCACGCCTTGCGCATAGACCGACATGAAGGCGATCACCGTGTTGATCGCATCGGTGAAGAAGAAGTAGGCGATCAAAAAGCGGAACAGCCCTTTGTACTCTCGCGCCGACTTGAACGTCCGCCAGACGCGGCTGTAGCCTTCCTTGATAATTGAACCCTGAAACGCCTGCCCGTCCACCGCAGCAGTGCGGCGGTCTTTGACGAGGAAGAACAAGGGCAGCGAGAACACGAGGAACATCAAGGCGGTCGGCACAAAGGCGTTCAGGTTCACGCCGCCTTCCATCCCCGGTTCGACCGGCGCCAGATAGAGCAGCGTTGACACCCAGTCCGGCACGCCGCCGGTGACGAACGGGGTGATCGCGAGCAGCCCGATGATCGTCCCGACATAGCCAAGCGCCACGCCAAAGCCGGAGATGCGCCCCATCTCCGCCCGGGAGCCGAGGTCGGTGATCTGCGCGTTGTAGAAGATCAGCGAAGCGTTATACGCGAAGTTCGCGAGGATAAAAAGTCCCAATCCTACATATAAGATGGAAGGATGAGTGCCAAGCATCTGCCCGACTACTCCGATGGCACCTGTGGCCAGAATGGACAGCAAGGTAAAGGTGATCAGATAGGGACGCTTTTTTTGCCGCACATCGATCAGCACGCCGAACAAAGGCGAGAGCAGCGCGATGAAGATCATCGAGATCGACACCGCCGCCGAGAACATGATGTCTTCCTGGCCCAGCGTTTCGGTTACAAACAGCGGGAAATAGCGGGAGACGATGTTCATCGAGAAGATCGTGTTGGCGAGGTCGTACATGGCCCAAGCCAGAATCGGCAAGGAGAAAAACAGACCGGCGTTGCGGGCGGTGCCGCGTTGAATCTGCGGTTCCATGCGAATCCTCCTTTAGCGGGGATGAGAATGAATTTTTTAAATCTTGGTACTTGTTCAAGGATGTACGCAATAAAACCTGCCCCCAGAACTAGAATTTTACAGAAAAATAAAGAATCAGGTATAATTGCAGATAAAGGGGGAGTCTGGATGTTCTTGTACCGTCTCGAAGCCAAAGGGAAAGGATTCCCTGATTCACAAGTGATTGTATTCGCCGAAGATGAGGAGAAAGCGTTTGCCGCGGGAGAAGCTCTGCTCGAGAAGAACGCCTTGGGCCTGATCACGATCGACGAGTTTGCCATCATGGAGAAAAAGCGGCCGGAAAAAGGCTCCGGCTATGTGGTGGAAGCGAACTGATTACATAACCAAAGGGGGAACCATACCTTGTCGACCAACAAACTGTTGACCCGCGATCAAGTTGCGGAACATGAAAAATGGAACCTGGAAGCGATGTACGCGACCAACGATGCGTGGGAAGCTGATTTCAAAAAAGTGCAGGAACTGCTGCCGGAAGTGGCGAATTTCCGCGGCCGTCTGGGCGAAGGGGCATCCACCTTGCTCGAATGGATGCGCTTGAATGAAAAGATCGGACTGACCTTCGACAACGTCTTCGTCTATGCGCACATGCGCTACCATCAAAACACCGGCGACTCCTTCTACCAAGGGCTCTCCGATCGCGCGTCGATGCTGGCCGCCGAAGTGTCGAGCGAGCTGTCTTTCGTCAACCCGGAGCTGCTCGGCTTGCCGGACGGCACCCTTGAGCGCTTCATGGAAGAAAACGAAGACCTGCGCCTGTACAAGATGGTCTTCACTCGCCTGCTTCGCGAAAAAGAGCACGTGCTGACTCCGGAAGTGGAAGAAGTGCTGGCCAAAGTCGCCGAGATCGCCGAAGCGCCGGGCTCGATCTTCTCGATGTTCTCCAACGCGGACCTGAAAATGCCGTCCGTGCAGGACTCGGAAGGCAATGAGCATGAAGTCAACGAAGGCCGCTACCGCAATCTGCTCGAATCGAAAGACCGCGTGCTGCGCGAGCGTGCGTTCAAGTCGCTGTTTGGCGCATACGGCCAGTTCCGCAACATGCTCGGCGCGACTTACAACAACAATGTCAAGAAAAACGTCTTCTACGCGAAGACGCGCCATTATAACACCACACTGGAAGCGGCGTTGTCGGGCGACAACGTGTCGGTGGACGTGTACAACAACTTGATCCAAGCCAACCACGACAACCTGCCGCACCTGCACCGCTACCTCGAACTGCGCAAGAAGGTGCTCGGCCTCGACGAGCTCCACTACTACGACTTCTTCGTGCCGATGGTCGAGTCGGTCGACATGACGATCCCGTGGGAACAAGGCAAGGCGATGTCCCTCGACGCGCTGCAGCCGCTGGGCGAAGAGTATGTCACCACCGTCCAGCGCGCATTTGATGAGCGCTGGGTCGACGTCTTCCCGAACGTTGGCAAGCGCACCGGCGCTTACTCCTGGGGCACCTACACGTCCGATCCGTATCTGTTCCTGAACTACACCGATACGCTCGATGACGTGTTCACCACCGTGCACGAACTGGGCCACTCCCTGCACTCCTACTACACGATGAAGTCTCAGCCGTTCGTCTACGGCAACTACACGATCTTCGTCGCCGAAGTCGCTTCGACGTTGAACGAGAACCTGCTGCTCTCCAAGATGCTGCGCGAGGAGACCGACAAGAAGAAGCGCATGTACCTGCTGACGCATTCGCTCGACCAATACCGTTCGACGATGTTCCGTCAAACGATGTTCGCCGAGTTCGAGAAGATCGTGCACGGCCTCGTCGAAGAAGGGCAGCCGCTCAACGCCGACCTGCTGTCGCAAATCTACCTCGACCTGAACATCAAGTACTACGGTCCGGTCTTGAAGGTTGACGACGAGTTGAAAAACGAATGGGCGCGCATCCCGCACTTCTACGATGCGTTCTACGTCTACAAGTACGCGACCGGCTTCGCAGCCGCAGCCGCACTGGCTCGTCAGATCCAAGAGGAAGGCGCTCCGGCGGTGGAACGCTATCTGAACTTCCTCACGAAAGGCTCGTCGGAAGATCCGCTCGACCTGCTCAAAGGCGCAGGCGTCGACATGTCCTCCCCGCAGCCGATCCACGACTCGTTCAAAGTGTTTGTCGAGCGTCTGGACGAACTGGAAAAGCTGATCAACGAACAATAAGCCTCACACAAAAAGGAGTCCCGCTGACGGGACTCCTTTTTTGACTCCTTTTTTAAAACGCTTCGTTCAGGTCTTTCTGCAACTGATGGCGCACGAGGAAGAAATACAGCATCGCCTGCACCACCAGGATGAGGAAGGTGACGAAATAGATCGAGTTGTAGTCACCGCCGAGCAGCAGGTAGCCGGCGAACGTCGAGGACAAAGCGCCTGCCGCCGAGCGGAACAGGTTGCGCAGCCCGGAATGCAGGCCGCGCTCGTCGTCTGCTGTCGCTTTCATCATCGAGGAGTCGATAAACGAGTTGAACAGCGTGCCGCTGAACCCTTTGCCGAGCAGGAACAGGTAGAACGCGTAGACGATCACGTTGAAGCCCATCAGCAGCATGCAGATCAGCATCAGGGCGTAGGCGCTGTACAAGCCGATGCGCCGCCACGATGTCTTCATCAGGTACGGCGTGAACAGCGAGGCGAGGAACAGGAGGAACGAGTTGACGGCCAGCATGTAGCCGATCGTGTCATCGCTCAAGACGTAACGTTCGCGCAGAATGATGTTTTCAAACGGTCCGAGCAATTGGAAGATGAAGCCGTTGGTGGTGGCAAACAGCACATAGATCATCACTTGCTTGCTCGGGATCACTTTCCAGCTGACTTTTTTCGTTCGCTTCGACTCTTCTTCGGCGACCCGCTTGCTTTTCGCGGGCAGGAAGCAGCGCATGATGAGCATGATGGCAAAAGCGACCGCGATCAAGAAGACGGTGCTCTGATACATCGTGGTGCCTGACGGGAGCAGGGCGGGCAGCTTGGTGCCGAGGATGTTGCCAAGCGCCAGCGCCAGCGTGAAGGCGGAGACGAGCAGGCTGTACGCAGTCGTCTCGTCTTCTTTTTTCTCACACAAGGACATGATGTAGGGGAACTCGCAGGCGATGACGAACGAGAAGCCGAAGCCGGATACGATCTGCGCCAAAAACAGCTCGAACGGCGTGTCGACATAGCCGATCAGCACATAGCCGAACACGACGAACGCAGAGCCGAACAGCATGGTAAATTTGGAGCCAAAACGGTCGGTGATCATCCCGGCCGGGTAGGAGACGGCAGCGACGGTCAGCGTGTAGCAGGCGACCGAGAGGCCGATCGTCGCGGTGGTGAATCCGAGTTCGAGATAGTGAAAGTTTAAGATGACCGCCATGCCGATTCCGACGCCGAACAGCATTTCGGACAGCAGATAGAGAAGGACGGCAGGCGGCAGAGCGAAGATCGAGCGCAAATAGCCGAGCATGATCGGTATACCTCCAAATCACTGACAGGAATTTCAAATGTTCTAGGTAGTGTACTACATGGAGGCGAGGTTGTCAGCCTTTTTTTCGATCTCTTCGCTGTTTTCGCTCTCTTCGTACATCGAGTCGATCTCGGCGCGGTAGTTGTTCTGCAGGACGTGGGTGCGGACTTTCATGGAAGGGGTCAGCTCGCCGTCTTCAAGGGTCAGGTCGCGGGCGAGCAAGCTGAATTTTTTCGGGATCTCAAAAGGGGCGAAGTCTTGCAGCGTTCGCTCGATCTCGCGGCTGTACAGTTCGGTCACCGCCTGCTGCTGCAGCATCTTGTGTCTGCCGGGCGGCAGGCTCTGCCGGTCGGCCCACTCGCTCAAGGCGGGAAAATCGGGCACGATCAGCGCCGTCACGTATTTGCGGCGGTCGCCGAACAGGATCGCCTGCGAGATGTAGGGGCTTCTGGACAGCGCCGATTCGATCGGGAACGGGGCGACGTTTTTGCCGGTGGTGAGGACGAGGATGTTTTTCTTGCGCTCAACGATGCGCAGGTAGCCGTCTTGGAGCGCGCCGATGTCCCCGGTGCGGAACCAGCCCGCTTCGTCAAACGCTTCTGCGGTCGCCTGCGGGTCCTTGTAGTAGCCGGTCATGATGCTCGGCCCTTTGACGAGAATTTCGCCGTCTTCCTCCGTCTTGATCTCAAGCCCGGGGATCGGCCGTCCGACGGTGCCGATGCGGATCGCGTCGAGCGGGTTGGTCGAGATGACGGGCGACGTTTCGGTCAGTCCGTAGCCTTCGGAGACGGACAGGCCGATCGCGTGGAAGAACTCGGCGATGTACGGGGACAGGGCAGCACCGCCGGAGACGAGCAGGCGCAGGTTGCCGCCCATCTTCGCGCGGACTTTCGAGTAGACGAGCTTGTCGAACAGCGGGCGAAACAGCCGGGTGCCGAGCGTTGGCTTTTGCGAATGCTTGACGCCCGACCGGATGGCGGTGCGGAACAGCCAGCGCTTGAAGCCGGAGGAGTCCTGAACAGTTTTCATCACGCCGGCATAGACTTTTTCGTAAAAGCGCGGGACGGACATGAGCAGGGTCGGTTTGACTTCCACGATGTTCGCGGCAACGGTGGAGATGTCTTCCGCGTAGGCGATGGTCGCGCCGGATAGCGTGGCGGTGAACTGGCCGCAGGTGCGTTCGAAGATGTGGGACAGGGGCAGATGCGAAAGCTTGGTGTCGCCGGTGGTGATGGGGATGTATTTGCCGGTCTCCACGATGTTGGTGATCAGATTGCCGTGGGTGAGCATCACCCCTTTGGGGTTGCCGGTCGTGCCTGACGTGTAGCAGATCGTGGCGATGTCCTGTTCCTCGACTTCCTGCCACGTGTCCAGCTGTCCCTGGGCTTCCAGCAGTTGATAGCCGGTCTCCAGCACGTCGCGGTAGGCGAGGACGCTGGTGTTGTTCGCGAGCGGACCGGGCTGGAAGAGGATGATGTAGCGCAGTTTGTCGGTGGCGGCGGAGCGGACTTTTTCGGCGAGCTCAGGCGTTTCGGCGAAGACGATCTCGACGTCGCCGTTGTCGAGGATGTAGCCGATCTGCGCTTCGGTCAGCGTCGGGTAGATCGGGACCGAGATCGCGCCAAGCGTCAGGATCGCGTAGTCGGCGATCGTCCAGTCCGGGCGGTTGTTGGAGAGGATGGCGACTTTGCTTTGCGCTTGGATGCCGAGCTTTTGCAGGCCGTATGCGAGCGACTGGATGCGCTGCCAAAACACGCTGTACGTCATGCGGTGCCAGATGCCGTCTTCTTTCCAGAGCAAAGCGTCGCGGTTGTGGTATGAGGATACCGTTTCATGAAGCATGGCGGGCAGATTGCGCATGAATTCACGTCCTCCTTTTCCGAGGTGCAGGTGTGGTGATTCATGTTTACGCCGCGAGGGTTTGTACGTATGATAGATAGTGGAAAAGGAGGACGGAGCACATGCGTTTTTCACGAGCGGAATTGCTGGAGATCATCACGCCGCACGTCTTGCGGACGCTGGTCCGGCTGCACGGAGCGAAAGGCAAGGTGGTGACGGCCGAGGAGCTGTCCCAGGCGGGCCTGTCCGAGCCCGAGCAGCGGGCGCTGATTCAGACGCGGCGGCTGGAGGAGACGGAAGCGGGCGTGTATCAGGTCCATTTGAACGTGTAGGAGCAGAGTGGGGGAGGAAAGACGGCGATCGCACATCGCCGTCTTTCCTCTTTAAAAGGAAGGGTTACTGCGCGACTTCGTTGTCCGTGCCTGCCACTTGGCGTCTGATGTCGCGCAGCAGTTCGGCTTTGTTTTTGCGGACGCGCAGCCCGCCGACTTTGTAGGACGGATGAATTCGCAGCCGTTTGGCGAGCGCCTGAACCTCTTTGACACCCATGCTGTTCAACTCTTCCACGTCGACACTCATTCCTTCCACCTCCCAATAAATAAAACCCAGACCCGCAGACAGGGGTCTAGGTTTTACTGTGTCCAATTTCGGTTATTACTTCCCAAGAACGGCATCTTTCAGCGTCAGCAGGTGGTTGACCACCGCGTCGATGTCCTCTTCGGAGACGTTAAAGTCGCGCAGGGCGGCCGACAGATGGTTGGCGACGGCCATGAAGTGCTCCATCTGCAGGTTCATGCCTTCGTGCGCTTTCTCCATGCTTTTGCCGGAGTATTGGTTCGGACCGCCAAGCGCGAAGGAGATGAACTGGGCTTGGTGGCGGCGCTGTTTCTCCATGTCGGTGTTCTTGAAGAAGTCGTTGACGGTGTCGTCTTTCATCATGCGGTCATAGAAGTTATCGACAACGGCAGCGATCGCGTCTTGGCCGCCGAGCTTTTCGTAAAGGGATTGGGTTTGTTGCATCGAATAATCATCCTCTCCAAATGTTGTGTACAGGAACAGGATACCCGATGTTGCGGATTTATATTGTGATAAATATCACACTGTGATACGATTTTGTCAGAAGAAACTGACTCGTGAGTGCAAAGCGTTGAAGTGCAACATGGAAAAGTGCTAAAGGAAGTGAAGACATGAACATATATAAGATCGCCCTCCCGACACCGTTTGCGATCGGGGATGTCAATGTGTACTTGCTGGGCGACGGCGATCGTTTGACGCTCGTCGATACCGGCACGAAGAGCCGGGTGGGAGAGCGGGCGCTGGAGCTGGGACTGGCGGAGGTCGGCGTACGGGTGGAAGACTTGTCGCAGATCGTGCTGACCCATTTTCACGCCGATCACGCCGGGCTCTTGGAGCGGCTGGTCGCGCGCAGTGGCGCGAAGGTGTATGCGCATCCGCTGACCCACGACCTGATCTTGCCGACGGAGGCAGGGTTGCAGAAGCGGGCGGCGTTTTTTGACGAGATCTATCTGCGCATGGGGCTGGTCGATGCCGGGCCGCGCAGCCAGATCGTCGCCGAGGTCAAAGGCTATCAGGACGACATGGGCCGCGCCGGTGTCGATGTGGTGCTGCAGGAAGGCGATCTGCTGCCGGGGCATGAAAAATGGCGCGTGATCTACACGCCGGGCCACTCACAGGACCATCTGTCCTTGTATCGGGAGGAAGACGGCGTGCTGGTGCTTGGCGACCATCTGTTGCAGAACATCTCGTCGAACGCTTTTATCGAGCCGCCGGCCGTCGAAGGGGAGGAGCGTCCGAAGACGCTGATGATCTACCGCGACGCGCTGCGCAAAGTGTATGACATGGAGTGGAAGGTCGGTTTGCCAGGCCATTTTGAGGAGATCCGCGAATACAGGGAACTGATCGACAAGCGTTTCGCCGCACAGGAAAAGCGGGCCGCACGCGCGGTCGAAGCGGTGAAGGCGGGCAAGCGCACCGGGATCGAGATCTGCCAGACTCTGTTCCCGAAATCGATGAATCTTCTGCCGCTTGTGATGTCGGAGACGCTCGGTCAGCTCGACTGGATGACGGCAGAAGGCAAGATCACGCGGGAACTGAACGAGCAGGGCGTATGGGTATTTCGCTAACAACGGCATGAACAGCAGATAGCCTCCTCAAGGTGTGAGGAGGCTTTTGTCGCTGATCGGGATCGTGTACGCGGCGCCAAAACTGTTTTTGTGGTGTAAGCGGTCGCGGATGACGATGCGGTCGCGGTAGAGTTCGACGAAGCGGGATTCGCTTTTGAAATGGTCGGCGCTCATGCCGACGATCGGCTGGTAGACGGAGCCGAGGCCGACGAACGTGATGTTGTCCTGCCGGAGAAACTCGGTGGGTGCTGTGATGGAAACGTGGGAGTGGCCGGAGAACCAGACCACCTGCGGGTGTTTTTGGGCGATGGCGAGCAGTTGCCGGGTCTGGACGGCGGAGATGCCGCGATCCGTTTTGCCCACCGTCCTGTCGAGCGGCTGATGGAGGAAGACGAAAGTGGGAGCTTTGGAACCGAGGAGCGTTTTTTCAAACCAGCGGAGCTGCTCATCGGACAGCCAGGCCGCTTCGCCGATCTCCTTTTGCTTGGCCATGTATTGCTCCGGCGACAGGTGTATGAAGTGCGCTCCTTGCTCAACATGGTCATAGTAGAGCTTGCCGAGCCCGAACGTTTTCCGGAACACCGCTTTGGCCCGGTCATCATTCCAGTCCGGCATCTCCCATTGGTAGTAGTATTCGTGATTGCCCATGGTGGGGTAGAGCTTGAAGTTGCCGTTTGCCTTGAGGAGCTTTCGCACCAGTTCGAGGTCTTTCGGCCGGCCGTTGCTCAGATCGCCGTTGATGACGAGAAAATCGGGCTTCAGCGGCGCAATGTCTCGCAAGGCGTGCGTGAACTTGAAGGTGCTTTTGTAGTGGTCGATGCTCCATTCGGCCATCACATGCACGTCGGAGAACACTGCAAATTGCAGCAGCGGCTCCTCCAACTGCCTGGGGCCGGCAAAGCCTGTGCCCGGAATCAGGAGCACAGCCATCAGCAGCATGCAGAGCGCAAAAGCGAAATACTGTCTCATCCTCCCGTTCCCTCCTCGATCGCGGCAAAAAAAGTTTCCGCTAGTATGCCACGATCTGACAGGGAGTATGTTACACTCAGAGGAGAAGAGTCTACCGAACTGGGAGGTATGCGGGATGTCGATTTATGAAGCGCGATTGGCGCGGATTCGCGAATGGATGCAGGTGGAGAACGTAGGTGTGCTGTTGGTGACATCGCCGCCGAACGTCTATTATCTGACCGGCTTTGACTGCCATCCGCACGAGCGCTTTATGGCGCTGTGCTTGACCGATAAAGGGGAACAGGCGCTGTTCGTGCCGAAGCTGGAGAAAGAGGAAGCGCAGAAAACGGGCTTTGCGAACATCGTGACCGTCTCCGATACGGACGACCCGATGCAGAAGCTGCGCGAAACGCTCGGCGACGGGCCGTACGGGACGCTGGCGGTGGAGAAGCAACATATGACGGTGGCGCGCTATGAGCAGTTGCAGACCCTGTTTGGCGACGGCAAGGCGGCAGCGGCGGAAGACCTGCTGCTCGGCATGCGCCTGCGCAAAGACCGCGCCGAAGCTGCGATCATGAGAAAGGCGGCGGAGATCGCCGACAAGGCGGTCGAAGCGGGCATTGCGGCGATCGCAATCGGCAAGACGGAGCAGGAGCTGGTCGCCGTCGTCGAATCGACGATGATGGCGCTGGGCGCCTCGGGCCCGTCGTTTACGACGATCGTGCTGGCCGGTGAGAAAAGCGCTCTGCCGCACGGGTCGCCGGGCGGACGCACGATTCAAAAAGGCGACTTCGTGCTGTTCGACCTCGGGGCGCTCTACGAAGGCTACTGCTCCGACATCACCCGCACGGTGGTCGTGGGTGTTGTGAGCGATGAGCAGCGCAAGATCTACGAGACGGTGCTTGCAGCTAACCTCGCCGGCATCGCCGCGACCCAAGCGGGCCGTCCGGCAAAAGAGGTCGACCAGGCGGCGCGCCAGGTGATCGAAGCGGCCGGATACGGTGAATTCTTCACGCACCGCGTCGGGCACGGCCTCGGCATCGAGATCCACGAGTTTCCGTCGATGCACGGCAACAACGAACAGGAGATGGTGCCCGGCATGGCGTTCACCATCGAGCCTGGCATCTACGTCCCAGGCGTGGGCGGCGTGCGCATCGAGGACGATGTGATCGTGACGGAAGACGGTGTGGAAATCCTCACCTCCTATCCGAAAGACCTGCAGATCATTCCGGTCTAACACCGGTATACCTGCTGAAGCGATTTCGCAACTCTCTGCACACAAAAAGCCATCCTGCTGTGGAACAGGATGGCTTTTCTTACGTAGTCAATGCTTTCGGTTGCTGGTGCTGCTGTTCGAAGCGCTCCAAGATCTCCAGATACAGCGTGTTGAACTCGGCAAAGCGCTCGATCGTCACCACGTGCGCACAGCCTTTCAGCAGGTGGATCTTGGCGCCGTGGATCCATTCTTTCATCTTCTTGACCTGGCTGATGAACCAGTAGTCGGCCTCGCCGGAGATCAGGTGTGTCGGCACTTTCAGCTTGCGGCACAAACTGCCCCCGTCAGCGCTGGTCAAGAAGGAGATGATCTTCTCGAACTCCCTTGGACACAAGTCGCGGGACGCTTTGATGAACGCCTGGCGCCCGACCTGCTCGCGGCGGCGCGGCATCAACACTTTCGAGCCGATCCGCACGATCATGCTCGGCGGCAGAATGCGGGTCAGCGTCCGATTGAGCGGCGCGATCACGGCGCGGAAGTACCACGGCAGCCGGTAAAAGCCCCCGGCGAGCGTCAGCGTCCGCACCATCTGCGGATATTTGCCGGCAAACGCCTGCGCCACCAAGGCACCCATCGACAGCGAGCAGATGTGCGCCGACGTGATGCCTTTCGATTTCATCATCGCGGCAAGGTCGTCCGCGTAGAGCTCTGCGTCATACGATTCAACCTTGGAACCACCCGTCTTGCCGTGTCCGCGCAGATCATACAGCAAGACGCGAAACTTCTTTTGAAACATCCGCACCTGCGGCAGCCACGTCCGTGAGTTGCCGGCAAATCCGTGTATAAAAATGACCGGAACGCCCGTCCCGTGTTCACTTACGTAATGGTTCATTCGTCATTTGTACCTCCCTAAAAAGGTACTTAAAGCGTAGCATACAACGCGGGGTGACAATACCAAACATTTCGTGACAAAAGGTGCCGGGCAGGGAGGAAAATGGTACAAGGGATTGAATTTCTATAGTGTCAAAGATTTTCAATATCGGTGGGGGAAACAATGATCAAGAATTACATGCCGAGTAAAGGCGATTTAGAAAAACTGGCCCGGATGAAAGCACCGTACCAGCAAACGATAGATGAACTGAAAGTCAAACTCAAAGGCATCAAATACGGCTGTCTGCAGGAAAACGGTTACTCGCCGATCGAATACGTCGTCGGCCGCGTCAAATCGACCGAGTCGATGCTGAAAAAGGCGGAGAAGAAAGGCGTGCAGATCGGCGTCGGCAACTGGATCGACGAAGTGGAGCAAAACGTGAAAGACATTGCCGGCCTGCGCCTCGTCTCCCGCTATATCGAAGATATCCGGGAAGTGCAGGAGATCCTCAACCAGCGCGAAGACTTTGTCGTCGAAGAAGTGAAGGACTATATCGCGCATCCGAAAGATTCAGGTTACCGCTCGATCCACATCATCGTGCGCTACCCGACCTATCACGGACCCTTGAAAAAGGAAGCGTTCTGCGAGATCCAGTTGCGCACGCTGGCGATGAACTTCTGGGCGACGAACGAGCACGAACTGCGCTACAAATACGACGAGAAGATTCCGGTGGACATGCGGGCCGCCCTGCGCCGCGCCGCCGATACCGCGCATGAGCTCGACATGCAGATGGGCGAGTTCCGCCGTGAAATTCGCGACGCGCACGAGTTAAACGTCCAATACGCGATGTCGAACGAAGTGAAGCTCGAAGAGATCTTCTCGCTCTATGTGAAAAAAGACTACAAGCGCGCCCAAGAACTCTACCGCCACTATTTTGGTGACGGGCACGATTTTACTCACGACCCGAAGCTGAAGATGATCGACGACCTGCTCGGCTCGCGCTTGAAAATGATGAAATAAAAAAGAGACCGCAAGGTCTCTTTTATGCTTTCTCGCGCAGTGTGCGCTCGATCGAAGTCATCAGTTGAACGCCGACATCAGGCTCAAACGCATCGACGGCGGTCTGCATTGCATAGGTGAAGCGGAAGGTGGACGTGTTTTGCAGCAAGTCGCGCAGCATCTTGCGGGCCACCGGGGAGAGCTCTTGCTTGAGCACGCCTTCCAAAAACTTCTGAATGTCGGCCGTCTCCTGATCGAGGCGGGCGGACAGGTCGGAGGCGATCGACTTTTGCGGAGCAGGTTCCGGATGCACCGGCTGGTTGATCTTGAACTGGTGCGGCTGCAGTTCGCCTTCCACTTCCGTTTCCGGCTCGGCAGAAGCGACGACAGTCTCCGGAGCGTCGCTTGTTGCCGGGCGCTCTTCGATCGCGGACGTCTCATGCTGCAGGGCGGATTCAATATGAACGGAAGTCTTTTCTTTATTCTCCAGCGAGAAGGCGATCTCTCCGGTGCGGCGGTCGAATTTATTAATGCGGACGGTGATCGGCACTTGCTTGTCGATCATCTCTTGCAAGTTGTTTTGCATCACCGACGACATCTCACTGTTATGAATCAAACCGCTCAGCCCGTCTGAAGTGGACGCAAAGCAACCGAAATCCATGATGCGAAAGGGATAAACTTCAATAATGGAACCCACATGATACTTGCTGAGCAAGCTGGGTTTCAAATTGTCTTTTTTCGAACGTCCAAACTGTTGAACATAACGCAAAGTATCCATATAGTTGTGTGTTACCTTCCCCTCTACGAAGCGTATGCGAAGCCTGAATCAAAGCCCAATTACCGACTGGAAAAATTTAGATTTTCCAATCGGTTTCATATTTCAAGTTTACAACTTGCCAGAATAATGTCAAGCTTTCAAAAGCATTAAGGAATTTCTAACATTTTACAACAAAGAGACGTTTTTCGGAAAACGTCTCTTCATGTGCAGTTTATTCGGTTTGTGCCAATTGGCGGAGCTGTTCGAGGGTCGGCATGTCTTCAAAATGGTGGATCAACAGGCGCATGCCGCCGTTCAAATAGGACGGAATCGTGTCGATGTTCAGCTCTCTCGCCTTTTGCAGATCTGCTTCCATTGCCGCGCGGCCGCTGCCGTCGCGCAGAGCGCTCTGGAACTTGTCAGCGTCGAGGCCGATCTCGGCAGCGATTTGCACGAGCAGGGACTCCTCGGAGATGTCCTGCTTGTCGCCCCAGTGCGCGCGGAACGCCGCTTCGACGAACGCTTCCGCCTTGCCCATCGCGGAGGCGACCTTGGTGGCGGTCAGTGCCGGGATCGTCTCTTTTTGGATCGGGGAGGACAGCTTGACGTTTAGCTGTTCACGCAGTTCGCGCAGCTTCAGACCGGCCGCTTCCATATACCCTTCCGGCTTCGGCGGCGGGGTGGCGTCTTCGGGCATCTTCCAGACATGGTAGTCGATCGCAACGCCCTCTGCTGCCAGCTCGCGCACGGTGAACGCTGCGAGGTAGCACCACGGGCAGTTATAGTCGAAGTAAAAATCGAGTTTGGCCATCAGAATTTTCCTCCTACCAGTTGTGTGTGCGCGACGGCGATGCATTGGTCCATCACGATCTCCACGCCGTTTTGCTTGGCGAGCTCGGCCGCCTGCTCATCATAGACGCCCGATTGCGCCCAGATGCGTTTTGCCCCTGCCTTGATCGCCGCTTCCACCACACTGTACAGCTCCTCGCTTCTGCGGAAGACGTTGACGAGGTCGATTCCTTCCGGCACATCTTCCAGTGTGGGATAAGAAGTCTCACCTAATACCTCTTCCACCATCGGGTTGACCGGAATGATGCGGTAGCCGCGCTGCTGCATCGTTTCGGCGATCAGGTAAGAAGTGCGCTCCGGCTTGTCGGACAGGCCGACGACAGCAATGATCTTCGTCTCGGTCAGCCAGTTGCGCAGCTCGTCATGAGTCGGTTCTTGGTACATCGTTTCATCATCCTTTGCCGTAGTATGGTGTATGCTTCCAGCATACCCTGAAATCTGCGAAAAAACTGTTGCCCCCGTCACGTTCACAGGACGTACATTTAGACAAACCGGGACAAACATGATACATTGGGGGCATTGTCAGTCATATACATAAGGAGGCGACGAAAAATGGCAGAGTCCCTTTTTCTTCAATATCCCAAATGCAGCACCTGCCGCAATGCGAAAAAATGGCTGGAAGCGCGCGGCGTATCCTTTGCGGACCGTCATATCGTAGAACAGCCTCCGAGCAAGGAAGAGCTGCGCGAAGTGCTCGCCAAGAGCGGTCTCGACATCAAGAAGCTGTTTAACACGAGCGGGCAGAAGTACCGTGAACTCGGCTTGAAGGACAAGCTGAAGACGATGAGCGAAGAGGAGATGCTCGACTTGCTGGCAACGGATGGCATGCTGGTCAAGCGCCCGATCTTCGTGCACGGCGGGAAGGCGACGGTCGGTTTTAAAGAAGAAGAATTTACAAAAGTGCTCAGTTAGGAGCGTGATCTCCCTTTGATTCGCAAGACAGTGTTACCGAACGGGCTGAAGATCGTGACGGAGCGCACACCCTACCTGCGCGGCGCCGTGGCGCATCTGCGCTTTGGGATCGGCTCCGGCCAGGAGCCGACGAAGATCCAAGGGGTGGCGCACGTCCTCGAACACATGGTGTTCAAAGGGACGCCGGAGCTCGATCAGGTGGCATTTGGCAACGAGATTGCCCGGCTCGGCTGCTCGACCAACGCGTCGACCGGCTTCGAGTCGACCACCTATGAGCTGGACGGACCGGCGGAGACGGTGCTGCAGGGACTGGATGTGTTTGCCGGCGTCATCGCCAATTTCCATGTCCCGCCCGAGGAGTTCGACAAAGAAAAAGACGTGATCCAAGAAGAATACAAGATGATCCAGGACGACCCGTCCGCGTGGGGGGAAGACCTCGCCTATCATGCGCTGCTCGGCGACTTCGCCCATCCGACGATCGGCACGCCCGATTCGCTCGACGGCTTGACGCGCAGCACCGTGCTGGAATTCGCCAAAGAGCATTATACGCCTGACAACCTGATCGTCGGCGTCGTCGGCAATGTCGAGCACGAGCAGGTGGTCGAAGTGATCGGCAAGCATTTTGGCAGCGAGACCCGCACCCGCAAGGCACCGCACGAAGTCCCGCTCACGCAGATCAAGGTCCGCCATGAGGAAGAGGACTGTGAACAAGAGCAGGTCTTCCTCGGCTTCCGGGCGCCGGAAGTGACGCGCAAAGACTTGCCCGCGTTTGACGTGGCGATGACGATCCTCGGCGGCGACTCCTGGTCGCGCCTGTTCCAGCGCCTGCGCAACGAGCTGGGACTGGTCTATCAGGTCGACGGCTCCTACTCCGGCTGGCCGCACGTCGGCAGCTACATGATCTACGCCGGCTGCCAGCCGTCCGAGACGGACCGCGTGCTCGCCGAGATCCAGTCCGAACTGTTCAAATTAAAAGCGGACATTACCGCCGACGAACTGCTCCGCTCGAAAGCGATGCTCAAATCGAGCCTGCTGATGAGCAGCGACCAGCTCGGCAACAAAGTCCACAAGCTGATCGACGATGAACTGCTGTTCGGCACCTACCGCCAGTACGAGCAGGACATCGCCGAGCTCGACGCGGTGACGGTGGAAGAAGCGCTGCGCCTCGCCCACGAAGTGCTCGACACAGACAAGATGACTCAAGTCACCGTCGGGCCGCACCAACCTTCGAACTGATTCGATCTATCTATCGAAAGAACCCTCTCCGGTCATCGCTGGCGAGGGTTCTTCTTCGTAGTAACCAAGACAAGCTGTCAGCGGGAGATGCGCTTTTGACGCCTGATAGCTGGCAGCGCGGCGCTCTATGATCTCTCCGGCGCGCAGCAGAGCATGCCTTCGCCTGCTTCCAGAGCCGATTTCAGGCTCGACTCTTGCGTCCACGCCCGCCAGAGCTACTCGGGCGGCACCGCGATCATCGTCTGTTGCACCAACCGTTGCATGAAAATTCCCCCTTTTTTTGTGATTGCCATGCGAACACGACTTGCCAAGAAAATGCTGTTGCGTTCGCTCTGGCGACGTGTATAATATGCTCTATTAGAAAATGTTTCGGATTGCGAAGGAACGTTTGCTGGGAGAGTGGACACAAGGTGCACGAGGAAAAAAAGGCCAAGTCACTGCTATTATTTGTTGTCATCATCTGGGGCCTGAATGTCGTGATGGTGAAATACCTGTCCGGCTTCTTTCCGCCGCTGGAGCTTGCCACGTATCGAATTGGAGCAGCCGCAGTGCTGCTCGGTGTGGTAGTATGGAAGATGTACGGTTTTGTAAAGCTTTCGTTAAAAGAATGGCTGTACATCGCAGGTATCGCGGTCAGCGGGATCTTCTTGCATCAGATCCTGCTTGGCGCGGGGATCCAGACGACCGATGCGTCCACATCGTCGCTGATCCTCGGCCTCAATCCGCTGATGACCTCGCTGCTTGCGTTTGCAATTTTCCGTGAAGCGTTGACGTGGCGCAAGATCAGCGGACTCGTGCTCGGGCTGCTCGGGGTGGCGCTCGTCATCTTCGGCGATTCCTGGGAACAGACGGCGTCGCTGGCGTTCGGAACGGGCGAGCTGCTGATCTTCCTGTCGATGCTGGTCTACGTGATCTCCGGGCTGATCATCAAAAAAGCAACCCAGACCGTTCCGGTGATGGTCGTGACCGGCTACAGCCACGTGCTGGCGACGGTGCTGTTGCTGTGCTTCACCGGGGGAAAGAGCTTCATCACGGGGGAAGTTGCCGCACTGCCGGCCGATTGGTTCGTCTGGGGCGTGCTGATCTTCTCCGGCTGGGTCGCGACAGCATTGGGTGCGATCTGGTGGAACTCCGGGATTCGCCTGATCGGAGCGGGGCGGACGGCGATGTTTTTGAACGGGATGCCGATCATGAGCCTGCTGTTCTCCGTCCTGCTGCTCGGCGAGTCGATTACCTGGGTGCATGGCATTGGTTTTCTGATGGCATTTTTTGCGATCTACCTTGGGACATCACAAGGGAAAGTCAACATGAAACGACAACAAGGGGAAATCGCAAAAGGGCAGCCGGCATAGGTTGCTCTTTTGCCGGTTGGTTGCCGCTTTTCAAGAGGGGAGGCAGACGGGCTGCTGATGATGAATCCGTTTATGATCTTTACTGTTGCATTTTTGGCCAAGATCGCCGTGTTTCAGAACTTGGTGTTTGGCGAGATCAACGTCAAGATTCTGCTCTTGCGCGAGCTGCCGTTTGTGTTGCTCGTCCATTTTTTGATCGAACTGATCGCCGGGAAGCGCAGGCTGCCCGTGTACTTTTTGGCGAGCGGGATCTTCTCGTTCGCGTTTTTAAGCATCGCGATCTACCATGATTTTTACGGCACGCTCCTGACCTACCAGGCGCTGGGGCAGGCAGGACAGGTCGGGGAAGTTGCGGAAAGCATCAAAGAGATCTTCAATCCGTGGTACCTGCTGTTCTTCACCGATCTGGCCTTCTTGTTCCTCTACAAGAAATTCCAGCCGAAAAACAAGAAGATCGGCCGCCTGAACTACGCGGCTGTCTCGCTGTTGTCGCTGGTGGCGGTCATCGTGTCGATCTGGCAGGTTGATCAGAAGGAGATCGTCAACGAGATGAAAAAGGCGGAGCAGATGGGCGTCTTCAACTACCAGTTCGCGCTCGCCGTCGGCGGCGTGGTGCAGGAGGAAGAGCAGATCGGCGAGATTACGCAGGAGCGCATCTTCGAACTGAAAGGCCTCGATCCGGTGGCAAAGCCGCAGTATTTCGGCGTCGCCAAGAACAAAGACGTGGTCGTCGTGCAGCTCGAATCGTTCCAGAACTTCCTGATCGGCCTTGAGATCGACGGGAAGGAAGTCACGCCGAACCTGAACAAGCTGCGCAAGGAAAGCGCCTATTTCCCGAACTTCTATCAGCAGGTCGGCAAGGGCAACACTTCGGACGCCGAGTTTATGCTGAACACGTCGATCTATCCGGTCGGCGATTATGCGATGTCACAGCGCTTTGGCAACAAGGACATCCCGAGCATGGCCAAACTGCTCAAGCCGTACAACTACGAAAGCGCAACGTTCCACACGAACGACATCGAGTTCTGGAACCGCGACCAGTTGTACGAAGCGCTGGGCTTTGACAAGACGTTCGACAAACAGTTCTTTGGCGAAGAGGAGAAAGTCGCGTTTGGCGCGTCCGACCGCATTCTGTACGAGAAAACGGTGCCGGAGCTGAAGAAGATGAAGGCGAGCGGCAAGCATATCTACGCCAACCTGATCGCGATGTCGAGCCACCATCCGTTCAAACTGCCGAAGGAATTGAACGTGTTCACCATTCCGCCGGAACTGGAAGGCACGCCGCTTGGCGGTTACATCGAATCGGCGGCGTACGTCGATGCGCAGATCGGCCACTTCATCTCCCTGTTGAAAGCGAACGGACTGTATGATGACACGGTGCTCATGCTGTACGGCGACCATTTTGGCATGGGCGGCAGCGCGCTGAACGAGACGGAAGCGGCGTTCATGGCCGACTGGCTGCAGACCGACTACACCTCGCTGGAGTCGTTTAACGTGCCGCTGTTCATCAAAGCGCCGGGTCTGAAAGCGCAGGAAGTGCCCACCACCGGCGGGCAGGTCGACATGATGCCGACGATCGCCAACCTGCTCGGCGTGAAGCTGGACGATCAGATTCACTTCGGGCAAGACTTGTTCAACTACAGCAAAAACGTGCTGCCGGAGCGGTTTTATTTGCCGTCCGGGTCGTTTTTGAACAACGAGATTTTGTTTGTGCCGGGCCTCAACTACTATGACGGAAAAGCGGTTTCGCTGGCCACGCAGGAGGAGACGGAGAAAGTGTCCGACTACGAGGCGCAGTTTACGCGGGCGCTGGAGCTCTTGAGGCTGAGCGACGGATACATGCGCTCTCTGCCGGAGCGTCAGAACTAAACACAAAAGAGCAGCCACAGAGGCTGCTCTTTTTATTTCTCTTCCAACAGCACGGTCAGGTATTCGGTCAGCCGGTACACGCGCTTCCCGCCGCTGAAGAACAGGAGCGGCAGACCGCGCACCGCCATCTTGCCTAAAATGACCAGCTCTTCCCACGTCTCAACCAGCGCCCCGCGCAGGTCGGGGTCGAGGCTCGGCGAGAGGTGAATCACGCCTGTTTCGGCGAGCAGGTCCCGGCAGCGCTCGGCGTCGGGCAGCATCCAGTCGCGGAGCAGGTTCGGCTCCCACCAGTTGGTCAGCTCCGGCGTGACGATCGCCGGGAGCAGCAGCTGTTCCCGGCTCTTCAGCCAACTGAAGAAGCGCTCTTCATACTCCAGCCATTCCTCGACCGTCAGCGGCCGCTCAGCCTGCGGATTTTCCACGGCGTCCAGACCCCAGCCTTTGTAAAAATCGGGCTGGCCCAAGTCTTGCACAAACCAAAACTGGCGGGGCGCCTCCCGCTCGTCCCAGCTGTAGAAGTCATAGACGCTCAAGATCGCCAAGAGTTCCTGTGTCGGCAGTTTGCGCATCTTACAGCGTCGCCAACAGCCGCAACAGGAGCGCGATGCGGCGCGGGATTTCGTCGACGACGATATGTTCATGCGAGGCGTGCGCACCGTCGCCGACCGGGCCGAGCCCGTCGAGGATCGGGATGCCGGCCAGAGCGGCCACGTTGCCGTCGCTGACCCCGCCGACGCCGATCTCCTTCAGCTCGAAGCCTTCCAGCTTCGCCTGCTCCTGCGCATGCAGATACAGCCGCTCCGTGCCCGCCGTGCGCTCCATCGGGAACTTGTCGACCTCGCCGCTGACGTGCAGCTCTGCGCCCGGCAGCACCGGCTGCAGGTCGGCGAACAACTTTGTCACCCGCTCCGACTCGGCGGCCGTCTGCACGCGCACATCGACGACCATCTCCGCATGTTCCGGTACGACGTTGAACGTCGTGCCGCCGATGATCTTGCCGACCGACAGCGTCGTGCCCGCTTCATAGTCGGTCCAGCCTTGGATCGTCACGATCTGATGGGCCAGTTCGGCGATCGCATTGATGCCGATCTTGTGCTCATTGCCGGCATGCGCGGCCCGGCCTTTGGCGCGGACGGTAAACACGCCGCCGCCCTTGCGCGAAGTCTTCAGGTAGCCGTCCCCGTAGCAAGGCTCGATGACCAGCGCCAAGGCGCTTTTGTTCGCCTCTTCCACGATCGGCGCCGTGCCGGACGGGGAGCCGATCTCTTCGTCGGTGTTCCAGAAGAAGACGAGCTTTTTCTGCGGCTTGATCCCCTGCTCGATCATCGCCTTCAAGGCAAAATAGGAAAACACGATGCCCGACTTCATGTCATACGTGCCGGGGCCGTACGCTTTGCCGTCTTCGATGCGCCACGGTTCTGCCGCGAGCGTCCCGACTTCTTTGACCGTGTCAAAATGGCCGAGCACGAGAATCTGCTCTTCACCTTCGCCGTAGGTCACGCGCAGTTGATCGCCCTGCACCGCCTGTGGAATCTTCTCCACCGTGCAGCCAAGCGCAGCGAACCGCGCGGCGATCAACTCCCCCAACTCGTCGATCCGCGCCTTGTCGTCGGACGGCGTCTCCAGCTCCACGTAGGTTTTCAACTCGGCCAGCACCGCTTCGAGCTGCCCGGAAAAATACTGCGTCCACTTCTGTTCCATGTTGTCGCGACCTTCTTTCCTCGTTCTGGATACCTTTATCATACCCTGTGCCAAACTATCAGAAAAGTTTTATATAAATCGAACCTATTGCATGAATATGCAAAATGGGTGTATGATACAAAACGTTATTCATGAAATGCCCATTCGTATCGCATATTAAAATACAGCACTGATACCAGGAGGTAACATACGATGAAACGGTTCAAAACACTCTGCACGATCGCACTGACCGCAGTGCTTGCCCTGGGCACCGTCGCCTGCGGCACCGATGACAACACCAACACCGGCGGTGACACCGGGAAGAAGAAAATTGTGATGGGCACCTCGGCCGACTACAAGCCGTACGAATTCCACGATACTGCCAAGGGCGGCGAAGTTGCCGGATTTGACGTCGACATCGCGAAAAGCATCGCCGATCAGCTCGGCTACCAACTGGAGATCAAAGACATGGACTTCAACGGCCTGATTCCTGCGCTGCAGGCAGGCACCGTCGATTTTGTCATGGCGGGCATGACCCCGACCGCAGAGCGCAAGCAGAGCGTCGACTTCTCCGACATCTACTATGAAGCGAAAAACACGATCGTCGCGAAGAAAGGCGCCAACCTGAAGACGGCCGACACCCTCTCCGGCAAAAAAGTCGCCGTGCAGCTCGGCTCGATCCAAGAGACGGCAGCCAAAGACATGAAAGGCCTGAACATCGTGCCGCTGAACAAGACGGGCGAGATCATTCAGGAGATCAAAGCGGGCCGCGTGGATGCTGCGATCATCGAAGACACGGTGGCGAAAGGTTTTGTCAAAGCCAATCCGGATCTGGAATTCAACACGATCCCGAACACCGACGAAGCAGGCTCGGCGATCGCCTTCCCGAAAAACTCGAAGATCACCGCCGATTTCAACAAAGCGCTGCAAGGCATGAAAGACAGTGGCCAGATCGATACCTTTGCGAAAAATTGGTTTGATGCAGCAGAATAATCGGAGGGCGGTGGCCGGGCATGGATCTCAATTTTGACCGCATCGTGCCCTCGATCCCTTACATGCTGGAAGGGATCAAGGTCACGCTGCAATTTACCCTTCTCTCCGCGTTTTTCGGTTTTTTGTGGGGGACGGTGCTGTCCTTATTCAAGATTTCGAACATCAAAGTGCTGCGCTGGTTCGGCATCGCCTACACGTCCGTCTTTCGCGGCACGCCGTTGATCCTGCAACTGACGCTCGTCTATTTTGCGACACCGCAGTTGACCGGCTATCAGATCACCGCGCTGGAAGCGGGGGTCTTGGCCTTCTCGCTGAACTCGGCGGCGTACATTTCGGAGACGATCCGCGCCGGGATCTTGGCGGTGGACAAGGGGCAGCGCGAAGCGGCGCTGGCGCTGGGCGTGCCCTACCGGCGGATGATGCTCGACATCATCTTGCCGCAAGCGTTGAAGAACATCTTGCCGGCGCTGGTCAACGAGAGCATCGCGTTGCTCAAGGAGTCGGCGCTGGTCTCGACGATCGGGGCGGCCGACGTGCTGCGCCGGGCGACGATCGTCGGGGCGGAGAAGTACATCTATTTCGAACCGCTGATCGTGGCCGGGATCATCTACTACGTGATGGTGATGGCGCTGACGTTTGGCGCAAGGCTCTTGGAGAGGAGGTTGCGGCGCAGTGATTAAGGTGGAGCAGCTCTACAAATCGTTTGGCAAACTGGACGTGTTAAAAGACATCTCCACAGAGATCAAGAAGGGGGAGGTCGTCGCCGTCATCGGTCCGTCCGGGTCGGGGAAATCGACTTTCCTGCGCTGCCTCAACCTGCTGGAGATGCCGTCGTCAGGCAAGATCTACATCGACGGCCAGGACATCACCACCGCCGGCAAAAACGAGATCATGAAAGTCAGGCAGAATGTCGGGATGGTGTTTCAGCATTTTCACCTCTTCCCGCACATGACGGTGCTCGACAACATGACCTACGCGCCGATCAAAGTCAAAGGCATGTCCAAAGACAAGGCGCGGGAAAAGGCGCGCGAGCTGCTCATGCGCGTGGGACTTGTCGACAAAGCGGACGTCTACCCGACCAAGCTGTCCGGCGGGCAGAAGCAGCGCGTGGCGATCGCCCGGTCGCTGGCGATGGAGCCGGAAGCTCTGCTGTTCGACGAGCCGACTTCGGCGCTCGACCCGGAGATGGTCAAAGAGGTGCTCGACGTGATGAAGGCGCTCGCCCACACCGGGATCACGATGGCGATCGTCACGCACGAGATGGGGTTCGCCCGCGAAGTGGCCAACCGCATCCTGTTCCTCGACGAAGGCCGCCTGGTGGAAGACCGCACGCCGGACGAATTTTTCGCCAATCCGCAAAGCGAACGCGCGAAACAGTTTTTGCAAAAGATGCTGTAAGTTCTCACCCTCAGCACCCGCTCATAAAAGACGGGTATGGGGGTGTTTTTTTATGAACGGAAAACTGGTGCTGGCAGGCGGCGCCTTGCGCGAGGACAACGCGGAGGTGTACGGCAAGATCGTCGAGCTGGCCGGGGGCGTCGGACGGGCGAAGATCGGTATCGTAACGGCTGCGTCAGAGCCTGAGGAAGCAGAAGCCAACGGGGCGTATTACCAAGAGCTGTTCTGTGCGCGCTACGGCGTGCGGGAGGCAGAATGGATTCCGCTGCATGCGGGGCAGATTGGGAGGCGGGACGATGCGGCGCTGCTGGAATTGGTGCAGACACGTACGGGATATTTTTTCGGCGGAGGCGACCAGTCGAAGATCGTGGCCTGTCTTCTGCATGAGGATCACACGGACAGCCGGGCGATGGCGGTGATCCGCGCCCGTTTTGCAAAAGGCGCCTTGGTCGCCGGCACCTCGGCGGGAGCGGTCGTCCAGTCGGTTGGTCCGATGGTGACGGGCGGCGCAGGGTCGGACGATGTGACGTGGAATCCCCGCGGCGGGCTGGGGCTGTTTCCGTATGGGCTGCTCGATTCGCATTTCAGCGAGCGCAGGCGCTTGGCGCGAATGTTGCACCTGGCAGAAGCGACGGGGTGGCAGCGGGTGTACGGGATCGATGAGGATACCGCGCTGGTCGTTCAGGAGGGGCAGGGAACGGTGCTGGGAGCGAACCGGTTGGTCGTGGCCGATCTGAGAGACGGGGGAGCTGTGCGGCTGTATGCAGGCGGAGAGCGGCTGGAGCTGAACGCATCAGGATGACCGCGCGAGACGGAGGAGCAGGGCGGCAGTGGGCAAGGGATTGGCGTGATGCCGAAAATAAAGACGACCGCGCAGGGCGGTCGTCTTGGTGTTGTTTAAAAGTAATGGAAGGAGGAGAGGCGGTAAGGTTTGCCCATGTCGCCGAGGCCGAAAACGCTCACATAGTAAGTCTGGCCATAGGTGAGCGGCATGTCGATCAGGCCGGTGCCGTCGTCGCTGTAATGCTCGCCGGTGATTGGGTTGGTGACGGTGAAGCTGTAGTTGCCTGTTGTTAGCAGGGACAGCTCTGCATATAAGGAATTCTGTGCGGTAAAAGCGAAGACGTCCACATCCTGATAAGTGCCAATGTAGCCGGACACAGCGTTGCCGATGGCGTACGCCTCCGCCGTTGCATAGATGTCGTTGGCGCCCGAGCCGTTGCTCGGTTCGTTTTCGGGGCTGGCAGCGCTTGCCGTCTGTGCGCCGGTGGCGAGGATGGCGGCCGTTGCGAGGATGAGCAGTGCTTTGTTGCGCAGTTTCATTTGATTGACCCCCCTTATATATTTTATTATACACTTAAATAATAAATGAATTCAGGAGTTTGGTCAATCATTTTTTGCCAGGAGCTCGCCTGATTTATAGCCGAGGATTATGATCATCCGTGAAAATGTATAATGTAAATACCCCACATGAACAAAGGAGAATTGAAAATGAGAAAACTTGTTCTATTTCTGCACGCATCGCTTGACGGTTTTGTAGAAGGGCCGAACGGTGAAATGGACATTGGCTGGGTTTCCTACGATGCTGATTTGGAGAAACACGCGAAAGAAATTCTGAGTACTGCGGACACTGTCATTTGGGGACGTGGGACTTATCAGATGATGCACAGTTACTGGCCATCTGTGCCTTCGAACCCATCAGCTTCGCAGCATGAACGGAATCATGCCGAGTGGATCGAAAAGACAGCCAAAATCGTTTTTTCCACGACGCTGGAGAAAGTCGAATGGAACAATTCCAGACTGGTGAAAGAAGATGTCGAGGAAGCGATCAAGAACCTCAAACAGCAGCCAGGCAAGGATATGGTCATCCTCGGCAGTCCTAGGTTCGCACACTACCTTATGCAGCTTGATTTAATAGATGAGTATAAAATTACGATTTCTCCCGTCCTGATCGGCAGCGGGTTGCCGTTATTCCAAGGTATCAAGGAGAAGATCAATCTTAAACTTATCGAAAACAAGACATTTGATTCTGGAGCCATAGGCCTCGTTTACCAGACGGTTAGGTGACCTTGTCTCCTAAAGTAGATTACGCTAACGAATTACGTTAGCACAATAAAAGCAGCGGCAGTCTAGGTCTTTCGAGTTCCTAGTCCGTCACTGCTTTTTTTAGAGTCAGTCTCATTCAGTTTGTCGGGGGATCGTGTCGTTTGAGCTTAGAGTAAGGAGAAACGCCAAGTCGGACGCAATTCAGGGCTTAGCGTATATTTTCGTTAAAATATAGGCGGTGCTCCAGTTATATTTTCAGTTACTGTATATCTTTTTAAGATGTTTGAGCTGTACGAGTAAAAAGATTCGAGAAACGAAATGCCATATTCTTGATAGAATTACGACAACAGGATCAATTACTAAAAGTGGATGGGATGTGAGAACCGATGAAACAGGAAGGTTCGTCTTGGCAGCGCACCTTGTGGGTGATGGCGGCGGTGCAGTGCATCATGATGATGGCGTTTACGTCGAGCGGGCCCTTTTTGGCGTTATACATAAACGAACTTGGAGTGGAAGATTGGGGTCAGGTGGCGATCTGGGCGGGGATCATCTCGTCGTGCAACTTTTTGCTGGCGGCGATCGTGTCGCCCTTGTGGGGCTCGCTCGGCGATCGCAAAGGGCGCAAGCTGATGGTGATGCGGACGACGTTTGCGATCTCGTTCTTCATGTTCCTGATGGGACTGGCGCAGAACGTCTGGCATCTGCTGATCACCCGCACGATTCAAGGCATCTTCAGCGGTTTTACGGCGTCGGCGAACGCGCTGGTGGCGACGGTGATCCCGGAGGAGCGCCTTGGCTATGCGCTGGGCTGGCTGGCCTCGGCGGGGATGTTCGGCACGCTGATCGGGCCGCTGGTGGGCGGGCTGATGGTCGATTTGCTGCACAGCTACCGGGTCGCATTTTTCCTGACCGGCGGGTTCTCGCTGCTCGCCTTTTTGGTGACGCTGTGTTTGGTCAAGGAGCGCTTTGAGCCGCCCGCGAAGGATGAGATGAAGAAGGGGGCGATCTTGGAGCAGTTCCGCGCCGTGAAGGAGATGAAAGGCGTTCGCACGATGTTTGTCGTGCTGTTCCTGGCCCAGTTTTCGGTGATGAGTGTGCTGCCGGTGCTGCCTGTCTATATGAAGGAACTCACCGGGCTCGAATACCTCGGCATCATCGCCGGGTTCGCGACGGCGGCAACGGGACTTGCCGATCTGATCGCCTCGCCGTTCCTCGGCAAGCGCAGCGACAAGATCGGCTACCGCAAAGTCCTGACCATCTGCATGACCGGGGCCGCCCTGATGTACCTTCCGCAAGCGCTCGCTCCGAACGTCTGGGTCTTCATCGCCGCCCGCTTCGGCCTCGGGCTCTTCATCGGTGGGATCATGCCGACCGCAAACGCGCTGGTCGGGCGTCTGGCGCCGAAAGAGCACCGGGGGAAGGTCTACGGGTTCTCCGCGTCGGCGATGCTCTTAGGCTCCTTTGCAGGGCCGCTCTTGGGCGGCTTGGGCTCGGCCTACTTCGGCATTCGGGTGATGCTTGGGCTGACTTGTGTGCTCTACCTGCTGAACATGATCTGGGTGCGGATGAAAGTGATCGAGCCGGAGGGGCGGGCAGGGTGACTTTTCCTTGGCCAGCGGTTACAATATAGCCAAAGATGACCATAGGAAGGATGATCACCAATGGAACTGAACCTGACCGGACGCGATAAACACAGCACGCCAGATGAGCTGCAGAACCTGTCCGCTGTGATGATTCACGGCGACGAGATCTTCGTCGACCAAGGGGCGATCCACGGCAAGAGCCGCCTGGAGCGGGGCATCGACTTCCGGGCGGCACGCTCGGCGGAGGATGTGCCGAACGGGGAGAAGGTCGCTGTGGTCTGGGTGACCTTGAAAACGTACGAAAAGGGACGCGGCTTCAGCGGTATCGCGTCGGCAGAACTTGTGATCGACTTCGCACACGGCATCGGCTACAAGGCGATGGGCCCACTGGTCAACCAGATGGACCGCGCGGTGAAAGGCCGTGTGGACGTGTCGAACCTGACCGCCGAACAGAAGGCGAAACTGGCTGCTTTCCTGCAGCAGCTGCGAGCCGACCTTTGGGAAAACACCCCGGAGGAAGTCAAGGCGGAACTTGCCTAAAACAACCTTGCAAAACCCACCTTTTTGGTGGGTTTTTTACGTGCGAAAAAGACCACACTACACGGTGAAACCTAACAGCATACTTATCCAAAAAATTTGTTTCTCATACAGAAGAAGAGTGCTATAATTGCATTCGTTATGTTTTCGTTATGCTCTTGATGAAAGGAATTGAACGCGATGCAAAACCTTACTCCTCTGTTCACGAAGCTCGTCGAGCACGCGAGCCGGAACCCGATTCAGTTCCACATTCCCGCACACAAAAAAGGCTTTGGTATGCCGAGCGAATTCAGCGAGTTCATTGGCCCGAACGCTTTGTCCATAGATTTGATCAACATCGCACCCTTGGACGATCTGCATTCACCGAAAGGCATCATCAAAGAAGCCCAGGAGTTGGCCGCGCAGGCGTATGGCGCCGACCACACGTTCTTCTCGGTGCAGGGCACGTCCGGCGCGATCATGACGATGATCATGTCGGTCGTAGGTCCTGGCGAGAAGATCCTCGTGCCGCGCAACGCGCATAAATCGATCATGGCGGCGATCATCCTCTCCGGCGCGCATCCGGTGTTCATGCACCCGGAAGTGGACGCTGAGATCGGCATCATGCACGGCATCTCGGTCGATACGGTCCGTGTCACGCTTGACGCACACCCGGATGCAAAAGGCGTGCTGCTGATCAACCCGACCTACTTCGGCGTCTCCTGCGACCTGAAATCGATCGTCGAACTGAGCCATGAGCGCGGCGTGCCTGTCATCGTCGACGAAGCGCACGGCGTCCTGTTCTCCTTCCACGAAGACCTGCCGCTCTCCGCGATGCAGGCCGGCGCGGACATGGCGGCGACCTCCGTGCACAAGCTCGGCGGCTCGATGACGCAAAGCTCGGTGCTCAACGTCCGTGAAGGATTCGTCTCTCCGGCGCACGTGCAGGCGGTGCTCTCGATGCTGCACACCACGTCGACGTCCTACCTGCTCCTGGCGTCGCTTGACGTCGCTCGCAAGAACCTTGCGGTCTACGGGCACGAGCTGATCGAAAAAGTGCTCCGTCTCGCTCGAAATGCCCGCCGCACGATCAATGAAGAGATCCCGGGCATGTACTGCTTCGGCGACGAGATCCTGAAAACGTCGGCCACCTTCGCCCACGACCCGCTGAAGCTGAACATCTCCGTCAAGGAGCTCGGCTTGACCGGCTGGGAAGTGGAGAAGATCCTCCGCACCGATTTCAACATCGAGGTGGAAATGTCCGACCTGTACAACATCCTCTGCATCGTCACCTTCGGCGACACCGACGAAACGATCGCCTCGCTGATCCACGCGCTGCGCGAGATCTCGAAACGATTCGGCGTGCAGGAGAAAAAAGACCTGCCGCAGGTGCACATCCCGTCGATGCCGCTGCTCGCCGTTTCGCCGCGCGACGCTTTCTATAATAAACAGACCGAAGTCGTGCCACTGACAGAAGCGGCCGGCCGGATCATGGCCGAGTCGGTGATGGTCTACCCGCCGGGCATCCCGATCATCATGCCGGGCGAAGTGATCACGCAGGACAACATCGAGTACATCATGGAAAACGTCAAAGCGGGACTCCCCGTGCAAGGCCCGGATGACCCGAACATCGAGTTCATCAAAGTGTTGAAATAGATCACAGACAGACCTTGCAGTCAAGCAAAAAGTCCTCTTCTTCGGAAGGGGACTTTTTTCCATTCGCCGACTGCGGCACGACGCGATCCCTGTACCCGCGCCGGATGCGGGCGGCTCGCGGAGATTCTTCCAGTCCATTTCCAGTTATCGACTAGTGAAACGGAGGCCTGATCTGCGTTATTCTAGCACTCGACCACATGACAAGCCTAATCCTCAAATCTGATGAGGAACGGAGGAACCATATCTGGGGTGAACTCGCGCAGCAGGCGAGCGGGTATCCTTCACCCGAACCCGTCAGCTAACTCCGGCGGCTTTTAGAAGGAGAGTGCTAGAAAATGAAAAAATTCAACCTGAAAAAATGGGCTTTTGCAACAATTGTTGCAGCAAGCGTTCTGACCGTATCGCAAGTCAACGTCGAGGCAGCAGGTCTCACCGATGCGATCATCGTGCAACCGGGCCAGACTTTGTCCCAGCTGGCAGCCAGCTACGGCACGACCGCACAAGCGTGGAAGACGGCCAACCATCTGGCGTCCGACACGATCTACGCGGGCCAAAAGCTGCACATCGTCTTCCCGTACAAAGTGATCACAGGCGACCAGTTGGCATACCTCGCCAACAAGTACGACACCACCGCTGCAGAGATTAAAAACCTCAACGGCATGGACTCGGATCGGCTGATCGCAGGCAACACCATCCTGATCCCGTCCGGCACCAACGGCTTCTACAAAGCGGTAACTCCGGCTACAGCAGCTCCGGCGCAAGCTCCGCAAGCGAAAGCGCCGCAGACCGAAGAAAAGTCGGCCGACCGCCAGGCGCTGCAACCGGTGAAACAGCCGGTCGTACCGACCCGCGTAGCGCCGACTCCGGCACCAGCTCCGGTGGAAAAACCGGCACCGGCGCCGAAGCCGGCCGTCCCGACTGTCGCCGGCATGGCGTACACCAAGACGCTGAACATGGACGCGACCGCATACGGCCCGGGCAACATCATGTGGCAATGGGGCGGCCAGACTTTCACCGGCACCAAAGTGCGTGAAGGCGTGATCGCAGTGGACCCGAAAGTGGTTCCGCTCGGCTCCAAAGTCTACGTGACCGGCTACAACTCCCCGCTGCTTCCGGCGGGCGGCTTCGTGGCGACTGCCGAGGACACCGGCGGCGCGATCAAGGGCAACCGCATCGACATCTACATCGACGGTACCCAGGCGCAGCTTCGCCAGTTCGGCAAGCAAGACGTTAAAATCTATATCCTCAAGTAGATCCAAGCAGCAGTGCCAAGAACCATCTGCCTTTCATCGGCAGGTGGTTTTTTTGTATTTCAAATTGGAAACGCTGGAAAGAAGAGAAAAGAGGTGAACGTGTGTGGATGTGTTTCGCGTGCTGCAGGTGGTACGCCCGATGCAGGGCGGCATGCGCCGGCATGTGCTGGATCTGATCCATGGTTTGCAGGAAGTCGGGCTCGCCGTGACGGTCGCCTGCCCGTCGGAGCTGTGCGGGGAACAGGTACTGCAATCGGTGCCTTGCTTGCCTGTGGAGATCGTCGACAGCGTCTCCCCGATGAAAGATATGCTCGCCGTGCGCCAGCTGGGCAAACTGCTTCGCGAGCAGCCGTTCGATCTCGTGCACCTGCACGGGGCGAAAGCAGGTCTCGTCGGCCGCCTCGCCCTGCGCAGCCTGCCGACGCCGCCGCCCTGCGTCTATACCGTACATAATCAAGTCTTGCCGCGCGGCGGGCTGGTCAAGCGCGTGCTGAACACGCTGGAGCGCAGGCTCGCTCCCGAGACCGACCGCGTGATCACCGTCTCGCGCCGCCTGGAGCAGGATGTGGTGGCGCGCCATGGCATCCCGCCTTGGAGGGCGGTGACGATCCACAACGGGGTCGAGCAGGCGGCGATGCTGCCGCGCGAGCACGCCCGGCAGGTGCTGGGCTGTGAGGACAGCGACCGCCTTGTCATCGGTTCGATCGGGCGCATGGTGGCGGAAAAAGGGTTCTCGACGCTGCTCGAAGCGTTTACGATTCTGCTCGCCCGCGGCGTCGATGCGGAGCTGGTGCTGATCGGCGACGGCCCGCTCCTGTCCGACTACCAGCATCAGGCCGGCAAGATCGGCCCGGCGCGGGTGCGCTTCTTAGGCGAGGTCCCGCAGGCGCGCCGGCTGCTCTCCGGGCTCGACATCGTCGTCCAGCCTTCGCACGCCGAAGGGCTCGGCCTCGTGCCGATCGAGGCGATGCTCGCCGGCTGCCCGGTGATCGCCAGCGACGTCGGCGGGCTCCCGGAAGTGGTGGTGCACGGCAAGACCGGTCTGCTCGTCCCGCCGCAGGAAGCGGTGGCGCTGGCCGATGCCCTGCAACTGCTGCTGCAAAAAGAGGACTGGCGGCTGCGGCTCGGACGGGCCGGACAGCGCCGGGCGGAGGAACATTTCACCAGAGGGGCGATGATCGAAGCGACGCTGCGAGAATACCGCGCGGTGATCGCCAAGCGCCAAGGGGTCTTTTTATGAAACGGAACTTGATCTTGATGCTGCTGTTGCTGTGTACGTTGCTCGGGTTGCCGGGAACGGTTCACGCCGCTCCTGCAAGGCAAGTGGTGATCGTCGTCATCGACGGGCTGTGGCAAGGCGCGATCTCGGAGGAGGAAACGCCCAACCTGATACGCCTGCAGCAGATGGGCGCGGTCGGCGTGATGAACCACAACACGCTGAGCAAACAAAATGATGTGAACACGTACCTGACGATCGGGGCGGGCTCGAAAGCGAGCGCGCCGATTGGACATGTGCGCGCGTACGGCCTCACCGAGCCGGTGAAGGAAGAACAGCGACCGGCGACGGGGCGCGACCTGTATTTGCGCCATCTGGGCCGGGAACCGCAAGGGGAGATCGTCGTGCCGCAGATTCCCCAGATCCGGGCGGCTGCCGAAAGCGCAAACTACAAGCTCCTGCCGGGCCAGCTCGGAGATGCGGTGCATGATCTCGGAGGCCGGACGGCCGTGTTTGGCAACACCGACCACGGCGCAGCGACGCACCGTCCGGCTGCGCTGATCGCGATGGACAGCGGTGGCACGGTCGATCTGGGATCACTGCCAGACGGCTTGCTGCCAGACGGTACGCGCCCGTTTGGGGTGCGTACCGATTACGCGGCGCTGGAACGGCAGTTTCTGCAGGCTCGCAGGGAGGCTGCCCTGATCGTGCTGGAGACGGGGGACGCCGGGCGGGTGCGTGCGATGCGCGACCAGATGACCGATGAGCAGGCGGAGCGCGCGTACCGGCAGGCGATCCGGGAGGCGGACGGGCTGATCGGCAAGCTGTTGCCAGCTGTCGGCCCGCAGCTGCTGCTCGCCGTGGTCTCGCCGGCCGCCAACCCGCTGCCTGAGGCGCCGACCTTGTCCCCGGTCATCCTCGCCGGCGGCGCCATTTCGCCAGGCAGCCTGCTCACCTCGGGGACGACGAAGCGGGACGGCCTGATCGCCAACTATGACTTGGCACCGACATTCGTGCAGGCGCTGGGCGGCGACGCGCAGGACTATCCGTTCCTCGGGCAGCCGGTCAGCGCACAGCCGGTGTCCGGGACGCTCGCGGCGGCGGACCAGTTGGACCGCATCGTGGAAAACATGCTGCTCCCGAGCGGCATGCGCCGCCTGCTCGTCCGCCCGTGGCTGAACATCTGGATCGGGGCGGCGGCGCTGATTCTGTTTGGTACGATCTTTCGCCAGGCCTGGCTGCGCTACGTCACCCCGGTGGCAGAGCTGCTGCTGATCTTCCCGTTGGTCTGGCTGTACGTGCCGCTGTTCCATCCATTGACCGGGCAGGACATCACCTTGTACACGATACTGCTCGCCCTCGCCGCTTGGGGCGGGCTGCAACTGATCCGCCAGCCCTTGCAGCGCTACGGCGCGCTGGCCGGGCTGACGGTGCTCACGCTGCTTGGCGACATGCTGCTTGGCGCACCGCTGATGAAAGAGTCGGTCTTTTCCTACGACCCGGTGGTCGGCGCGCGCTACTACGGCATCGGCAACGAATACATGGGCCTGCTGCTCGGGGCGGCTTTATTGCTCTTGAACGTGCTGCTCGCCTTGTATCCGGGGAAAGGGAAGCTCGGCACGCTGGTGCTCTTTTTCGCCATCGTCCTCCTGTTCGCCGCCCCGTCGTTCGGCACCAACGCAGGCGGCGCGATGGCGGCGGCGATCGGCGGGTCGTACGCTTTCCTGCAAGTCTGCAACGTGAGGATGACGCTGCGCAACTGGCTGTGGATCGGCGGCGGGGCGGCGGTCGGGCTCGGACTCTTGTTTGCGCTAAACCTCGGCGGCGAACAGACGCACATCGGCCGGGCGGCGACGCTGCTGCTCGGCGGCAACTTCGCCGAGGTCTGGCAGATCCTCCAGCGCAAGGTCGAGCTCAACCTGCACCTGCTGCGCGTCTCGGCGTGGGGAAAACTGCTGCTCCTCTTCATCGCCACGCTGCTCGTCTGGCGCCTGAAGCGCGCCGGGTCGCCGTTCTTGCTGCACAATTTCAAGACACAGCTCGTCACAGCGGCGGCAGCGTTCCTCGTCAACGACTCCGGCGTGGTGGCGGCGGCGATCATCCTGCTGTTTGCGGTGGTGCCGCTGCTGAGCATCAGGGAGCCGAAGTTGGACATACTACCGACTGAACAAGCTCCACAAGAATGGACTACGAGGTGACATACATGACGAACGAATTCACCTGGAAAGTGGGCGGGGCCCAAGGCGAAGGGATCGACTCAACAGGCGAGATTCTGGCGACGGTCCTCACACGCATGGGGTATTACATATTCGCCTACCGCCACTTCATGTCGCTGGTCAAAGGCGGCCACACCAACTACAAAATCAGAGCGAACAACGTGGAGCAAGTCGATTACCAAGGCGACACGCTCGATATTCTGATCGCGTTCGACCAAACGACGATCGACGAAAACGAAGATGAACTGATCGAAGGCGGCATCATCCTGCATGACGCCAAGTTCGAAGGCCAATCGAAGCGCGGCGGCCTGCAGGTCTGCTCCGTGCCGATGTCCCAGATGGCGAAAGACCTTGGCAACGTGATCATCAAAAACATGGTCGCAGCCGGCGCTTCCTGCTATGTGCTCGACATCGACCCGACGAATTTTTATGAGCAGATCGAATCGCAGTTTGGCAAAAAGGGTGCGGAGCTGGTCGAGCTGAACAAGACTGCGTTCAACAAAGGCTTCGACTTTGTGAAAGAAAACTACCCGGACGTGCGCCGCCCGGTGCCGCAGGCGACCAAGCCGTCCGCCCCGCGCCTGCTGATGTCGGGCAACGAGACGACCGGCGTCGGTGCACTCGCTGCCGGCTGCCGCATCCTCGCCGCCTATCCGATCACCCCGGCGACGGAGATCATGTATTGGCTGCTCGGCAACATGAAAGATTTTGGCGGCAAAGTGCTGCAGGCGGAAGACGAGATCGCCGCCTGCATCATGGCGATCGGCGCGAACTATGCCGGCGTGCGCTCGATGACCTCGACCTCCGGCCCCGGCCTGTCGCTGATGATGGAAGCGATCGGCATGGCGGGGATCTCCGAGACGCCGCTCGTCATCGTCGACGTCCAGCGCGGCGGTCCTTCGACGGGCCTGCCGACCAAGCCGGAGCAGTCCGACCTGAACGGCGCCCTGTGGGGCTCGCACGGCGAGATTCCCCGCGTCGTGCTGGCGCCGACGTCGATCGAAGACTGCTACTACCAGACCTTTAACGCTTTCAACATCGCCGAGAAATTCCAGTGTGTGGTCATCGTGCTGAGCGACCTGTTCATCGGCATGAACAAGATGACGCTCGACGACATCGACCTGACCCGCTTCCAAGTCGACCGCGGCGAGATCGTGACACAGGAGACGCTCGACCAGTTGGAAAAAGGCGCCTTCAAGCGCTATGCGATCACCGATTCCGGCATTTCCCCGCGCTCGTTCCCGGGCATGAAAAACGGCCGCTATTGCGCTTTGACCAACGAGCACGAAGAGACCGGCCTTGAGATCGAAGACGTGCCGATGCGTCAGGCGCAGATGAACAAGCGCTTCCGCAAAATGGAGCCGTTGGAGCGCGAAGTGAACGAGTGGGGCGTGGAGTATACCGGCGCGGACGCGCCTGATGTGCTGCTCATCGGCTTTGGCTCGACAAAAGCGCAGATCTCCGAAGCGCTCAAGACGCTGGAAGGCCAGTCGGTCGGCCACCTGCAACTGCGCTGCATGATGCCGTTCCCTGCCGATGCGGTCAGACCGCGCATCGAAGCGGCCCGACGCGTCGTGGTCATCGACCAGAACTTTACCGGCCAGCTGACCGGGCTGATCAACCGCGAGATCGGCTTCCATGACAAGATCGAAACCTTGAAGAAATACGACGGCAATCCGTTTACCGTAGGCGAGATTGTTTCCTATGTGAAGGGGTGAGCGTACAATGGCGACTTTAGCAGATTTCAGGTATGAAAAAGCGACCTGGTGCCCGGGCTGCGGTGACTTCACCGTGCTGGCATCCCTGCAGCAGGCATGTGTCAAAATGGAGCTGGAACCGGAAGATGTCTGCTGCGTGTCGGGCATCGGCTGCTCGGGCAAGATCTCGCAGCATTTTGGCTCCTACGGGTTCCACACGCTGCACGGGCGTTCGCTCCCGACGGCGCAAGGCATCAAGATGGCCAACCAGGAACTGACCGTCATCGCGGCGGGCGGCGACGGGGATGGTTACGGGATCGGCATGGGGCACTTTATCCACGCCTGCCGTCGCAATGTTGACATCACCTATGTGGTGATGGACAACCACATCTACGGCCTGACCACCGGTCAGTCTTCACCGACCTCGAAAAAGGGCTTCAAGACGAAAACCACCCCGGCCGGCGTGGCCGAGGAGCCGGTCAAGCCGCTGGAGCTGGCGATGACGGCAGGCGCTTCGTTTGTGGCACAGGCGTTTTCCGGCGACTTGAAGCAGATGACCAGCATTTTGGTCGCAGCGATGCAGCATAAGGGCTTCTCGCTGGTCAACATCTTCTCGCCGTGCGTGACGTTCAACCGGGTCAACACCTACGAGTGGTTCAAAGAGCACATCGTCAATTTTGATGAAATGGACTACGACCGCTCCGACAAGTACGAAGCGATGCGCCGCGTGCATGAAGCGGAAGGCGTCTGCACCGGGATCATCTACAAAGAAGACCGCCCGGCCTTCCACGAAGTGGTGCTCGGCGCCACCGAGCACGGCACCGTTCGTGAAAAACTGGAGCTGTCACACGAGCAGACGTCTGCCCTGCTCAATCAGTTCCGCCGCTAAGCAGACAAAAAGACCACCGATCCGGTGGTCTTTTTGTGCTCTATCGTTTGATGAATAAAAAGGCGAGCTCACAATGGGAGCTCGCCTGTTCGCATGAGAAGCTGCGATTAGTTGATGGTGTAAACTGCGTAGCCGACGATGTCGGAGTAGTTGTACGTGGATTGCGAGTAGCCCGGGTCGTTGACGTTAAATACGGTGCCGCCGTTGTGGTCGGTCAGCAGTACCCAGTGGCCGCCGGAGCGAACGTTTGCGATGATCGCCTTGTTGCCGCCGTCGAGGTAGGTGCGCAGGGTAGCAGCAGAAAGGGAAGTGCCGGAGGTGTAACGGCCATCGAAGGAGATGCGGGAAGACAGCTTCGTTACGGAACCCCATACGATCGAGTTGCCGGAGTAGCCAGCGTTCGATTTCAGCCAGGTGTTCAGTTTGCCCGGGTCAGCAGCAGAGCCGGACACGGTGATGCTCTTGTGGCGCAGCGCCATCGCGACGGAAGAAACAGCGCAGCCGGATTTGGTCATGGTGTCGCCGCCGCCCATCAGGTCGGTGCCCCATGCAGCATCATATTGCTTGAACAGCGGTGCGGAGAAAGAAGCTTCCGCAGTTTGCGGAGCGACCAGCGCCGGGGTAACAACGGTTGCTGTCATTACAGCAGCAGACAGTGCGATCGAAGTGATCATTTTCTTGAACATTTTCATTTAACCTCCAAACAAAAGTAATATAGTAGAGTTATCTCTTAATGAGAGAGTATCATGAAAGCTAGATTGATGTCAATGAATATGATTATATTTTACTGGATTTTCATAAAAGAAATAAGTAAACAGGATAAAAATGGATAACTTTTTTAGTTGTTTTAGGAATTATGTAAAAACAACAAAAAAACCGCCCATCTGAGCGGTTTCCTCTAAAAATGCCTGACGATCCAAGTCAAAAATTGTTGGAAGTCAGCGTCGTTTGCTTTGTGTTTCGGATAGGCGATCAAGGTCGGCCGCGTCAGGGCACCTTCCGCGATGTCATGAGCGGTGAGCTGTCCGGCTGCCATTTCTTCGCGGATCACCCGTTCCGGAAGCATGGCGACGCCGAGATTTTGCATCACCATCTGTTTGACGGCGCTGAAGGAGTCGAGTTCCATGATCACGTTCGGGAACACGCCGCGCTCCAGCAAAAAGCGGTCGACACGCTGGCGAAACGGCGCAGAGGAATCGCCGAACATGATCATCTCCTGCGCACCCCAGTCGGCAAATCCGCCAAACGTCCTGCCCCAGCGGTGTTCGGGCGAGGCGATCAGCACGATCCGGTCGGAGGGCAGGTCGAGCTGCAACAGCTGCGGATGATAGACTTCGCTGCCGAGCATCGCCAGATCGGCCATCCCGGTCAGCAGTGCGGTGATCGATTCTTCATACAGCGTCGATTTGACGTAGCAACGCAGTTCGGGATGATTTTTACGGTATTCCCCGAGCAGCCGGGGCAGTTCATAGGAGGCGAACGCTTTGCCGGCGGCGATCGTCAGCGGTTTGCGCGTCGAGGTATCCTGAGTGAAAGCACGGATCTGCTCGACGATCCCGGTGGCGACAGGGACGAAGCTCCGCCCTTCCGGAGTCAGCGTGACACCGCCGGCCGTGCGGACGAACAGCGTCACACTGAGCTGCTTTTCAAGCTGTTTCAAGCGATGCGTGACGGTCGACTGCGCCAAAAACAGCGTTTCTGCCGCCTTGTTGATCGAACGGAAGCGGGCGATCATCAGAAACATTTCAAGATTTTCAAGATTCATGGCAGGAGTTCCTTCTTGTTATCGAAATTTTGCATGGCTCGTTATCAGTATTCTATAACACGGCATCTAAAATGTAGAGTACCATTCATAGCAAAGGCAAGCGAGCAGGGAGGGAATCACATGCATCGTCTCAGATCCTATTTTCAAGCTTATCATCCGATTGTGCATTCGATCTTGTTTGGCACTTGTATGGCACGTTTGGCATCCGGCATGAGCATGCCGTTTCTGGCCTTGTATCTGGCGCGGGAACTGGAGCTGAGCCCGGCGCTGATCGGGCTGACGATCGGGCTTGGCATGTTTTGCGAAATGATCGGCGGCTTCATCGGCGGGACGCTGTCCGACCGCTTCGGACGCCAGCGGATCATGATGACGGCGCTCTATCTGTGGACGCTGGTCTTCACCTGCTATGCGTTTGCCACCGAGCTCTGGATGTTTCTGCTGCTCACCGCCCTGCAGGGCTTGAGCCGTGCGTTTTATGAGCCGGTCGGCCAGGCGCTGCTCAGCGACCTGACGACGCCGGAGCAGCGGTACCGCGTGTTCACGCTGCGCTACACCTTCAACAACCTCGGCTGGGCGATCGGGCCGATCATCGGCGCGCTGCTCGGCATGTCGGCCGGCGCTGGAGCCTTTCTGATCACCGGCGGCGTTTATCTCGTCTTTGCGCTGATCATGCAGGGGATGTTCTCGCGCTTTGCGATCACCAAGCTGCAGGGGGCGGGCAAGGAGGTCGTCACCTTCCGCAAGGCGGCGGCGACCGTCTGGGGGGACAAAGCGTTGCTGCTGTTCATCCTCGGGAGCATCATGGGCACGCTGTGCTACTCGCAGATCACGACCAACTTGTCGCAGCACGTCGGGGGGCTTGCTGGGGGCGTTACCTTGTTCGGCGTGCTGCTGACGGTCAACGCTTCGGTCGTCGTGCTGCTGCAACTGCCATTGTCTTCGTGGGCGGAAAAACGGACGCCGCTGCAGACGATCTGGATCGGCAATCTGTTTTACGCGGCCGGTTTTGCCGGCTTTGCCTATGCGGACAGCTGGACGGGCATGATTCTTTCGATGGCGGTGTTTACGATCGGGGAGGTGCTCTGCTTCCCGGCGGGGAGCGTCCTGCTCGACCGTCTGGCGCCGGACGGGATGCGCGGGACGTATTTTGGCACGCAGAGCTTCAAATACCTCGGCACGTCGATCGGCCCGTGGCTCGGCGGCGTGGTGCTGGTCGGTTCGGGAGCGGAGGCTTTGTTTCTCGGCACAGCGCTGGTGGCGCAGATCGGCACGTTGTTTTACTGGCTGGGCCAGCGCCGGGCGGGGCAACTGCTGGTCAGCCCGACACCAAAAACACCCTCTCTGTAGAGAGGGTGTTTGGCGTTACTTGCCTTGTTTGGTTTCGGAACTGATCTTCTTCCACTGTTCGCCTTCCAGCTTGTAGCGGTTGAGCAGCAGTTCACCGTTCTTGTGCTTGGCGCCGATCGCGAATTCGGATGCGTCGCCGCTCAGGAAGATACCCGGCGGCAGGTCGTCCTGCTGCCAGTTGATCTCGGCCATCGCGGCCGAGATCGCCGTTGCCAGCGCGAGGCGATGCGGCTCGTCGATCCCCAGATCGAACTTGCCGAGCGCGATGGCGCTCAAGTGCAGCGGCGAGACCATTTTGAAGCCGGTCAGGCCAAACGCTTCCTTGATCTCTTTGTGCGACGCTTCGGTCGACTCCGGCACTCCCTCGCCGGTCGTCCCGGTGCCGCCTCCATTCCCTTGGTTTCCTTGATTCCCTTGATTGCCGTTCAGATCCGGCGTCGTCGTTTGCGGTTTATCGTTCGGTGCATTGTTTTCTTCGGTTTTTTTGTCACCGCATCCAGTCAGGGCAGTGACGCACATGGCGGTGATCAGAAGTGTAGACAGTGCTTTTTTCATCATTTGATCTGCTCCTTCCCTTTGTCCAAGTTATCATATCAGACGGGGGGAGAGCAAGCGAACGCTCGCTTAGAGATCGCTTAGAGCGAGCCTACAGCTTGATCCGGATCTTAAAGAATCCGGCATCGCGAAACGCCTGGTACAAGATGACGAGCGCCGGTCCCGCGATCAGACCGACGAAGCCGAGCACCATGAAGCCCAAGTACATCGAGATCAAAGTCGCCAGCGCCGAGATGCCAAGCGAGTTGCCGAGGATCTTCGGCTCGATGATGCGGCGGAAGACGATGATCACGACATAGAGGATCAACAGGCCGACGCCAAGCGAGTTGTTGCCGGTCACAAAGGCATAGCCGGCCCATGGCACGATCACCGCTCCGGTGCCGAGCACCGGCAGCACGTCGACGATGATGATGAACAAGGCGACGGCGAGCGCGTATTTCACCCCGAGCACCCACAGCCCGATCAGCACGAGGTCATAAGTCAAGAACGAGATCAGGATCTGCGCCTGCAAGAAGCCGATGATCGCCCGGTTGAGATTCTCCAGCACAATGCGGATCTTCGGCTGGGTCTCGGCGGTGAACAGTTCGAGAAACTTTTTGGCCAGAGCCGGCAAGTCGAGCGAAAAGAGGAACAGGGCGACGATGTAGACGACGGTGACGACCATCAGGTTGGGCAGGGAAGAGATCAGCCCGACCAGCCCGTTGAGCAGGGTGATCGTCAGGTCGTTCAAAGAAGCGAACGTTTTGTTCAGCGTGGCCTGCAAGTTCTGGGCGGATGAGGGGGGCAGGGCAGCGAAATACGCCTGCATCTGCGCCACCCATTCCCGCACCGGGTCGGCCATGTCGATGACAACGCGGGGCAGCCACTGCGACAGTTCCACCACTTCGATCACGATGCGTGTCGTGATGAAGAACAACAGCCCGCCAAAGACCAGCAGAAAGCTGGTAAATGACAGGATCACCGCATAGATGCGCTTCATCCGCAGCCCGCGCTGCAGCAGTTTCACGACCGGTTCCAAGATGATCGCGGTGACCAGTGCGAGCAATATCGGCATGCTGTGCGGCAGGATGAAGTACCCGGCGACGATCAGCAGCAGGATCCAGAGAGCTTTCATGTAAGGATTCATCGCGGTCTCCCTTTCTGAGGTGCGTGTCTCTCTATCACTATATGGCTATTGTGATTTGTTCTTGTCCGAAAAATCATCTTCGACGAGGAAGTCGAACGCCCGCACCTTCAACAGCGAGGTAAAGGCGATGATCAGGAACGGGGCGAGCAGCACGCCGACAAATCCGATCGCCTGATAGCCGGCATACATCACGACGAGCGTGACCAGCGGGTCGAGGCCGATCGACGAGGCGAGGACTTTCGGTTCGAGCAGTTGGCGGACGGCGACGATCAGTCCATAGACGACCAGGAGACCGATGCCGAGCTGCACATTGCCGGTGATGAACATGTAGATCGCCCATGGCACGAACAGTGAGCCTGTCCCAAGCAGGGGCAGGATGTCGAGAAACGCCGCTAACAGCGACAGGGAGAACGCGTAGTCGACGCCCAAGATCAGGAGCCCGACCAGCACTTGGCAGAATGTGATCAAAATGAGGATCGCCTGGGCGCGGATATAGCCGAACGTCGCTTTGCCGAGGTCGTCGAGGACGACGTCGCCTTTTTCGCGGACGCTCGGGTTGATGAGGCGGAAGACGCGGCGCTGCCAGAGCGGGAAGTCTTTGGAGAGAAAATAAGCGATCAATAGCGACAGCAGGAAGATCGTCACGGCGCTGGGGACTTGTCCCAGCCAGTGCAGGACATTTTCGGAGATACCCTTGCCGATGTTGCCGAGCACAGTGCCAAGCTTGCCGAGATTGTCGCGGACTTTTTCGCTCATCTCAGGGGACAGGGTGGTGTAAAAGGCGACCGCCTGGTGCAGCAGTTCTTCACCTTTGCCGACCAAGCCTTTCGCCATGCCGGGCACCCGTTCGGAAAACTGGGCAAGCTCGATCATCAGCTTGGCGGCGAGCAGGAGCAACAAGGCGGCGCCGCCGCCGAAGAGCAGGATCAGCGTGGAGAAGGAGGCGATCCAGCGCGGCAGTTTCAGGCGAATCAGCAGTTTGACCGCAGGTTCGATCAGCACGGCGATCAACAGCCCGAACACCAGCGGCAGGAAAAACGGCAATGCAAAGCGCAGCCCCACCCAGACCAGCCAGCCAAACACGATCCACAAAGCCAGGTTGATCAGGGCAAAGCGGTGTTTCATTACAAATGAAAGCATACATCCGCTCCTTTTCTGTTCGAAAAATCTCACTAAGTAAAGGATACCAAAAAACAAAGCCCCGTGCTATGCAGCGCAAAAACTGCTGTGCAAAAGAATTGAAAAATTTTCTATTAACAAATTGATTTGAAGATATACATATGGCATAATATAAGTGTCAGATTATTTAAATAACTGAAGAGGAGGGGAATGTTATGGAAAAGAATCTGTTCGATCTGGATGTGCAGGTTGAGTCGAACGAAGTGACCACCCGTGAAGGTACGGGCATCCCGATTTCGGTCGGATTTGCGTGCATGACCATCAAGTAGTAGCAAAAAGGACCCCGCGAGGGGTCCTTATTCGTTATGTCAGGGCTTTGGCGTCGGCCAGCACCGCTTCGATGTGGCCTTTGACTTTTACTTTCGGGTAGACCTTGGCGATGTTGCCTGCCTTGTCGATCAGGAACGTGGTGCGCTCGATGCCCCAGAACTTTTTGCCGTACATGCTTTTTTCTTTCCAGACGCCATACAGCTCGCTCGCTTCGTGGTTCTCGTCGGCGAGCAGCAGGAAGGGCAGGTTTTCTTTTTCGATAAATTTCAGGTGGCGCTTGACCGGGTCGGGCGAAACGCCGACGATCACCGTGTCGGCCGCTTCGAACAGCTGATGGGCGTCGCGGAAGTCGCATGCCTGGGTCGTACACCCTGGAGTCATATCCTTCGGGTAAAAGTACAGCACGACGTTTTTGCCGCGCAAGTCGCTTAAGGCAACAGGTTCGCCGTTGCTCGCCGGGAGCGTGAAGTCGGGTGCTTGGGTGCCGGGTGTGATCTCTGCCATGATATCTCCTCCAGTCGCAAAATTAACGTTCGTTATGATGCAGCAGCCCGTGCAGCAGATCGGCCACTTCGCCTTGGAGCAGGTCGGAGTCGGGCTCCGCTTCCAAGATGCGCTTCAGCTCATAAGCTGCTTCGAGCGTGTACATTTTTTCTGCCGCCTGGCGCGTCTTGGCGTTGGAGACAGAATCGAGGTGCGGATGGAACGCGACATAGCCGAGTTCGAGGCGGGGCAGGAAATGAGTCGCCACCACTTTCTTCAGCGCGTTCAGGCACATCCACTCGCGGCCGAGCGTCTCTTCAAGCGCCGGGTTGAGCGTGGTCTCGCCGGTGCCTTCCGCCGGGCGGGGCATGCTGTTCCAAGTTTCCATCAGGTTGAGCAGGTCTTGCTGTTGTTCTTGATTCAGACGATCATACAGGTAGATCAGTCGGTCGTGTTTATTCATCGTTCTTAGGACCCCTTTGAACGGAAGTAGTTTGGACAAGTCAAATTTCATTATAGAAAAGTTTAGTGAAAAAAACCATGCCTCTCGGAAAAGACTATCGGAAAAGCCTACCTTTAGATTATGTGATTTCCAAAGACTTATGATATTCTTTCCTACATACGGCAGTTCTGCTACGGGAGGATTTTATGATCGAATGGGTCGATAAAGAAAAAGTGTTTAAAGATCCGGTGCACGACTACATCTATGTGAAAGACAGCCTGATCTGGGATCTGATCAACACGCGCGCGTTTCAGCGCCTGCGCCGCGTCAAGCAGCTCGGTACGTCGTTTTTGACCTACCACGGTGCTGAGCACAGCCGCTTTACGCATTCCTTGGGCACCTATGAGACGATGCGCAAGGTGCTGTCCCATTTTGAGCGCAACTTCGGCTGGCCGGGCGATGACCGCGTGCGGATGCTCGCCTTGTGCGCAGCGCTGCTGCACGACATCGGGCACGGGCCGTTTTCGCATACGGTGGAAAGGGTGTTTCAGTTCCATCACGAGACGTGGACGCAGCGCATCCTGATCGAAGACCCGGAGGTCAGCCGGATTCTGAAGCGGATCGACGACGAGTTCCCGCAGGATGTGGCCGATGTGATCGCCAAGAAGGACAAGTTTCCGCTGGTCGTCAAGCTGATCTCGTCACAGCTCGACGTCGACCGGATGGACTATCTGCTCCGCGACGCGCTGAACACCGGCGTCACGTACGGCGCGTTTGAACTGGAGCGGCTGATCCGCGTCATGCGCCCGGTCGGCGATGACGTCGTGGTCAAGAAGTCGGGCATGAAAACGGTCGAACAGTACATCCTCGCCCGCTACTTTATGTATTCCCAAGTCTACCTGCACCCGGTCACCGTCGGCAGCGACGTGCTCTTGCGCCATGTGGTGTCCCGGGTGAAAAAGCTGTGGGACCGCGGCGATGACGTGTTTTTGGTCGACGAGCTAAAGCCGTTTCTGTCGCGCAAGGCGGACGAGATCTCGGTGGCGGAATACCTCGAGCTCGATGAAAGCGTGATGAATTACACCTTGCAGCGCTGGACCCGCGCCGAAGACCCGATCCTGCGCGACCTGTCCGACCGATTTGTCAACCGCCGCCTGTTTGGCGGGGTCGATACGCGGGAGCTCAAAGAGGTCGAACGCGAGACGATCCGCGAAATGTTTCGCACGCACGGCTTGAATCCGGACTATTACCTGTCGTTCCAGACGGCGACGACAGGCGGTTACCACATGTACAAACAAGGCATTAAGCTGGTCGATGAGAGCGGCCGCCTGCTGGACGACATCTCCAAGTACTCCGGGCTGGTGCGCTCTTTGCAGCCGGAATCGAAATTTCGCATCTTCTGCCCGAAGGAAGTGCTGCGCGGCGAAGGATCGTACAAGCCGATCCGCGGCTGGCTCGATGCGATGAGGGACTAGAGAGGGGAACGACATCATGACCTACAAAATGCTGGTATCGGATATCGACGGAACGCTGCTCAACTCGCAGGGGCGCCTGACCGATGGAGTGAAACAGGCGGTGCGCGATCTGCACGAGAATGGCGTGATCGTCACGCTGGCCACCGGGCGCAACCTGCGCGGCGTGCTGCCGCTGATCGAGGAGCTGGGCGTCAGCGTCCCGGTCATCCTCGGCAACGGCACGGTGATCGCCGACCCGCTGAAGCGGGAGACGCTCTTGCACCGGCCGCTGCCGAAAGAGACGGCGCACAAGCTGATCGACGTGATCCGCGGACACGGCTTGTGGTCGAGCGTTTTTGTCCACACGTTTGAGGGGATCGACACGTATTATGACCGCGACCCCGGCTTTGACGCGGCCTATCTGTTCGTCAACCGCGACCCGCAGATCTCGCAGCAGGTCGACGATTTCCGCACCGTGACCGGGGTCGACCCGCTGAAAGTGCTGTTGATCGACAAGCCGGAAAAAGTGTATCCGCTGATCGAAGACTTGCGCAAGATCGACGACCACAAGTTCAACATGTTTGTCTCGACCTATGATTTTCCGGGCTATGTGTTCCTGGAAATGTTCGATCACGCGTCGAGCAAAGCGTCGGGCATCGACCATCTGGCTCAGGCGTTTGGCATTGGGCAGTCGGAAGTAGCCGCCGTCGGGGACAACCTGAACGATCTGGAGATGATCCGCTATGCCGGGCTTGGCGTGGCGATGGGCCAAGGCGTGGACGAGCTGAAGCAGGCGTCCGACTGGACGACGAAAAGCAACGATGAAGACGGTGTCGCCTATCTGATCCGCGAACGGCTGTTATAAGTAAAAATTTGAGAGAGGTAAGAAGGTTACGTTTGGCATGTGTAGAATTAATTGATGGGACTAAAGTCGTGGTGCAAAAGGGGCGTACCATCATGAGACAATCAATCACTGCCAAAATTTTAGTTACGATCTTATCGACACTCATCGTCCCGCTGTCAATTGCGGGGTTCTGGTTTTATTATGATTTGCAAAAAAGTTTGACGACGATCGAAGCGGAGCGCGGGGTCAGCAACTTGAAAGCTGCCCATGAGATGTTCGATTTCGTCGGCACGCAGCTGGCTTCCACTGCGAAGACGAATGCCTATTGGGCGGAGCATCACGAAGCGATCGCCAAAGGGGACACCGATTTTCTCGAAGACAGCGTGCTGTCGGTGATCGATGTGGTCGTTTCCTTGTCTTCCGTCTATGTGGCCGATCTGGACGGCGATGTGCTGGCCAAGCGGGAGCATCAGCCGCTCAATCTGGACGGCCAACTGCCGCAGATGGTCGATCAAATGGGCAACGAGATGAGCCTGACCGGGCTGGTGCGCTCGGAGCGCGGCCTGCAGATGGTGACGCTGTCCAAAGTCACCAACGAGGAGGGGACGGCTCAGCCGAACGGGGTGCTGATCTTCACGCGCGATGTGAACGAGAAGTTCCTTGAAACGGTGCAGGAGGTCAACAAGACCGATGTCACCGTCTACGACGGAGAGCAGGTCGTCTCGACGAACAAAAGCTACGATCAGAGCAAAGCGGCTGCGCTGGGGCTGCAAGTCAAAGCGTCGGCCGAACCGCAGGTGCTCTCGACCACATCGAATGCAGGCCAGCAGACGGAAAGCGCCGACACGCTCGTGGACATCTATGGACAGCCGATCGGATTTTTGGCGACGGAGACAGTATCGCAGACCGGGGCGCAGCTGCGGGAGAAGCTGTTGTTCACAGCAGCGGTGGCCGGAGTGCTGCTGCTCTTGATCGGCGGACTGCTCGCGGCGCTGTTCTACAACTCGCTGTCCCGTCCGTTGCGCCGCCTCGGTGGCGAGATGGCGCGCGTGGCGTCCGGCGATCTGACCGACAGCAAAGGGACGGAGCTGCTGGCCGGAAGCAAGCGCCAGGATGAGATCGGCGAGATCACGCAGGCTTTCCTGGCGATGAACGAAGGGCTGCGCACGCTGGCCAAAGGGGTGCATGAAGGCTCCTATCATCTGTCGGAAAACTCGCGGGAATTTGCCGCGTCGACCGAAGAGGCGCGCGGGTCATTGCAGATGATCGCCGCGTCGGCCGAAGACATCCGGTCGCTGGTCGACCGCACGTTTGAGCGGGTCGGCGAAGCGGCGGGGCACCTCGACACGCTGTCCGAGCAGGCGCAGACGATCTCCGGCCATGCCGAAGCGGCGGTGCAAGCGGCCGGCCAGATGAAGGCGGCGGCGGGAGACGGGCAGTTGCAGGTCGACCGTTCGATCGGGACGATGCAGGTGATCTCCCAGTCTTCGCAGGAGAGCGAGCAGAAGGTACTGGCGTTGCAGACGGTCGCCGAGGAGATCATCGCGATGGTCGACCAGATCAAAGCGATCTCCAAACAGACGGGAATGCTGGCGCTGAACGCCTCGATCGAAGCGGCGCGGGCCGGGGAGCACGGTCGCGGGTTCGTCATCGTGGCGAGCGAAGTGGGCAAGCTGTCCGACCAGACGCGCCTGACGACCGAGGAGATCGAAGTGCTGGTCGAGCGGATCAAGCACAGCGTACTGGACGTCTGCGAGACGACCGGACTGCTGCGCCATCGTCTGGAGGACGGGGCGGAAGCGGTGCAGGCGACCGGTTCGGCGTTTGTGGAGATCCTGCGCCACATCGGCGCGGTCGAAGGGCAGATCTCCCAGATCCGCCGGGAAGCGGGCAAGCAGGAAGCGATCACCGAGACGGGAGCGGAAGCGGTGTTCGGCGTCAAAGAGATGGCCTCGGAGATGGTCGCCAGCGTCGAAGAGACCACCGCGGCCACCGAAGAGATGGTCGCCATGGTCCACACCATCGCCGAGAACTCGAACAGCCTCGCCAACCTGGCTGAAGAGCTGCAAGAGGACGCCGGCAAGTTCAAGATGTAGCCAAGCGAAAGGCACGGTCTCCTCTGCCTCTTGCGGGCTACGATCATCTGCGGGCATGCAAAAAGACACAAGGGCGGATATGCCCTTGTGTCTTTTGACGTTATACGTTATTTGCCCGCGTTCGTGATAAACGCCAGCGCTTCTTGCATCGAAGTAACGCGCTCGTCGCACTCCCAGCCTTTGCCGATGCCGTGCGGGTCGATGTAGACGGTCTGGCAGCCGAGTTCGTGCGCCGGCAGAATCTCGTTGACCCAGTTGTCGCCAACGGAGAGGAAACCTTCGTACGGCAGGTCAAACTGCTCTTTGATCCGCGCAAAAACGCCTTTGGTGCCGGACGGTTTGCGGGCGGTGAACACTTTCAGATCGAATGAGTCGAGCAGCCCCAGCTTCTCGAGAATCTTGGTCGAATCCACCTCCGGCGAGTTGGTGACCAGCACCTGTTTCACGCCGCCCGCGCGGGACTCGGTGATCGCTTCGATCAGCCCCGGGATGCGGTTCATGTGGAAATCCGGGCCCATCATAAACTCACGCGTTGCGAGGAACGCTTCGCTGGTGCCCGCATCGTTCAGCCCGTAATGGCGCGCCATACAGCCCGGCACCCACCACATATCGCCGATCGAGAACATGTCTTCAAGGTTGACGGCGACCTTCTCCGGATACAGGCGCTCCACTTCCTCTTTCGGAAGCGGCGTGCCGTCCCACAGGTATGCTTCGGAGACATCGCCCTTCAGCTGCACCAGAATCAGATCACGGTTGGCATCATATGTACGTCCGATGCGCAGCGGATGCTTGTCCTGCAGCGCCGCATCGTAGTCGGCTTGGAACTGCGCCTGCACCGCTTCCGGCAACCGCTTCTTCAGCTCGCCTGCGTAATAATCAAAATGGTGAGTATCTTCGTAGAGAGTGCCGTCCAAATCATAGACGATCAGGTTAACGCGAGAAAGATCCATTTTTCAAAATCCCTTCCTTTCCTGTTCTCTTATTATAGCGCAAATGTCGAATCAGAATCAGCCAGCTGAGAAAAACGTCGAAAAACCACAAAGTTTGTCTTTCTTTTGAAAGCGCTTTTAGATACAATGGTACTTGCCTTTCCATGGATACAATACCCTTTCCGAGGCTCATACTACGTGGTATCCATCACTTGAGAAAACCTTAGACCGAAATGAAAGTTGGGAAGAGAATGATCGAATTTAAGAACGTGAAAAAAGTGTATCCCAATGGGACTGTCGGCCTGGATAATATCAACTTGACCATTCATCCGGGTGAATTCGTGATCATCGTCGGGCTCTCCGGCGCGGGCAAATCGACGCTGCTGCGCTCGATCAACCGTCTGCACGAGATCAGCGAAGGCGAGATCTTGATCGACGGTGCGTCGATCACCAAAGCGAAAGGCGCGGAACTGCGCCGCTTCCGCCGTGACATCGGCATGATCTTCCAGAGCTTCAACCTCGTCAAGCGCGTGTCTGTCATCCGCAACGTCCTCTCCGGTCGCGTCGGCTACCACGGCACGATGCGCACGCTGCTCGGCCTCTGGCCGAAGCGCGACGTGGAACTGGCACTCGATGCACTCGATCGCGTCAACATCAAAGAAAAAGCGTATGCGCGCGCCGACGAACTGTCCGGCGGCCAGCAGCAGCGCGTCTCGATCGCCCGCGCCCTGGCGCAGGAAGCGAAGATCATTCTCGCGGACGAGCCGGTCGCATCCCTTGACCCGCTGACCACCCGTCAAGTAATGGACGACCTGAAGCGCATCAACCGCGAGCTCGGCATCACCACCATCGTCAACTTGCACTTCCTCGACCTCGCCCGCGAATACGGCACCCGCATCATCGGCCTGCGCGCCGGCAAAGTCGTATTTGACGGCCCGGTGGAACAGGCGACCGATGAGGTGTTCTCCGACATCTACGGCCGCAAGATCAAGAAAGATGAATTGCTTGGCGCTGTGGAGGAAGGCGTATGAGCAAGCAGCAAAAATCGATCAAAGCACCATCGAAACTGAAATATACGGTCATCTTTCTGATCCTCGCCGTGCTGTATGTGTTCTCTTGGCGCGGCGTTGACGCCGACATCGGCGAGCTGATTGCTGGCCTGCCGAACATCGGGAACATGATGGCGCAGCTCTGGCCGCCCGACTTCAAATATTTCATTGAAATCCTCGATCCGATGCTTGAGACGGTGCAGATGGCGGTGCTCGGGACGACATTTGGTGCGATCCTGTCGATTCCAATCATCCTGCTCTCCTCGAACAACATCTTTGGCAAGCGCGTGACGACGATCACCCGTACCTTCCTGAACGTGGCGCGTACGATCCCGGAACTGCTGTTCGCGGGTATTTTCGTAGCGATCGTCGGCCTGGGTCCGTTCGCGGGCGTGCTCGCTTTGACTCTGTTCTCGTTTGGCATCATCGCCAAGCTGGCTTATGAATCGGTCGAAACGATCGATCCGGGCCCGCTGGAAGCGATGACCGCCGTAGGCGCGAACAAGCTGCAATTTATCGGTTTTGCCGTCGTGCCGCAAGCATTGCCGGCATTCATGGCCTACCTGTTCTATACGTTTGAAGTCTGTGTTCGCGCATCCGCAATCCTCGGTCTCGTCGGCGCTGGCGGGATCGGTCACGTGCTGAACACGGCGCTGGCGATGTACCAGTACACACACGTCGCTTCGATCATCTTGTTCACGCTTATCATCGTCATCCTCATCGATACGATCAGTACTAGAATCCGGGAGAAACTGCTATGAGCCAACAACAAAAAGCATTGGCAGCGCCGCCGAAGACGCTCGGTCAGAAAATCAAACTCGTTTTGTATGTCATCTTCTTCATCGTGCTCTACACCTGGTGCTTCTCCGGGATGGAAGTCGATGTTACCAAAGTTCGCGAATCCCTGCCGGTAGCAGGCAACATCATCTCCGGCATCTTTGATGTCGAATGGCCGTTCATCACCGAAGATGAAGGTGTCATCGACAACATGTTCATGACGCTGGCGATCGCCCTGCTCGGCACGACGATCGCAGCGACGCTCGCCATTCCGTTCGGCTTCCTCGCCGCGACGAACATGAGCAAGAAGAACCGCTGGGTCTCTTCGGTGGGCAAGCGCATCCTGAACGTCATCCGCACGCTGCCGGAGCTGATCGTCGCGATCATCTTCATCGTGGCTGTCGGCCCGGGCCCGTTCGCCGGGGTCTTGGCGATCGGTTTCCACTCGATCGGGATGATCGGGAAGCTGTACTCCGAAGCGATCGAAAACATGGACGAAGGCGCGATCGAAGCGATGAACGCATCGGGCGCCAACCGCATTCAGATCATGTGGTTCGCCGTGCTGCCGCAAGTATTGCCGGAGTTCATGTCCTACGCGTTGTACAAGTTCGAGATCAACGTTCGTGCCGCATCTGTCCTCGGGATGGTCGGCGCAGGCGGTATCGGTACACCGCTTTTGTTCGCGCTGATCGGACATGACTGGGCACGTGTCGGCGCGATCCTGATCGGGATCATCGTCGTCGTCATGCTCATCGACTACCTGTCCGGCTCGATCCGCAAACGTCTTGTCTAAATTGTGAAAAGAAAAGCCTGGTCCTTGGCGGGCCAGGCTTTTTACATCCGTGGAGAGTGGCAAGAGCGGGACAAGTAGTCTACAATAAGATGGTATATATGATAAAGGGGGCTTTTCGCTGTGTCCGGTACGTTTATGCTGTTTACTTGGAGCGTTGCGATCGTCTCGGCGCTGATCGCCACGTTTTCACTAAAAGCACCGCGTGTGCTTTCGATTATCTTAGGCGCCATCTTGGCGCAAGGTTTGATGTTTGTAGGCGGCCATATGCTGCACCTGTATTTTGGGCCGATCGTCGACATCGGCGGCACGGCGACTCCGGTTGTGACCGACATCGTCCTCGCGCTGGTCGGCGCATTCCTGGGCGCATTCCTCGCAAAGGCGTTCCGCCGCGGACGCTAACCTGCAAGCAGGCTAGAAAGGGTGTTTAGAGGGTGAACAAAAAAGCATTGGGCATCTTGTTTGCGGTCATGTTCCTGGTCATGCTGGGATTTGGCATCATCATCCCGGTCATGCCGTTCTTTGCGGAAGAGCTGGGCGCTTCACCGTTTCAGCTGGGGCTGTTGATGGCTTCCTACTCGGTGATGCAGTTCCTGTTCGCACCGTTTTGGGGCGGCGTCTCCGACCGGATCGGCCGCAAGCCGGTCATCCTGATCGGCATCTCCGGTCTGTCGTTGTCGTTCTTCCTCTTTGCGATGTCCGACCAGCTCTGGATGCTGTTCGCATCGCGGATTCTCGCCGGGTTCCTGTCCTCGGCCAACATGCCGACCGTCATGGCTTATGTCGCCGACATCACGTCGCCTGAGAACCGGGGGAAAGGCATGGGCATGATCGGTGCAGCGGTCGGCCTCGGTTTTATCTTCGGTCCGGCGATCGGCGGGATCTTCTCTGCCGAAAGCTATGCGACGCCGTTCCTCATCGCCGGTATCGTCTCGGCGATCACGTTCCTGTTCGTCATGTTCGTGCTCCAAGAGTCCTTGCCGCCTGAGAAGCGCGTGCAAAAGGGCAGTGCGACCGCCTCGCGCTGGAGCGCATTCTCCGGCTCGCTGTCGATTCTCTATGTGCTGATGTTTGTCGTCTCCTTCTCGCTGGCGGCGCTGGAAGGCACATTCGCCTACTTCGCAGCGGAAAAAGCGGGTCTGGACACGGTGCACCTCGGCTACATCTTCATGATCATGGGGCTATGCGGCGCGTTTGTGCAAGGCGGACTGGTCGGACGTCTGATCAAGCAGCGCGGCGAAGGCGCGGTCATCCAGATTGGGCTTGTGGTCTCGGCGATCGGCTTTGGCTTGATCCTGCTCACCAGCTCGTTTTGGACGGCCGCTCTGTTCCTGTCGATCTTCGGCATCGGCAACGGTCTGATCCGTCCGGCGGTGTCGGCGCTGATCACCAAGCGCACGACGGTCGGGCAGGGGCAGGCAACCGGGCTGCTCTCCTCGTTCGAATCGCTCGGCCGCATCGGCGGTCCGCCAATCGGCGGCGCCGTCTACGCTCTGTCGATCGGCTATCCGTACATCGCAGGCATCATCTTGTCGGCGCTGGCCTTCATTCTCTACCGCGTCTATGTGGCGCGTGCAGGCGAAGCGCAAGCGGCCAACTCCTAAATCACAAGAAAACCCGCGCTCTGCATCTGGCAGAGCGCGGGTTTTCTTGTTGCTATCAGTGTGCGAATCGGGTGCGCAGATTCTTATAGACGAACCAGAGCACAGCGAGGATGATCAGGCCCAAAATGCCGTAGGAGAACGGCTTGATGTACGGTTCCACCGCATGCCAGTTCGTGCCGAGCTTGAAGCCGGCCCAGGTCAGAGCCAGGTTCCACGGCAGGCAGCCGACGAACGTATAGACGGTAAATTTCCAGAAGTTCATTTTCGCGATGCCGGCCGGCAGCGAGATGAAGGTGCGGATGACGGGCAGGTTGCGTCCGAAAAACGCGGCCCAGTCGCCATACTTCGCAAACCAGCGGTCGGCGGTGTGGATGTGCTTTTCGTTGATCAAAATGTATTTCCCGTATTTCATCAGGAAGGTGCGGCCACCGCTTGCTCCGATCCAATAGGTGAGCACGGAGCCAACCAAGTTGCCGAACACACCGGCCCAGAAGACCGGCCAGAACGACAGCAGGCCCTTTTCTGCCATAAAGCCGCCGTACAGCATGATGACTTCACTCGGGAGCGGGATACAAGCGCTTTCAATCAGCATCCCCCAGAAGATTCCCCAGTGTCCGAAGGTTTCGATCAGCCCGGTCGCAATGGCAGAAAGCCATTCGATCAATGCATGGAGCATGTGTACAATACCTCGCTTGTCTTGTCAGTCTCCTCCCTATTGTACACACTTTTTAAGCGGATTTGCCCATTTTTGCAAAAATTCACGAGTCTGATACATTTCCTGTACAGCGGGCTCCCATTTGCGCATGCATTTGGCGAGCGGCCGGTCCGGCTGGGTGGTGTACTTGTGGATTTCCTTGTACACGCTGTGCGGAAACGACAAGAAGGCGAGCAGCACGGGGATCTCCGCCGGATCGACACGCCGCCCGGTCTGATACGCGTGAAACACGTCCAGCGCGGCATCGGGCGACCAACTGCAGGCAGGCAGGACGCTTTGGAACAGGTTGGCGAGGTCTTGCACGGGCACATCGAGCCGGAAGCTGTCGAAATCTATGAGGGCGACGGCGCCGCTGTTCTCGACGGAGAAGTTTTCCGCCTTGATGTTGCCGTGCACCAGCATCGGCACGGCCTCCACTTCGCGCACCAGCCGCTCATAGGCGGAAGCTTGCAGCCGCTGGGCAGCTTCTGCCGCCTGAGCGAGAATCTGCGCGCTGTCTTGCTTGATCCTTGCTTCGAATTCATTGCGGGAGGCCGAGAGTCCGCCCAGAAACGCCTGCAGTTCCTCCGTCCGTTCTGCAAAGCGCCGGGTCCATTTTCCAGAGAAGGACTGGGGTTTGGCGACCGGCGGGAAGGTGACGCCTTTGGAAGCGTGATGAAATCCGCCCAGCGCGGCTGCTGCCGTCTTCCACTCGGAATGCGCCGAGGCATCGAGCGGGCGGCCGACCCACGCGGTCAGGAAGAAGTGGCCGTGTTCGGTCTCGATGATCGGGTTGCCGTACACGGTGGGGATCAGCCGGGGCGTGCCGGTGAAACCTTGCTTCCAGAGGTATTCGATCGCATGATAATCGAAGAACAGGCGGCCCAGCCCATGCTTGCCGCGCTTGAAGCAAAAATCGCCTTGCACCGTCTCGATGCGCCAGACGGGTCCGACTGCCGTCACCTTTTCCACGGCGAGCTGCCAGTGGGTTTCGAGCAGTTGTTTGACAGGAAGCAAGTGATGCTCACCTCCTCCTTCGTTTTTGCAAGAATTTTGCAGGAATTTATATATTTTATTGCGAACTGTACAGGAAAATTATTATGATCTGCGTATACTTGTCCTGCTCTGGCATATCTGTTATAGTAGGTTAGCATGTGTACTCAGATGTGCTTGCTACATGTCTGTGTACAAGAGCTAGAAAAAGTGAGGGAAACATACATGAGCATATTAGGAACTCTGACGGACGGTGCGTTTATTGCACTTCAAGGTTTGACGGGTGCTTTAAGTGCTTATCAGGTTGGCGTGTCCCTTTTCGGCATTCGCAAGCCGAAAGATACGATTACCCATGCTCCGGCGAAGTCCTTTGCGATCTTCGTCGCGGCGCACAACGAAGCAGAGGTTATTGAACCCCTGATCGAGAACCTGCAGCGTCTGGATTATCCGAAAGAGCTCTACGATATCTTTGTCATCTGTGACAACTGTACCGACAACACGGCGGAGATCGTGCGAAATGCCGGTGCCATCGCTTTTGAACGCTTCGACGACACGAAGCGCGGCAAAGGCTTTGCGATTGAGTGGATGCTGGAGCGTCTGTGGGAGCAGGAGAAACAATACGATGCTGTTGTCATGTTTGACGCTGACAACCTGGCAGCCAAAGACTTCTTGATTCACATGAACGAGAAGCTGATGCGCGGCGACCGGGTCATCCAAGGCTACCTCGACACCAAGAACCCGAATGACTCTTGGATTTCTGTCTCCATGGCGATCTCTTACTACTTCACCAACCGCATGTGGCAACTCGCGCGCTACAACCTCGGCCTGTCCAACGCTCTGGGCGGCACGGGGATCTGCATCGACACCGACCTGCTCAAGGAAATGGGCTGGGGCGCTCACTCCTTGACGGAAGACGTGGAGTTTACCGCTCGCTGCGTACAGCGCGGGATCTACCCGACCTGGGCGCACGACGCCAAAGTATACGACGAGAAGCCGAACACGATGAAAGCATCATGGAACCAGCGCCTGCGCTGGATGCAGGGTCACTTCGACTGCGCATCCCGCTATTTCTGGCCGCTGCTTGGCAAGAGCATCAAGAACCGCAACTGGGCGATGCTCGATGCGGCGCTCTACCTGTTCCAGCCGATGCGTCTGTTGATCATTCTCCTCACTTCGATCATCCTGTACCTGCAGCTGGTCATGCCGTCCTGGTGGGCGGTCACCGATGTGCAGCGCGTTCTGCTGCCGACCGAATATTGGGTGCTGATCAATGCGTTGCTCTATGCTCAATTGCCGCTTTCGATGTGGCTGGAGAAGGCGAATTGGCGAGCCTACGCCGCCTTGATCATCTATCCGATCTTCCTGATCTCCTGGTTCCCGATCACGCTTGTTGCATTCTTTACGAAAAACAACAAAACGTGGAGCCATACGGTGCATAACCGGGCGATCCGTCTGGATGAGCTGAGCAATTAACAACAACACCCCCCGCGAAAGCAGGGGGTGTTTCTGTGTATCCTTTGTGGGGAAAGGTATATATTACGGCGCCGGATGCTGTGTCTCGTCGAGTTCGAGCAGGAGGGTGATCGCATCCCGGCCGACCGTGCCGGGGACGATGCCCAATTCCTGCGCTTTGAGCGTGGTCGATTCCAGTGGTGCTGCGAGCAGCTCGTCGAGCGTTTTCACGCCGACCGCACGGCCGGCGATAATGCCGCGGCTGGCCAGTTTTTCATTGAGCAGCCCGACATCGAGTGCGCCGCACATGATATACCCTTTTTCAGTCGTGACCATCACGAGATTGGTTTTGGGCAGCGTGACCGAGATCCCAAGCGCGATGCGTTCACCAAATTGGATCGGGATGACGTTGATCATCAGACTCCTCCTTGTCAAAACTGCATTTCTGTATCACGATATGATATGCGTTGTTACACTATGAGTTCGCGGAGGCAAGAAATGAAAATCGTACTCGCTACATTGAACGCCAAATACATACATGCATCGCTCGCGCTGCGCTACTTGCGGGCGTACGCAGAGCCGGATTTTCCGGATCTCGATCTGTGTGAATACACGATCAAAGACCAGCCGATGAACGTGGTCGCCGACATTTACAAGCGCAAGCCGGATGTGATCGGCTTCTCGTGCTATATCTGGAACATCGAAGAGACGATTCCGATCATCGAAATGCTGCGCAAAGTGCTGCCCGACGTGAAAATTGTGCTCGGCGGTCCGGAAGTCTCCTACGACACGGAAGCGTGGATGAAGCGGATCGAAGCGGCCGATGCGATCGTCATCGGCGAAGGGGAGAAGACGTTCCACCACCTGCTGCAGGAGTTCAGCAGCAACGGCAATCTGGAGACGGTGCAGGGGATCGTCTACCGCGACGGGGAAGGGAGACCGAAGCGTACGTTCTTCCGTGACAAATTGGAGCTGGACGAAATCCCGTCGCCTTTTTCGGAGGAAGACATCCCGACGCTGGTCAATCGCGTGGTCTATTTTGAAGCATCGCGGGGCTGTCCGTTCTCCTGTTCCTATTGCTTGTCTTCGATCGAGACGGGCGTGCGCTATTTTGACATCGAGCGCACCAAGCGCGACTTGCAGCGGCTGGTCGAAGGCGGCGTGAAGACGGTGAAGTTTGTCGACCGGACGTTTAACATCCACATGCGCTATGCGTTGCAGATCTTCGAGTATCTGATCGAGCTGCACCGGACGCACCCGGACGTGGTGTTCCAATTCGAGATCACCGCCGACATTTTGAAGCCGCGCGTGGTGGAATTTTTGGCTGAACATGCGCCGCCGGGGCTGTTCCGTTTTGAAATCGGCGTGCAGTCGACCAACGACGTGACCAACGAGATCGTCAACCGCAAGCAAAACTGGGAGAAACTGACCCGCACGGTGCTCGGCGTGAAAGCGACCGGCAAGATCGATCAGCATCTCGACTTGATCGCAGGGCTCCCGCAGGAGGACTATGCGTCGTTTAAGAAGACGTTCAACGATGTGTTCGCGCTGGAGGTCGAGGAGCTGCAGCTCGGCTTCTTGAAGATGCTGCGCGGGGTCGGAGTGCGGCTGGATGCGGACAAGTACGGCTACAAGTTCATGGAGAAAGCGCCGTATGAGATCTTGAGCAACGAGGTGCTGCCGTTTGACGATGTGATTCGGATCAAGCGGGTGGAAGATGTGCTGGAGAAGTATTGGAATGCGCATCGCACCAACCGCACGGTGCGCTATCTGGTGGCGGAGGAGTTTCCGTCGGCGTTCGATTTCTTCCAGGACTTTGGCGACTACTGGGAAGAGCAGGGCTGGAACCGCATCGGGCATCAGGTGGAAGACCTGTTCCGCCGCCTGCTGGCCTTTTTGCAGGTGCGCGGGCTGAAGCGGGAAGACGTGGTGCTCGGCCTGATGAAGGTCGACTATCTGATCGGCTTCAAAAACAAGCCGCGCGGCATCTGGTGGGAGCGGACGCTGGAAAAAGCGGATGCGCAGCAGTACATTCAGGCACTGATCAGCGCGCCGGAGCTGCTCGGGGAGTCGTGGGTGAAACTCGGGCTTACGGAGCAGGAGATGCATAAGCATTGCCTGCTCGAGACGGTGCCGTTCCAGTTGCTCGACGAAAAGGGGATGGCGTTTGAGCCGGGAGAAGCGCATTTGCTGGTCACCTATTACGAGCCGGGGCAGAAGCAGGAGCCGCAGTTTTTCACCTGTGCGCTCCGCCAGGCGGCGCTCGCTCCTGTGACGAAATGAGGAGAATTCGGTCATGAGCCTTGCCAGAACGCATTGTAAAGTGGTATGTATGAAGGTGGAGTTTTAGGGAAAGGGGTACGACCCGCCGCATGCGTACAAAAGGTTCCTGGCTGATTTATCCGCTGTTTTTTATCGCGCTGATGTGGGCGCTGCATACGTTGACGAAAAACTTTATGACCGATCCGGAATTTTCAAAGTTTCTATTGAACAAGACGATCGGGGAAGATTTCAACCGGGATGTGTGGACGGTGCTGATCCGTGTGCACATCATTCTGGCGGTGACGGCGATTCTGGCCGGCCCCTTAGGCTTCGTGAAAAAGATCCGCGTGAAGCGTCCGGGGCTGCACCGGCTGATCGGCAAGGTGTACATCGGGTCGATTCTGCTGAACATCCTGCCCGCGCTGTACGTCGCGCTGCATGCGACCGGCGGAATCGTGGCAACGGCCGGCTTCTTCGTGCTGAGCGCCGTCTGGCTGTACACGACGCTGAAGGCGTACACCACGATCCGTAAGCGCCAGGTCGCAGCGCACCGCCGCTGGATGATCCGCAGTTACGCGATCACCCTGGCCAACAACTCGCTGTATGTGATCAACCTCGTCTTGGAAAAAGGCTTCGGCTTCGAATACGTCACCGCCTACGTCATCGCTGTCTGGTCCTGCTGGATGGTCAATCTGTTCCTCGCAGAAAGCTATTTAAAGTTCCGCAAAAACGGACAAGCTGCATAAGAAACGAACAAAGACGCGCTCATCAGGAGCGCGTCTTGTTGTTTGGGATGCGGTGTTGTACAGTCTGTTCGAGCTCGCGGATCACAGCCTCGCGCTCCTCGTTCGGGACCTGCAGGAGCATGTCCGGGAGGGTGAGGAGGAAATGGCGGATCTCCTCCGGGTACTCGACTTGCGCCGCCGGTGTGACTTTGTACAGGGCGGGGTCTTCTTTGACCAGCGGCTCATCGGTGCGGCCGAGGAGATAGTCGTAGGTGACGTCGAAGAAATCGGCGATCTTCTTTAAGGTGTCAAGGCGCGGGATGCGCTCGTCGTTTTCTTCGCTGTTTTCGTAATGCGAGATCGAGGTGCGGTCGATGCCGACCTCCCTGCCCAGCGTTTCCTGGGACAGCTTTCTGCTTTTGCGGAGCTCTTTCAAACGCTGCGGAAAACCCATGGCTCTGTTCACCTTCTCTTGATCGAGTGCTGTCTTTCATCTTATCATTCGTTGTGCGGAATAAAAACCGTGCGCCTTGCGCACTTATTTATTGACAGGAGTTAAGCGGAAAACGTATGATAGTTTGTAAGAAGTGCGAGATAAGCACAACACTTTGGAGGTGTGTTTTCCGATGACGACCGAATTGCGCGCACGGCAGAGGCTGATCAATGCACGGAAAGGAAAACGGATGACGCAGGAACAACTGGCAGAAGCGGTTGGCATCACACGTGCCTACCTCGCCAACATCGAACGCGGGAAACACGCACCTTCGCTTCGCGTGGCGTTTGAACTGGCCCGGGTGCTTGACGGCAAGCTGGAAGATCTTTTTTTGGAAGATAGAGTGCGGGAAACGCACAATATGTAAATGTTATCAAATTTAGAATAGTAGAACTACGATTTCTAGTTTAACATAAAAAGAAGGCGCGCAGGTTATAATTTTGCTTTCCGAAACGATTTCGGACATGATACTATGAGGTAGTGCGTTACATGGGAAAAGACAAGAAAAAGGGGGCTTTTTCAGATGGATGAACAGACCAAGATGATAAAAGAACTCTGCGATGCGGACGGCATTCCGGGCTTTGAGCGCGAAGTGCGCAACAAGATGCGCGAACTGCTGACTCCCGTTTCCGATGAGATCATCACCGACCGCTTGGGCGGCATCGTCGGCAAGAAGACCGGGGATGCAAACGGGCCGAAGATCATGTTTGCCGGCCACCTCGATGAAATCGGCTGGATGGTTACATATGTCACGCCGAAGGGCTTCCTGCGCTTCCAGCCGATGGGCGGCTGGTGGGCGCACGTCGTACTGGCGCAGCGCGTGAAGATCAAGACCCGCACCGGTGAAGTGCTCGGCATCGTCGGCTCGAAAGCGCCGCACACCCTCGCTGCGAAAGACCGCGAGCGCGTGCTCGACTTTAAGGAGATGTTCATCGACGTCGGCGCGACCTCCAAAGAGGAAGTCGAAGAGATGGGCATCCGCCCGGGCGACATGATCGTGCCGATCTCCGAGTTTACCACGATGCGGGGCGGCGACGTCTGGGTCGGCAAAGCGCTCGACAACCGCGCAGGCTGCGGCTTGGCGGTGGAAGTGCTGCGCCGTCTGCAGAACGAGTCCCACCCGAACATCCTGTTTGGCGGTGCGACCGTGCAGGAAGAGATCCAACTGCGCGGCGCAGGCGTGCTCGCCAACCTCGTCCAGCCGGACATCGCTTTCGCGCTTGACGTTGGCGTCGCGTACGACACGCCGGGCTTCGAAGGCTACCAGCAGTCCTGCAACCTCGGCGACGGCCCGCTCAGCTTCATCTACGACACCTCGATGATCCCGAACGTGCCGCTGCGCGACCTCGTGCACGACACGGCGAAAGAGCTCGGCATCAACCTGCAAGTCGATGCCCTGACCGGCGGCGGCCAGGACGGCGGCAAATTCCACATCTCCAACCACGGCGTGCCGACGATCGCGCTGGGCTTTGCGACCCGCTACATTCACTCGCACACGGCACTCCTGTCCAAAAAAGACTGGGAGCAGGCGGCAGACCTGCTTGTCGCCGTGATCAAGAAGCTCGACCGCAAGACGGTCGACGAGATTCATAACTGGTAAGTTTACGACTCACCAATCCCTGATCCGTTCGGATGAGGGATTTTTTTTATTTTGCTCATACTACGTGGGGAAAGGGGTGACGTTCTCGTTGGGCGTTTTGAACAATTATCCGCTCCTCGCGGCACTCACGGCGATCGTGACAGCTCAGTTGATCAAGATTCCCCTGCATTTTCTCTTTCACCGGGAATGGGACTGGAAACGTGTCGTCGGCACGGGTGGCATGCCGAGTTCGCACTCCGCAGGGGTGACGGCGCTGGCCTCTGCGGTGGGCTATCAGGAGGGGCTGGATTCGGCGTTTTTCGCCTTGGCGATCATCTTAGGCTTGATCGTGATGTACGACGCGATGGGCATCCGCCGCCATGCCGGCGAGCAGGCGATCGCGATCAATGATCTGGAAACGGCGTTTGACCAGCATATCGAAACGGATGATCCGGAATTTTCCCGCCGGCAGTTGCGGCGCAAGAAAAAGCAGCTCAAAGAGCTGCTCGGCCACCATCCGATCGAAGTGGCAGGCGGGGCGGCGTACGGCATCGCGCTCGGGATCGCCATGCACGGGCTGTATTTTTAGAGCAAAGGAGTTTTATTGATGACGCGTTTTGAGCCTGATCTGGTCTTCTTTGAACCGAAGGCGCTGGACTACCCGGTCGGTGACCGCCTGTACCGCCGTTTGAAAGACAGCGGCGTCCCGATCAAAGTCACCTCTTCCCACAACCGTGTGACCGGGATTCCGGGCGATACGCCGTCCCAAGCGTATGCCAACGCCAAACGCACGCTGGTCGTCGGCGTCAAACGCACGATGAAGCTGGACACCTCAAAGCCGTCGGCCGACTTTGCCTTGCCGGTGTCGACCGGCTGTCCGGGACATTGCCATTATTGCTACCTGCAGACGACGATGGGCAAGAAGCCGTACGTGCGGGTCTATGTGAACATCGACGAGATCCTCGACAACGCGCAAACGTATATCGACGAGCGGGCGCCGGAGACGACGACGTTTGAAGCGGCCTGCACGTCCGATCCGATCGCGGTGGAGCATCTGACCGGCAATTTGAAGCGGATGATCGAATTCATGGGAGAGCAGGAGCTCGCCCAGTTGCGTTTTGTCACCAAATACGACGATGTGGAGCAGTTGCTCGACGCCAAGCACAACGGCAAAACGCGCTTCCGCTTTTCGATCAATTCGCGGTATGTGATCAAAAATTTTGAGCCGGGCGTCGCCCCCTTTGATTCGCGGATCGCAGCGGCCGGCAAAGTGGCGCAAGCGGGCTATCCGCTGGGCTTTATCGTCGCCCCGTTGATCATCTACGAAGGCTGGGAAGCCGGGTATGCGGAGCTGTTTGAGCGCCTGAGTCGGGAGTTGATCCCGGAAGCGAAGCAAAACTTGACGTTCGAGCTGATCCAGCACCGCTTCACGGCGGCGGCGAAGCGGATCATTTTGCAAAATTACCCGGCGACGAAGCTGGAGATGGACGAAGAGCAGCGCAAATACAAGTACGGGAAATACGGACGTGGCAAGTGGGTCTATCAGGGGAGTGATGCGGATCGGCTGAATCTGCATCTTCGCGGACTGATTGAGGAATACTTTCCACAGGCCAAAATTGAGTATTTTACCTAGGAGGATGCAGCGATGGCAGAACGAGACGGCATCCGAAATGCCCTGATGGCAGAGTTTGAAGCGGCGACCGATGAGAGTTTTACCTATAAAAACCGATGGGGGGACGACAAAGTGGAAGAGAATCAAAATGCGATCGAAAAAGGGCTCGATGCAGCCCGCCAGGCTGCGCAGGAAGAGGGCATGCAAAACAAGGTGGAAGAGCTGGAAGGCCAGCTGCAGCAAGGCGTGAACACCGGCCGCCGCGATGAGGACGGCAACGGTCAGCCGCTCGCCGCCAAAGACGGATTTCGCGCTGACTACGACGACAATTCCAACGTGTAAGCGCTCATGCGAAAAACGCCTTCTCCTAAGGAGAAGGCGTTTTAATGGTGCTTAGAACTCGAACGTGATGGTGATGCCGATGGACCAGTTGCGTTCCATGTGTAAACACCTCCAGATGAGTTATGTTAGCACGCTTGATCTTCGAAAATTAGAACTCGATGGTGATGGTGATTTTAACGTTGCGCTCCATGAATGTCACCCCCGTACTTTTTTATTTGTAAACCGAAGTGGATAAGTTCTAGAATTCGATAGTTACGGTGATTTTGATGTTGCGCTCCATGAATGTCACCCCCATACTTTTTTATTTGTGAAACTGGAGAGGATAAGTTCTAGAATTCGATAGTTACGGTGATTTTGATGTTGCGCTCCATGAATGTCACCCCCATACTTTTTTATTTGTGAAACTGGAGAGGATG